>CAZGXT010000111.1:0-9576 GCA_964529675.1 uncultured Caulobacterales bacterium
CCGCCGCCATGGGCGAGCGAGGTGAGGCGCGGTTCTCCGATCATGCCGGTCATGGGCGGGGTATGGAGCAAGCCAAGTCGGCCCGCAAGCATCCTTTGTGACGCCGTCGGCGGCGGCCCCTTACGATGAAGAGAAATCTTCTTCATGCTGAGGAGCCCTGCGCTGAAGGGCGTCACGACGCATCCTTGCAAGGCCTGCGAAATTGCGACAAGCCATGATGCGATGATCGAACCCGTCGCCGATCTCAGCCCTGAGAGTCTTGCGCTCTTTGATCGCGTCATCGACGTGCGCTCGCCCGCCGAGTTCGCCGAGGATCACATCCCCGGCGCGATCAATCTTCCCGTCCTCTCCAATGAGGAGCGCGCGGAAGTCGGGACGATCTATGTGCAGGACAGCCGCTTTCGTGCGCGACGCATCGGCGCGGCCCATATCGCGCGCAATGTCGCGCGGCATCTTGAAACCGCGCTCGCCGGAGAGCCGGCGAAGTTCCGGCCCCTGCTTTATTGCTGGCGCGGCGGCATGCGGTCGAGCGCGATGGCGACGATTCTCTCCGCGATCGGCTGGCGCGTCGGCGTCGTCGAGGGCGGGTACAGGACCTGGCGCCGGCTGGTCGTCGGCGCGCTGATCGAGAGCGACGCGCCGCTCGCTCTCGTCCGCATCGACGGCGAGACGGGCGCGGGCAAGACGGCGATGCTCGCCGCGCTCGCCCGGCGCGGCGTACGGGTCATCGACCTTGAAGCGCTCGCAAACCACAAGGGCTCAGTCTTCGGCGAAACGCCCGGCGAGACGCAGCCGCCGCAGAAGCTGTTCGAATCGGGGCTTTTCGATGCGCTGCGCCGCGCCGGCGCGGCGCCCATCGCGGTCGAAGCGGAGTCGGCGCACATCGGCCGCATCACCCTGCCCCGCCGGTTCTGGAAGGCGATGATTGCAAGTCCGCGCATCGCCTTGTCGGCGCCGATCGAGGCGCGCGCGGACGCCATTCTTCGGAGCTACGCCGACTTCATCGCCGTCCCCGGTCTCGTCGCCGCCTCCGTCGAGCGCTTGCGGCCGTTTCACCCGAAGGAGCGCGTCGAAGACTGGCTGGCGCTCGCCGCCGCCGGCGACTGGCGAACGCTCGTCCTGTCGCTGATGCGGGAGCATTATGATCCGCTCTATGTCCGCGGGCGCAGGCGCGGGCCCGCGGCGATCGCAACGCTGAAATCCGATCGTCTTGAGGCGGATGATATTGAGCGGGCGGCCGGCGCGATCGAGGAATTACTGGCTGCAGGACGGGGCTCGCCCCGCTGACCCGTCGGGGCAGCCCGGCGGGCCGGAGGCCGACCTACATCGCCGCGGGCGCGGCGGCGACAATCGACTTCGACTGGAAGCGATAGAATTTGTGCGTGCCGATCACCGCCGTCGGCGAGAGCGTGTCCGCCCACGGGGGAGAAACGTAATCGGCGTGGTAATGCGTGGCGTTGCGGCTGACGGGTTTCCTGACGCCCGCCATGATCGCGCCGGCGAGAAGCTCAGCCTCGCGCCACTGGCGCTGGTTGCGCCGCGCCTTCATCGAACCGTCGCAGGTGAAGGAGAACTGGCAGCCGGTGCGGCGCTTCGACCCCTGATAGACGACCTCGCAGATCGTGTCCGGATAGACCGGGCTCGCCACGCGATTGAAGATGACGTCGGCGACGGCCATGCGGCCGACGCGGCTCTCGCTGCGCGCTTCGTAATAGATCGCTTCGGCGAGGCAATTGCGTTCGGCGCCTTCATGGCGTGCGACGTCGAAATCCGTGAAGTCGATGGCGACAAGATCGTCGACGCGCGGGGCGGCGCCGGCGAAGGCTGCGGGGCGCAAGGCGGGCTTCACGCGCGGGGCCTCAAGCTCCTCGCGCGCCATCGCGGTCGCCTCGGCGAGGAAGGTCGCATAGTCAGCGACAAGCTCGGCCTCGTCCGCCAGGTCTTCGGCGGCGGCGCGCGCGATCTTGCCTTCCTTGACGGAGGCGGTCGCGCTCATCGCGGTCATCAGGATGCACACGGCGACGCCCGCTACAGCCAGAAGGCTGCGGGCGGTCCAGTTGACCTCGCGCCAATGGAAATCAGGAATCAGATGCAAGTCGGGACGCTTCATCAGCGGTCAGTTCCTCGGGTCTCTTCCGTTACGCCTGCCCTTTCAGCAGGCCCGTTCAAATCCAGGACCGGTTCCAGCTTGGTGTCCGCTTCATCACGGATCTTCCGCCTTTCCGGCCAGTTCTCTCACGCTCTCGTAACCGTCGCGACCTCGCGACCGGCTGTTCCACCTGAGCCCGCGCCCTGCGCGGCCCCTGACGCCCCACTAGCAAAAGACGCGCCTCACGCGCGCCTTGTTGACCCGGATTATGGCGCACGAGCGGCGGCGCCGCAAATTAAATATCGCGCTGTTAACGCTTCCTTAACTTTTGAAGACCGCCGGTCAACCAACTGAAATTGCTGAAGAATACCGCTCGATATGAGAATCGTTAACCAACGATCCCCTTGATTTTCCTCAGGCAAAGTTCGCCTTCTTTTGCGTTGCAGCAAGGGCCGCCTGCGCGGCCGCCAGGCGGGCGATCGGCGTCCGGTAGGGCGAGCAGCTCACATAATCGAGACCGCAGCGCTCGACGAAATCAATCGAGTCGGGGTCGCCGCCATGCTCCCCGCAGATGCCGAGTTTCAGGCCGGGACGCGCGCTGCGGCCCTTTTCGGCGGCGATCTTAACAAGCAACCCGACGCCCGCGGGATCGAGCGTGACGAACGGGTCCTTCTCGAAAATGCCGGCTCGCAGATAGTCGGGCAGGAAGGACGCTGAATCGTCCCGGCTGAGGCCGTAGGTCGTCTGCGTCAAGTCGTTGGTGCCGAAGGAGAAGAACTCGGCATGGACGGCGATCGCGTCGGCGGTGAGCGCGGCGCGCGGCAGTTCGATCATCGTGCCGACGAGATAGTCGAGCTTGGCCTTGCGCTCGGCGAGCACCGCCGCAGCGACCGCGTCGACGCGCTCCTTCATCAGCGCGAGCTCCTTCTGGTCGGCGACCAGCGGGATCATGATTTCAGGCACGATCGTGTCGCCGCTTGCTTCGTTGACGTTGACCGCCGCCTCGATGATCGCGCGCGTCTGCATCTCGTAGATTTCCGGATAGGAAACGCCGAGGCGGCAGCCGCGATGGCCGAGCATCGGATTGAACTCCGACAATTTGTGCGCGCGCTCTTTCAGTTTGCCCGCATCCATGCCGGAGGCTTTCGCGACCTCGTCGATCTCGGCGTCCGAATGCGGCAGGAATTCGTGGAGCGGCGGGTCGAGCAGGCGGATGGTGACCGGAAGCCCGCGCATCACCCGGAAAATGCCTTCAAAGTCGGAACGCTGCATCGGCAGGAGTTTGGCGAGCGCCGCCTCCCTGCCCTTCTTGTCTCCGGCGAGGATCATCTCGCGCACCGCGATGATGCGCCCTTCCTCGAAGAACATGTGCTCCGTGCGGCAGAGGCCGATGCCTTCCGCGCCGAAATTGCGGGCGACTTCGGCGTCATGCGGCGTGTCGGCGTTGGCGCGCACCTTCATGCGGCGCGACTTGTCCGCCCATGCCATCAAAGTCGCGAAGTCGCCGGTGAGTTCCGGTTCGATCGTCGCGACGCGGCCGAAGAAAACCTTGCCCGCGGCGCCGTCGACGGTGACGATATCGCCTTTCTTGACGATCCGGCCGCCCGCCGCGAACCCCTCGCCCTTGGCGTCGATCCTGAGATCGCCCGCGCCGCAGACGCAAGGGCGGCCCATGCCGCGCGCGACGACGGCCGCGTGGCTCGTCATGCCGCCGCGCGCCGTGACGATGGCGACCGCCGCATGCATGCCGTGAATGTCCTCAGGGCTCGTCTCGACGCGCACGAGCACGACCTTGCGTCCTTCCTGCGCGAGGCGTTCGGCCTCGTCCGCAGAAAAGACCACTTCGCCCGACGCCGCGCCCGGCGAGGCGGGAAGCCCCGACAGGACGAGATCGCGCGGCGCCTTCGGATCGAGCGTCGGGTGGAGAAGCTGGTCGAGCGAATGCGGATCGACGCGGCAGGCCGCCTCGCTCTCGCTGATCAACCCCTCGCGGCAGAGATCGACGGCGATCTTCAGCGCCGCTTTCGCGGTGCGCTTGCCGTTCCGGGTCTGCAGCATCCAGAGCTTGCCGCGCTCGACGGTGAACTCGATGTCCTGCATGTCGCGATAATGCTGTTCAAGCCTTGTAAAGATCGCCGACAGCTCCGCGTAAGCCTGCGGCATCGCCTCTTCCATGGACGGCGCCGCCTCCCCCATCTTCTCGCGCGCCCGCCTGGTCAGCGTCTGCGGCGTCCGGATGCCGGCCACGACGTCTTCGCCCTGCGCATTGATGAGGAATTCGCCATAGCGATAATTTTCGCCCGTCGACGGGTCGCGCGTGAAGGCGACGCCGGTCGCCGACGTCTCGCCCATATTGCCGAACACCATCGCCTGCACGTTGACCGCCGTGCCCCAGCTCTCCGGAATGGCGTGCAGGCGCCGGTAAACCTCCGCGCGGTCGTTGCGCCAGGAGCCGAAGACGGCGCTTATCGCGCCCCAGAGCTGCTCGTTCGGGTCCTGCGGGAAATCGCGGCCGAGTTCGCCCTTCACCGCCGCCTTGTAGTCGCCGATCACGGCCTTCCAGTCGTCGGCCTTGAGGTCGGTGTCCAGGAAGCGGTCGTGCTCTTCCTTGTAGGTGTCGAGGATTTCTTCAAACGCATGGTGATCGACGCCGAGGACGACGTTCGAATACATCTGGATGAAGCGGCGATAGCTGTCATAGGCGAAGCGCGCGTCGCCCGAGAGCTTCGCAAGCCCCTCGACGGTCGTGTCGTTGAGACCGAGATTGAGGACGGTGTCCATCATGCCCGGCATTGACGCGCGCGCGCCTGAGCGCACCGAGACGAGGAGCGGGTTCGCCGCGTCGCCAAAGGTCTTGCCGACGAGCTTGCCGACGGCGGCGAGCGCGGCCGCGACTTCGCCGGAAAGGGCGTCCGGATAGTTGCGCCCGTTTGCGTAATAGGCGGTGCAGACCTCGGTCGTGATCGTGAAGCCCGGCGGAACCGGCAATCCGAGATTGGACATTTCCGCAAGGTTCGCCCCCTTGCCGCCAAGGAGGTTCCGCATCGAACTGTCGCCGTCCGCACGGCCGGCGCCAAAGGCGTATACGAGTTTTGACATGGCGGCCTTAGCGCTCTCCCCGGGGCCCGGGGGGTCCCGGGCGATGTTTACCAATGCAATCACCGTGCCTTGTCCCGCGATGCTGCGGCGCAAGGCGGCGTCCGGATTAGGGCGCCGGACCGTGAAGGCCAAGCGCGAAATTGGCGCGGACCTGCGGGCGCGCCCGGCGAGCGTTGATCGACGGCGGCGATCAGCTAAGGATCAGGAGCGTGGGCGCAGGAGGAGCAATGTCGGAAGTTCTCGTCGAAAAGGCGTCAGGCGTCCTCACCCTCGCCATGAACCGGCCGGAAGCGCTCAACGCCTTCAATCCGACTTTGCTCGCCAAGCTTACGGCTGCGATCAGGGCCGCCTCAATCGACAAGGATGTCGGCGTCGTCGTTCTTTCGGGCGCCGGGCGCGCGTTCTCCGCAGGCGTCGATCTGAAACTCCTGCAACAGATGACCTTTGAGGCCGGCCGGCTCGGCGGCGCCTTTGACGGCGAGGCGGCGGAGGCCGCAGCTGCGATCCGCCGCTGCCTGAAGCCCGTCATCGCGAAGGTGCACGGCGCCTGCTTCACCGGCGCGCTGGAGCTGGCGCTTCATTGCGATTTCATTTTCACAACCGTCGACACGAAATTCGGCGACACGCACGCCAAATGGGGACTTCGCCCCACCTGGGGCATGAGCCAGAACCTCGCGCGCGCGATCGGCGTCCGCCGCGCGCGCGAGCTGTCTTTCACCGCGCGCCCCTTCACGGGCGCCGAGGCGGCGCGCTGGGGCCTCGCCAATGACGCGCTCGCCGACAAGGCGGCGCTTGACGCCCATGTCGCGGCGCGCGCGGCCGAAATCGCCGGCGGCAGCCGCGGCGCCGTCAGCGCCTACAAGAAACTCTACAGCCTCCATGAAGAATACCGCCCGCTCGAGGACGCGCTGGCGACGGAAGTCGAGCTCGACTTTCCGGAGATCGACGATACGGCCGAGCGCCTGAAAGGGTTCGGCCGGTGAAGACGCTCGTCGTAGACGTCGTCTCGGATATCGTCTGTCCGTGGTGCTATGTCGGCGTGAAATCGTTTCTCGCTGCGCGCGACGCCTTGAAGGACCAGTTTGAAATCGCTGCGCGCTTCCGGCCCTATCAGCTCAATCCGGACCTGCCCGCAGCAGGCGTCGATCGCCACGCCTATTACGCGCGCAAATTTCCCGACGCCGCAAAGCTCGCCGCGGCGCGCGAGGCGATCCGCGCCAATGCGCGCGCCAGCGGGTTCGACTTCGACCCGGCCGCCCCGCCGCATCTGCCGAACACGCTGAAAGCCCATCAGCTCATCGCAGCCGCCGGCGCCCGCGGCGCGCAGACCGAATTGACGCTCGCGCTCTATGAAGCGTTCTGGGACAGGCTCGCCGACATCGGCGATGATGAGACGCTCGCCGCAATCGGCGCCGGCGTCGGCCTCGACCGCGAAGACACGCTTGCCGCCCTCGCCGGGACGGGGCCGGCCGTCGCCGCCGAGGCCGACGCCTGGCGGCGGGCGGGCGTTTCGGGCGTGCCCACTTTCATCGTCGGCGAGCGCACCGGATTTTCAGGCGGCATGCCGCCTGCATCGATGACCGAAGCGCTGAAGGAAGCCGCGCGCCGCAATGAGGGAACGCTTGCATGAGGAAGATCGCACTCTTCATTTTCGTCCTCTGCGCGGGGCCCGCCCATGCAGCGCCGGGGAACAGCGCCTGGCTCGCCGAGGCGATCGACGCCGCCAAATCCGGCGCCGTCATCGACATTCCGGCGGGCGACTACGACCTTACCGACGTCAAGATCTATCGCTCCATGACCCTCAAGGGGTCCGCCGACGGCAAGACCGTCTTGCGTTCGGCGGCGGTCACGGACAAGGGCGTCCTTGTTCCGCTGACCGGGGTCGATCTTCGCATCGAGAACATCACCTTCGCCGGTACGAAGTCGTGGAGCCGGAACGGGGCCGGCGTGCGTCACGAAGGGCGAAACCTGACGGTCGTCAATTGTCGGTTCATCGGCAATGAGGACGGGATTCTTTCAACCGGCGACAAGAACGGCGTCATCACCATCGAGCGCTCGCTGTTCCGCGACAACGGCTTCGGCGACGGGCAGAGCCACGCGATCTATGTCGACGGGGCCGCGCGCGTCGACGTCAAGGAAAGCACGTTCGAAAGCACCCGGATCGGCCACCATCTGAAAAGCCTGGCAGGCAAGACGGTCGTCACGAACACAATCTTCGACGACGGCCATGGCCGCGGCAGCTACGCCATTGACGCCTCGCGGGGCGGCGAACTGATCGCCGAGAGCAATGTCTTCATCCAGGCCTCGGATGCGGAGAATTACGCCGTCATCAACTACGACCTCACGCGCGGCGGGTCGGCGGACGGGGTGAGGCTGACGGGAAACAAGGTCGTCAATCGATTTCGCGGCGGCGTCTTCCTGCGCAATGACACCAGGATCGCGCCGGTGATGACGGCGAACGAGATCGAAAATCTCGGCGGCAAGGCGATGGCGTTGACCAACCCCGGATCGCCGAAACCGGGCGGCATCTGACGCCGCGGCTGCGATCACGTTCTTCTATAACGCTTGACGCGGCCCTGCCCTCTCTTTCAAATACTTGACGCGACTTTGACTGGCCTTTCGAACGCCGACCACGCCGTCTCAAACGCCCGCCTAGTTGCTGCGCCGCGGCGCTCGACCTTGCGCCGCCAAGGATACGCCTGACAGGGAGAAATTGATGGCGACCGGAAAAGTGAAGTGGTTCAACGAAACCAAAGGATACGGGTTCATCACGCCCGACACCGGCGGGAAGGATGTTTTCGTGCACATCTCCGCCGTTCAGAAGGCGGGGCTGCAGGGCCTCAAGGACAATCAGAAAGTGAGCTATGACCTCGCCGAAGAGCGGGGCAAGACCTCTGCGTCGAACCTGAAACTGATGTAGCAGGTCTAAGGTTTAAATTCAGCAAGGCGTAACGCGCGCCGGCCTCCCAGAAGGAAGCCGGCGCTTTTTGTTGCTAGAAAAACTCAACGGTTCGTCAGAACGCGCCGGTCAGCGAAACGCGGACATTGCGGCCCGGCAGCGGCGCGACGTCCTTCAGAAAGGACGAGTGGATGCGCGCGTCCTCATTGCTGAGGTTCTGCGCCGCGACGCGGATCGCGAGCTCCTTGCCGGCGATCGGCCGCACGGTCAGGAATGCGTGCAGCAGCAGATAATCCTCAGTCGGCAGTTCAAAGTCGGCGATCCGGTCCTGCTCGGCGGCGTATTCAGCCTCGAAGCGGACGTCGAAGAGGTCCGAATTCGCCTCGATGCCGAAAAGGCCTGACAGCGGCGGAATGCGCGGCAGGTTCTCGTTCGCCGCATCGACCGTCGCCCGCACATAATCGACCAAGGCGTCGGCGTGGATGTCAAAGCCCCGCCATTTGAAGAGTTCGGCTTCCGTCACGACTTCAAACCCCTTGAAGGTCGCGTCGGCGGCGACGAACTGGAAGACGGGCAGGCCGTCTTCTTCAAGACCCGTCTCCGCCTCGTAGATGAAGTCGCGGTACGAGGTGTAAAAGCCGTTGATCGCGACGGAGAAGCGGTCATCGCCGTATTTTGCGGTCGCTTCGACCCCGCGCGCGGTTTCGAGTCCAAGATCAGCGTCCCCGATTTCGAAAGAGCCCGTCGCCAGGTGGGGTCCGTCCGAGAACAGCTCCTCGACGGCGGGCGCCCGCTCGGTGCGGAAGCCGGTGACGCCGAGGAAGAAGCCTTCCGCCGGCGTCACGCCGACGCCGCCCGACACCGAGACGGCGTCGAAGTCACGGGTGATCAACAGATCCGGCGCCTCGTGACGGGTGGTCTCGTAACGACCGCCGAGTTCGAAGCGCAGCGCGCCGAGGCTGAGTTCCTTCAGCGCGAAGACGCCATACTGACTCGTCTCCGTCGGCGGCACGAAAGCTTCCTCGCCGATCGCCGAATAGTCGCGCAGGCGCCACTGGAAACCGACCGCGCCGTTGAGCTCACCCGAACCGAGCGTCACGGGTTTGTCGACCAGTTCAAAGCGGCCCTCGAGCCCCTCATTGTCAAACACCGTTCCCACCTCGCCGGAGGGTTCAACCTCCGTATGCGTATAGTCGGCGTAGCCGACGCGCAGCTTGGCGCGATTGAACAGCAGAAAGTCGCCGTTCACCTCGCTGTCGAAATCGAGCCGGCGCTGGCGCAGGTCGATACTGACGCCGCCCTCTTCCTCCTCCTCGCCGGCCATCATCATCGGGTCTTCTTCTTCCTCATGGCCGCCGGGGACGCCGTAATTGGTGTCGAGGCCCGTCGCCGAGAAACCGAAGAAGCCGTTTTCGAACACATAAGAGAGGCCGACCGAGCCGCCCTTCGTCTGCAGCGCGGAGTTCTCGACCGTGCCGAAGACTTCTTC
>CAZGXT010000112.1:0-9450 GCA_964529675.1 uncultured Caulobacterales bacterium
GCGCGCGCTGATGCGCGCCCTGCCGGCGGCGATCGCGCGCCATGGCGGGCGGCTCGTGCGCGGCCTGCGCGTTACGGCGATTGAGCGGGAAGGCGGCGCGGTCCGCGGCGTCCGGCTCTCGTCGGGCGAACGGCTCGCCGCCGGCGCCGTCGTTATCGCGACCGGCGCGCGCATCGAAGGCCTCGCCGGCCTGCCGGCGGGGTCGATCTTTCCGGTCAAGGGCGAAGCGCTGGCGCTCGCGCGGGCGTCGGCCTCGCCCTCGCGCGTCATCCGTACCAGGAGCGCCTATCTCTGTCCGAAGGCGGACGGGCGCCTCGTCGTCGGCGCCAGCGAAATTGCGGGCGACGCCTCGATCAATACGGACGCCGCGCGCGTTGAGCGGCTGAAAAAAGGCGCCGTGCGCGCCGTCCCGGCGCTCGCCGCCGGCGTCGAGATTGAACGCTGGGCGGGCCTGCGCCCGGCGACGGCGGATGCGCTGCCCGTCATCGGACCGGCGCCGGACGGGCCGAAGGGCCTTCACTATGCGCTCGGCCATTATCGCAACGGGGTGCTCCTCGCGCCGGCGACGGCGGACGCGATCCATCGCCTCATCGCGCGCGGTCAGGCGCCGCCGCCCGCGTTCAGCCCCGCGCGATTCCACCATTCCGTGACGAGTTAGGAGTTTGTTGACCATGACCTGCGAGCGTTTTCCCGAAAACCGGATTGTCCGCCATGACTGACGCCATCGGCGCCGCGACGGCCGCGGCCAGGGTCTCAGGCGCCCTCAAAAAGGCGTCGGCCTCGACCGGCGTCGGCTTTGACTATCTCTACCGCGTGGCGGTGCGCGAAAGCTCGCTCAACCCGTCCGCCAAGGCGAAGACGTCGTCCGCCGCGGGGCTGTTTCAGTTCATCGAGCAGACCTGGCTCGCTTCCGTGAAGAAATTCGGCGCCAAATACGGACTTGCCGCCGAAGCCGCACAAATCGTCAAGGGCGCGGGCGGCCGCTACGCCGTCGCTGATCCGGCGCAACGGCAAGCGATCCTCGACCTGCGCTTCGACGCGGACAAGGCGGCCTCGCTCGCCGCCGAACTCGCGCAGGAAAACAAGGCGGCGCTCGAAACCGCGCTCGGGCGCGCCGTCGACGGCGCAGAGCTATACGCGGCGCATTTTCTCGGAGCGAAGGGCGCGCGGGCGCTCCTCTCCGCCGAACCCGGCGCAAGCGCGGCGGCGTTGCTGCCGTCAGCGGCGGCGGCGAACAGGCCGGTCTTTTACGACGGCGCGCGCGAGCGCACCGTCGGCGAAGTCATCGACAGTTTCCGCAAGACGATCGGCGGAGCGAAGGCCGCCATCACCGAGATCAAATCAGCGATCAGCGAGGGCGTCTCAGCGGTCGCCGGCGAGATCTTTCGCGAAAGCGCCGCCTTCGGGACGCGCGCCGCGCTGCCGGGGTTTGAAACGAAAAGCCTGTCGCCGCTGGTGCTGGCGGTGCTGCAGGCGATCGACTGGCGCGGGCCGGAACGCGAGTCCGGCGCCAGCCGCGACTGACGCTATTCGCAAGCCGTCAGGCCGTATCCATGCGGAAGTTTGGTGCTGGCGTCCCCGCAGGCGCCCTGCAATTGCGCCGGCGTCAATCCGTTGGCGGCGGTGAGGTCGGCCCCTTGCAGCCGGGCGCCCGAAAAATCGGCGCCGGCGAGATCGGCGGCGGCGAACTTGACGTCGCGCAGGCTCGCGCCGGTGAATTTCGCCGCGCGCAAATCCGTGCCGGAAAAATCGGCGCCGTCAGCGATCACGTCGACGAAGAGCCCGCCGGGCGCGAAGGCGCGCGACACCGACGCTCCCGACAGCGTCGAGCCGGACAGGCTCGCGCCGGTGAGATCGGCGCCCGTGAAATTGGCGCCGGTGAAGTCGCCCGCGCGCATCGCCGCCTTGCCGAGCGCCGCGCCTGTGAAGTCGGCGCCCGGCGCGGAAGCGGCGGTGAAATTCGCGCCGGCGAGGCGCGCCTTCTGGAAATTCGGCTTCGCGCCCGTCGCGCCTTCGAAAGAGGCCTCGTCGAGGAGAGCCCCGATGAATTTCGTGTCGTTGATTTCAACGCCGGCGAAGACGGCCTTTGGCGCCTGCACGCCGGAGAAATTGGCGTTCGAAATATTCATCGACGCAGCGACCGCCGGCGCCGGCGTGGCGTCGCCGCCGAGCTTGGCGAGCTTGCCGATGCTTTCATCGACCTTGCCGATCGCGCCGGAGAGATTGGGCGCGAGCCTGTCGGCGCTGTTGAGCGTGTTCGAAACGCCGCGGCCGAATTCATCGACGATGTTGACCTTGCGCCCGCCGGTGCGCTCGCCGACGAGATTGGTGACGAGCGTGAACGCCATCACCATGAAAAGTATGATGAGAAGGATCATTCGGGTCATCAAAACCGTCCCCGCCCGGAAGGCGTTCAATATGGCGGTTTCGCCGCCTTGGCCCATAATGGGGCGCAAAGGGCTGACGATCGCTTAAAAGTTGGTTTCGATTTTATTAAACCCGGGCGCCGGCGCGCCGCGTCAGGAGCACCCGGACGAGGCGCCGCAGCTGTCGCAACGCAGGCAGGCGCCGGTGCGCACCAGCGTGAATTGTCCGCATTCGGGACAGGCGTCGCCCTCGTAGCCCTTGGCGCGCGCGCTCGAAGCCCGCGAGGCGGGCGCTGCGAGGCTGCCTGGCGGGGCCTTGCGGTTCACCGCCTCTGCCAGACGGGCGACCTGCGCCTCGATCTCGGGCGGCGTCGCGGCGAGCGCCTCGCCCGCCGGCTTCCTCAGCCGGTCGAATTCGCCCCCGCGCAGCACGACGAGATTGTCGGTGACGGTCGAACGCGAAAAGCCCTTGGAGATGAGGCGCGAGGCGTCTTCCTGCGCTTTCTCGCGGCTGACGCCGCGCCCGATCGCGTCGACAGCCGATTCCTGCGGATCGACATGCGCAAGGTCGGTGCGGCCGAGATAGGAAATCGCCAGCTCGCGGAAGATATAATCGAGGATCGAGGTCGCGTGCTTGATCTGGTCGTTGCCCTCGACAGGACCCGAGGGATCGAAGCGCGTGAAGACATAGGCGTCGACGAATTCTTCCAGCGGTACGCCGTATTGCAGGCCGAGCGACACGGCGATTGCGAAGTTGTTCATCAGGCTGCGGAAGGCGGCGCCTTCCTTGTGCATGTCGACGAAGATCTCGCCGATCTCGCCGTCGTCGAATTCGCCGGTGTGCAGATAGACCTTGTGGCCGCCGACGATCGCTTTCTGGATGTAGCCCTTGCGGCGGTCGGGAAGGCGTCGCCGGCCGGGCGTCCGCTCGATGATGCGCTCGACGATGCGCTCGGCGACGATGCGCGAGCGTTCGGCGGCGGGCGCGTTCGCGATCGTCGCCGCCATCTCCTCGGCGTCGTCCTCGTCCTCGGCGGCGAGCAGCGCGGCGGCGAGGGGCTGCGACAGTTTCGAGCCGTCGCGATAGAGCGCGATCGACTTGAGGCCGAGCTGGTGCGCCCGAAGATAGGTGCGCGCGCAGTCGGCGACGCTCGCGCGGTTCGGCAGGTTGACGGTCTTCGAAATGCCGCCCGACACGAAGGGCTGCGCGGCCGCCATCATGGTGAGATGCGCATCGACCGACAGCGCGCGCTCTCCGATGCGCCCGCACGGCGTTGCGCAATCGAAGACGGCGTAATGCTCAAGCTTCAGGTGCGGCGCGCCCTCAGTCGTCATCGCGCCGCAGACATAAAGATTGGACGCGTGAATATCCTCGTCCGAAAAGCCGAGATCGCGCAGCACCTGGTATCCGCTGGCGTGCATCTGGCCGTCGGTGAAGCCGAGAATATGGCGGCAGAAATCCTCGCCGAGCGCTTGCGGCGTAAAAGCGAAGCTGAGGTCGAAGGAAAGCTTCAGCCGGTCCTCAAGCGCCTTCAGGTGGCGCTCGGCGAAACCTTCCTCGCGCAGGGCCTCGAGGCTGACGCCCGGCGCGCCCTCAAGCGTGCCGCGCCCGACGACATAATCGACGATGTCCGCAATCTCGGCTTCGTTGTAGCCGAGCGCGGACAGCGCCGCCGGAATCTGCTGGTTGATGAGCTTGATCTGGCCGCCGCCGGCGAGCTTCTTGAATTTGACGAGAGCGTAATCGGGTTCGATGCCGGTGGTGTCGCAATCCATGACAAGGCCGATCGTCCCCGTCGGCGCGATCGCCGAAACCTGCGCATTGCGGAAACCGTTGAGACTGCCGAGCTCATAGGCCTCGTTCCAGATCGTCCGCGCCCGTTCGGAAAGCGCCTTCCAGGCAAGGACGCCGTGATCGAGCGAGACCGGCGGACGCGAAAGACCCTCGAACTCGCCGGCGGCGCGAACCCCGAGCGCGGCGCGGCGATGGTTGCGCAGCACGCGGAGCATCGCCTCGCGATTCTCGCGCCACAACGGAAAGGCGCCGATCGCGCCCGCCATCTCGGCGGAGGCGCGATAGGCCGCGCCGGTCAGGAGCGCGGTGACCGCGCCGCAGATCGCGCGCGCCTCCGGGCTGTCATAGGAAAGTCCCGACGCCATCGCGAGTGCGCCGAGATTGGCGTAGCCGAGCCCGAGCGTCCGGTAGTCGTAGGAATTTCGCGCGATCGCGGGCGAGGGGAACTGCGCCATGCCGACGGAGATTTCGAGCGTCACCGTCCACAGCCTGCAGGCGTGCTCGAAGCCGTCGGCGTCGAAGCCCGCCGCGGTCTTGAACTTCAACAGGTTGATCGAGGCGAGATTGCAGGCGGTGTCGTCAAGGAAGAGATATTCCGAGCACGGATTGGAGGCGCGGATCTCGCCGCCGGCCGGGCAGGTGTGCCAGGCGTTCGTCGTGTCGTGGAACTGCAGGCCCGGATCGGCGCAAGCCCACGCGGTCTCGGCGATCGCATCCCAGAGCTTGCGCGCCTTGATGGTCTTCGCCGCCGTCCCGTCCGTTCGGCGCGTCAGCGTCCAGTCGCCGTTCTTTTCCAGCGTTTCGAAGAAGGCGTCGGTCAAGCGCACCGAATTGTTCGAGTTCTGTCCGCTGACGGTGCGATAGGCCTCGCCGTCCCAGTCGAGATCATAACGCGCGACGCTTGCCGACCGCGCGCCGGCGCGCGCCAGTTCGATGGCGCGGCGGATCGAGGCCTCCGGCACGAAATCTTTCTTCGCCGCCTTGACCGCCGCTTTCAGCATCTCATTTCTGCGCGGGTCGGTGCGGTCGTCTCCGTCCGACGCCCAGCAGGCGGCGATGATTTTCGGAATGTGGGCGCTCAGCGCGCGGCTGCCGGCGACCAGCGCGGCGACCTTCTCCTCTTCAACCGCTTTCCAGCGAATGAAGTCCTCAATATCCGGATGGTCGCCGTCGACGACGACCATTTTCGCGGCGCGCCGGGTGACTCCGCCCGACTTCACCGCGCCCGCCGCCGCGTCGCCGACCTTCAGGAAGCTCATCAGGCCCGAGCTTTTGCCGCCGCCCGACAAGGGTTCGCCCGCGCCGCGGATCGCCGAGAAATTGGCGCCGGCGCCCGAGCCGAACTTGAAGAGCCGCGCTTCACGCGACCACAGGTCCATGATGCCGCCCTCGCCGACGAGATTGTCGCCGACCGACTGGATGAAGCAGGCGTGCGGCTGCGGACGCTCATAGGCGTTGTCGGAGGCGACGACGGCGTTGGTCGCCGGATCGACATAGAAATGGCCGTGGCCTTCGCCCTCGACGCCATAGGCCCAGTGAAGCCCGGTGTTGAACCATTGCGGGGAATTCGGCGCGCCGATCTGGCGGGCGAGCATCGCTTTCATTTCATCGACGAAGATTTCCGCCTCGCCCGCACCGGCGAAAAGGCCGGCCTTCCAGCCCCAGTAGCCCCAGGCGCCGGCGAGCCGGTCAAAGACTTGCCGGGCGCTGGTTTCCGGACCGAACCGCTTTTCCTGCGGAAGCTTTGCCAGCGCCGCGACGTCGGGGACGGAGCGCTGCAGGAAGTCCGGCACGCCCTTTTCGGCCACGCGTTTCGTCGCCGCCGGCACGCCCGCCCTGCGGAAATATTTCTGCGCGAGAATATCCGCCGCAGTCTGGCTCCAGTCCGCCGGGACTTCGATGTCCGGAATGGCGTGAAGGACCTCGCCCGAAGCCGCCCGCAGCTCGCTGTCGACGCGGCGAAAGCGGATCCCCTGATAGGGGCCGCCCTTCGCGGTCGTAAAATGCCTCTCAAAGCGCATGGCCGGCGCGGACCCTTTCATACCCCACACATAGTATCGGCGGGCCGCCCTCATCTCAATGTTCTGCGTGTCTCGCAACAAATTGATAGAACGCTGATTTTACGCATGGATTGGCGAGCGACCCTGATGCGGCAAAGCCCGGGCCCGGCGCATCAGGGCGCCTTGAATCCGGCCGGAATGGATGTATATACTTTTATGGGTATACATAGGCGACGCCATGGCCACCGCTAAAGTTTTCAAGTCCGGCAACTCCCAGGCCGTGCGCCTGCCCAAAGCGTTTCGGGTCGAAGGCAAGGAACTCGATATCTTTCGCCGCGGCGACGAAATCGTCCTGCGGCCGCCGAAGAAAAAAGAGGGCCTTCTCGACGTGCTCGACCTGTTGACTGCGCTGCCCGACGACATGTTCGAGGGAATCAAGGACGAGCGTCCGCCGCAAAGGCGCAAGGGTCTTTAGGTGGCCGGGAAATATCTTCTCGATACCGACATCTGCATTTATCTGCGCGCGGGCCGGTCACGCAAAGCGGCGCAGAAATTCGCGTCGCTGTCGCAAGGCGAGGCCGCGATATCGACCATAACGTACGGCGAACTTTGCTACGGCGCAGAAAAATCCGCGTCGCCGACGGTGAAAGACAAGCTGGCGCGGGTTGTCGAGCGCCTGATTGTGCTCCCTATTCCGATGTCGGCCGGCGCTCACTATGGCGCGGTGCGGCGGCGACTGGAAATCGACGGCGAAACAATGGGCGGCAACGATCTCTGGATCGCCGCGTGTGCGATCGCTCTCAATCTGACGCTGGTTACGAACAACGAACGCGAGTTCCGGCGAATTTCGGGGCTCGCGGTCGAGAACTGGGTCAAATGAGATGATCTCAGCGACAGACTCTTCTTTTGCAACCGGCGGCTGCGACTGCGGCGGGGTGCGGTACTCGTTCCTGGCGGCGCCGATTTTCACCCATTGCTGCCATTGCAGCTGGTGTCAGCGGGAATCTGGCTCGGCCTACGCGGTGAACGCCATGATCGAAACGAACCGGCTGGAAGTTAAGGGATCCGTCCCCGACCTCGTTCTCACCCCCTCGGCCAGCGGCAAGGGCCAGAAAATCGCCCGCTGTCCCGCCTGCCGGGTGGCGGTCTGGAGCCATTACGCCACGCTCGACGCCAAACTCGCCTTTGTCAGGGTAGGAACGCTCGATAACCCGTCGCGTTGCCCGCCGGATGTTCATATATTCACATCGACGAAACAGACTTGGGTGACCCTGCCCGCCGGCGCCGAAGCCTACAAAGAATTCTATTCGGCGGCCGACCGGGCGCGGATGTTCGGCCCGGAACGGATGGCGCGCCGCCAGGCGCTCATCGACGAAGCAAAAAGAGAGTCATGCTGAAACAGCTTTTCGCCTGGTGGGATTCGACGACCTTCGGCACCTCCTTCTCGCTATGGAGGAAGGGCGCGCGCCTCGTCGGCAAGGATGAGCAGGGCAATCGCTATTTCGAGGAAACCGGGAAGACCGGGCCGAACGGAATGCGCCGCCGCTTCGTCGTTTATCACGGCGTCGCCGAGGCGAGCCGGGTGACCCCGGACTGGCACGGCTGGCTTCACCATACCTTTGACGAACCGCCGACCGACGCGCCCCTGAAGCGCCGCGCCTTTGAAAAGGACCATTTGCCGAACATGACGGGGACGCCGCTCGCCTATCGCCCGCCGGGCAGTCTTGCGCGCGGCGAGAGCGGCGTACCGGCCGATTATGAGGCGTGGTCGCCGGAAGCGGAAAAGGTTTGAGCGCAAAGGATCGAGTACGGACGATGGCGAAGGGCAGCATCTTTGAAACGATCGTCGGCGTCGGCGTCCTCGGCGTCGCCGCCGGCTTTTTGTACTACGCCTATGAGGTCAGCGGCCGCGGGGCGACCGCGCGCACCTATCCGGTCAAGGCTGTCTTCGGCCGCATTGACGGCGTCACGGTGGGGTCGGAGGTGCGCATCGCGGGCGTCAAGGTCGGCGCGGTGTCGGCGAGCACGCTCGACCCGCAGACCTATGAGGCGCGTGTCACGCTGAACGTCTCTTCAGGCGTCGAGCTTCCTGACGACACGGCCGCGAAGGTCGTATCGGACGGGCTTCTGGGCGGCGCCCATATCGCGCTTGAACCCGGCGGCAGCGACCTCATGCTCGCGGCCGGCGACACGATTTCAATCACCCAGGGTTCGGTTGATCTCCTCGGCCTCGCCATGCAGGCGTTTTCAGGGAACGCCGCCAAATCTGACGCAAGCCAATCGCCGCCCGCGGACGCGCCGGTGCCAGACCCTTCCTCCGGAGACGGACTATGAGACGGCTTTTGACTGTTCTTGCGGCGGGCCTTTGCGCCGGCGGCGCGCTCGCGCAGACGACCGAGCAGCCTAGCGACCCGGCGCTCGACGACATTCTCCTTCAAGAGCCGGCGCCGGCGGAGCCCTCGGCGGCGCCGGGGCCGAGCGAGCTTGACGAACTCAGCCTTGGATCCCCCGACGCCGATTTCCCGGAAATCGCCAAGGTTGAAAAGCGCAAGCCCGTCTCGGTCACCTTGCGCGCGCTCGACAAGATCGTCGCCAAATATACGGACATCACGATCCCGATGGACGGCGAGGCGACCTTCGGTACGCTGACGATCGCGGCGCGCACCTGCGACAAGCGCCCGCCGGAGGAATTTCCGGAGACGACCGCGTTCGTTGAAATCTTCGATCAGACGCCGCCGCCGAATTCCAATCTCAAGATTACGGCGCCGAAGAAGACGAAGGCGGCGGCCAAAGTGAAAAGCACGCCGGCGCCCGCCGCCGGCGACCATGACGGCGCGCTTTCGCCCGCGGCGCCGGCGGCGGTTCCAGCGCTTCCGCAGAACATGATCTTCTCAGGCTGGATGTTCGCCTCCAGCCCCGCGCTGAGCGCGTTGCAGCACCCCGTCTACGACATCTGGGTGATCGACTGCAAAACCGTCAAGGTCGACAGCTGAAGCGGCGGTTTTCTGAAGTCCGCGCGCCGGACCAGCATCGCCGCCAGCATCGCCTGATAGTCCGTGTTCGGACATTCCCTTACGCCGAACTGCGAAAGGTGATCGGTGAAAAACTGCGTGTCGAGCAGCTTGAAGCCCGCATGTTTGAGGCGCGCGATGAGGTGCAGCATCGCGATTTTCGAGGCGTCGCGCGCAAGCGAGAACATGCTCTCCCCGCAAAAAATTTCGCCGATGGCGAGGCCGTAGAGCCCGCCCGCGAGCTCGTCTCCGCGCCAGCATTCGACGCTGTGCGCATG
>CAZGXT010000113.1:0-9407 GCA_964529675.1 uncultured Caulobacterales bacterium
TCTCATAGCCGACCGCGCCCGCCGACGGCTTCGTCGCGTCGACGGGCGCGGTCGGCTATGAGATCTTCGACAAGCAGGATGCGCTCGGCGTCACGTCGTTCCAGCAGAGCATCAACAAGCTGCGCGCGCTCGAAGGCGAAATTGCGCGGACCATCGCGACGCTTTCCGGCGTGCGCGGCGCGCGGGTTCACCTCGTGATGCCGGAGCGCGAACTGTTCGCCCGCGACCGCCAGGACGCCACCGCCTCAATCGTCGTCGACGCCCCCGGCGGTCTCGACAAGCGATCCGTCAAGGCGATCGTCAATCTCGCCGCATCCGCCGTCCCGGGCCTCAAGCCGAGCCGCGTCACCGTGCTCGACCAGGCGGGCGCTCTCCTCGCTTCCGGGCAGGAGGGCGATGATCCGCTCGCGACCGCCGGCGGCGTCGATGAGCGCATCGCTGCGACCGAGGCGCGCATCCGCCGTACGGTCGAGGACATCGTCGGGCGCATTGTTGGTCCGGACAATATCCGCGTGCAGGTCGCGGCGGAGCTTGATTTCAGCCGCATCACCGAAACCGCGAACATCATCGACCCCGACAGCCAGACGGTCCTGTCCTCCACAACCGTCGAGGATCAGTCGAACGATCGCGATCCCGCCCTCCAGCGCGGCGTCACCATCGCCAACCAGTTGCCGGAAGCGGCCGTCGTAGAGCCGGCCGCCGACGGCGCCGCATCGACATCGTCCGCACGCCGCATTGAGGAAACGACGAATTTCGAAATGACGCGCACCGTTCGCAACGAAGTGCGCGAGATCGGCGGCGTGAAGCGGCTGTCCGTCGCGGTCGCCCTCAATGCGACCGGAACCGCCCGCGATCCCGCCGAACTCGCCCGCATCGGCTCGCTCGTGCAGGCCGCCGTCGGTTATAATCCGGCGCGCGGGGACCAGATCAATGTCGTTGAGATGGCGTTTCTTCCCCCCGAGGCGATCGGCGCGGGCATAGGCGGGACGCCGGCGGACGCCGCAGCCGAGCCGATCGCATCAAGCGGCGGCTATCAGCGTGCGGGCGAACTCGCGGCGGCGGCGGCGATCATCCTTGCCCTGATCTTCTTTGTCCTGCGTCCGCTGGTGACGGCGCCGCGCATGCCGGCCCCTGCGCCTGCGCCCGCCATCGGCGCCCCTGCGGCGGCGACGGGCGCCGCATTGCCGGCCCCCGCCGCCGCCGGCGACGTCTCGGCGCCGGCGACATCGATACGCCGCGTCGCCGACGTCGTCAGATCCAACTCGACTGAATCGGCCGTCATTCTCAAAGACTGGATCCGGAAAGCGTCATGACCGGCAAACCGATCACCGCCGTCGATCAGCTCACAGGGCCCGAGCGCGCGGCCGTCGTCATGCTGGCGCTCGGCGAACAGGCGTCAAAGCCGATCTGGGCCTCGTTCGACGAAGATGAAATCCGCGAAGTGACGCGCGCGATTTCAAAGCTCGGGTCGGTAGCCCCCGACGTCGTCGAAGGCCTTCTCCAGGATTTCATGGCGAGCCTGTCCGAGACGAGCGCTGTTTCAGGATCGGCCGCTTCCGCGCACCGGTTCCTGAAGAACGTCGTTCCCGCGGACATGGCGGACGCAATCCTTGAAGACCTCAAGGGTCCTGCAGGCAAGACGATGTGGGAGAAGCTCGCGAACGTCAATGAGCGCGTGCTTGCGGGCTATCTGCGCAATGAGCATCCGCAGACGGTCGCCGTCGTTCTTTCCCGCGTGCGCGCCGATCATGCGGCGAAGGTGCTCGCCGCCCTGCCCGGCCTCTTCGCCGAGGAAGTCATCGGCCGCATGCTGACGCTCGGTCCCATCCAGAAGGAAGTGATCGACCAGATCGAGCAGGCGCTGAAGACTGAGTTCATGGCGGCGCTGTCGCGCGGCGAGGATCGCGATCCCTTCGCCGCCATCGCCGACATCTTCAACAAGTTCGATCGTGCGACCGAGCGGCGCTTCATGGAAGCGCTGATGATGAAGAACCCCGACGCCGCCGACCGCATTCGCGCGCTGATGTTCGTCTTTGAGGACCTGGTCTGCCTAGACCCCGCCGACACGCAGACGCTGCTGCGTTTCGTCGACAAGTCAGACCTCGCCCTCGCGCTCAAGGGCGCCGCGGCGGAGGTCAGCCGGCATTTCTACATCAACATGTCGGAGCGCGCGGCGGGAATTCTGCGCGACGACATCGAGATCATGGGCGGCGTTCGCCAGAAGGACGTTTCGGAGGCGCAGACCCGCATCGTCGAAACCGCGCAGCGGCTCGCCGACGAAGGCGAGATCGTGCTTTCGAAGAACAAGGACGAGGAGCTCGTCTATTGATGGGCGCAACAGCCAAACCCTTCGACCTGCCCGACTTCGAGGCGCCGGCCGCGCCTGTCGTCCAGGAGACGCGCCGCGCCGCCGTCAGCGACCGCGCGCTGGAAGAAGCGCGCGCCGAGGGCGTTATCGAAGGCCGCCGTCTGGCGATGGAGACGATCGCCGCGGACGAGGCCGCTTCGCTGGCGCGCATCGCCGATGCGCTGGAAAGGGAAAGATCCAAGATCGCCGAAGCGCGCGAGCGCGATCAGGCGCAGATGGTCGCCGCCGCCGCGCAATTCCTGGAGGAATTCGCCGCGGGCCTCGCGGACGCGCGCGAGCTCGACGCCGCCCTTGACCTGCTCCGTCGCCTGACAGCGCATTCCGACGATCGCCGCCCGGCGCGCCTCGTGCTTTCGCGGACGAGCCGCGAGCGCCTCGCGCCGAAGCTTGACGCCGCTCTCAAGGCGCGGCGCATCGACGACTTTGTCGCGCTCGAAGCCGACCCCTCGTTGTCGGCGGGCGAGATGCGACTGGAATGGCGCGGCGGGCAAGCGCGCCGCACCCGCCAGGAAATCACGGAGGCGACCGCCGCGATCGTCCGGTCGCTGCGCGCGCCAAGGGAGCAGAAGCCATGACCGCCGACCACAACGCCCTCGCGACTGCGGTTCTCGCCGACATCGACGCCGACGCCGGCGGCGGCGCCCTGCGCGCGCGGCCGCGCCTTGAAAGCGTCCTCGACGTGCCGGTGAAAGTGTCAGCCGTGCTCGGCAAGAAGCGCATCGCCATTGCGGATCTGATGGCGCTCGACGCCGGATCGGTCATCGAGCTCGACCGGCGCGTCGGCGAGCCGATCGATCTCTATATCAACGACACCCTCATCGCCCGCGGCGAGCTCGTCATGATCGACGGCGCGCTCGGCGTCACCATGACCGAAATCGTTCGCACCAATAAAGCCTGAAAGGCGCGACCATGAGACTGCTTATTGTCGGCGGACTGTCGGGCCAGCTTTCGGCCGCGGCGAAAATCGCGATGGACCGCGGCGCGCGCGTCGCTTTCTCGGGCGACGTCGACGCCGCGCTTCACGCCCTGCGCAAAGGTCAGGGCGCCGACCTTCTGATGGTCGACATCCGTCAGGATATCGCGCGTCTTGTCCGCGGACTTCAGGAAGAGCGCTTCGCCGTCCCGGTCATCGCCTGCGGCGTCAAGACCGACGCAGACGCCGCCGTCGCCGCCATCCGCGCCGGCGCAAAGGAATTCATTCCCCTCCCTCCAGATGCGGAGCTTATCGCCGCCGTGCTGGAGGCGGTCGCAGAGGAAAGCCGCGACCTCATTGCAGCCGATCCCGCGATGAAGAAGGTCATCGCCCTCGCTGACCAGGTCGCCAAGTCCGAAGCATCGATCCTCATCACCGGCGAGTCCGGCTCCGGCAAGGAAGTCATTGCAAAATACCTGCATCGCAATTCCCGGCGCGCAGACAAGCCGCTCATCTCCATCAATTGCGCCGCGATTCCGGAAAACCTTCTTGAATCGGAGTTGTTCGGTCACGAAAAGGGCGCCTTCACCGGCGCCGTCGCGCGCCGCATCGGCAAGTTCGAAGAGGCCGACGGCGGCACGATCCTTCTTGATGAAATCTCCGAAATGGACATCCGCCTGCAGGCGAAATTGTTGCGCGTGCTGCAGGAGCGCGAGATCGACCGCGTCGGCGGATCAAAGCCGATCCGCATCAACATCCGCGTGCTGGCGACGTCGAACCGCGACCTCAAGGAAGAGGTGCGGCAAGGCCGGTTCCGCGAGGATCTTTATTTTCGCCTTAATGTCGTCGGGATTCCCGTGCCGTCGCTGCGTGAACGGCCCGCCGACATCGTCGCGCTCGCCGAACACTTCGCGCGGAAATACGCCGACCTCAACGGCGTGGCGCATCGCCCGCTCAGCGAAGAGGCGCGCCGGGCGATTGCGGGCGCTGCGTGGCCCGGCAACGTACGCGAGCTTGAAAACGCCGTGCACCGTGCGGTGCTGCTGGCGCAAGGCCCGGAAATCGGCCGCGACGCCGTCCGGCTCTCGGACGGAGCCGTATCGAAGCCGGCGATCGGACCGCAAACAGGCGACGCCGGCGAAACGATGGTCGGGCGCACGGTCGCAGAAGTCGAGCAGGCGCTGATCCTGCAGACGCTGGGGCATTGCCTCGGCAACCGGACGCATGCGGCGACCATTCTCGGCATCTCGATCCGCACCTTGCGGAACAAGCTGAAGCAATATTCCGAGGAAGGCGTCGCGGTGCCGCCGCCCGCCGAGCGCGCGAGCGCCTGAGCAATGACCGAAGCCGCGCGATCCCTGCCGGCGTTTTTCTCGCTCGCGCGCCTGAAGACGCTGGCGGCGAGCGACATCGTGTTCGCCTGCGCGATCATGGGCATGATCGCGATGCTAGTCTTGCCGGTTCCAAAATTCCTGCTCGACCTGTTGCTCGCGCTGTCGATTACGCTCGCCGCGAGCGTGCTCATGACGGCGCTCTTCTCGCGCAAGGCGCTTGAATTCTCGACATTCCCGGCGATCCTGCTCATTGCGACGATTTTTCGGCTCGGCCTCAATGTGGCCTCAACGCGGCTGATCCTTGCGGACGGGCATCTCGGTCCCGACGCGGCGGGTTCGGTCATCGCCGCCTTCGGCGGCTTTGTGATGCAGGGCAATTTCGTCATCGGCATCATCGTCTTCGCGATCCTCGTCATCGTCAACTTCGTGGTGATCACGCGCGGTTCGGGTCGGATCGCTGAAGTCGCGGCGCGCTTCTCCCTCGACGCGATGCCGGGAAAACAGATGGCGATTGACGCCGATCTGTCTTCCGGCCTCATCAACGAGACTGAAGCGCGCGCGCGCCGCAAGCAGCTGGAGGACGAATCCAACTTCTACGGCGCCATGGACGGCGCCTCGAAATATGTGCGCGGCGATGCGATCGCCGGCCTCCTCATCACGCTCATCAACATCATCGGCGGCATCCTCATCGGCGTCATGCAGCAAGGCCTGACGCTTGCGGAGGCGGGCGAGACCTATACGCTGCTCACGGTCGGCGACGGCCTCGTCAGTCAGATCCCGGCGCTGATCATTTCCGTCGCCGCCGGCGTTCTTGTCTCGAAAGCGGGGGTCGAGGGCGCGGCGGAAAAGGCGCTTCTCGCGCAGTTCGCGACCCATCCGCGCGCGCTCGCCGTCGTCTCCGGCGTGCTCGCGGTGTTCGCGATTCTGCCTGGCATGCCGTTCGTCCCGTTCATCATTCTTTCGGCCTGCGTCGGCGCGATTGCGGCGTCCGCGCTGCGGAAGAAGGCGGCGCGCGACGCGGCGGAGGCGAAGACGTCGCAGTCCGGCGCACGCCAGAAAGCGGAGGACGACCCCGCGTCCATGCTGGCGATGGATGATCTCAAGATCGAGCTCGGCTACGGCCTCTTGCCGCTGATCGCGGAGGGCGCGGGGCCGCGCCTCACCGACCAGATCAAGGCGCTGCGACGCGCCATCGCGCAAGAGATCGGCTTCGTGACGCCGCCCGTGCGCATTCTCGACAACATGCAGCTCGGCCCCAACGACTATGTCATCCGTCTGAAGGAGCAGGAAGTCGGGCGCGGATCGGTGCGGCCGGGATTCTGGCTCGTGATGGATCCGAAAGGCGGGCGGCTTGATCTCATCGGCGAGATGACGAAGGAACCCGCCTTCGGTCTCGACGCCATGTGGGTCGACGACTCCCAGCGACAGACCGCTGCGCTCCGGGGACTGACGGTCGTCGACGCGGCGACCGTGCTGACGACGCATCTGACGGAAATCATCCGCAGCGAAGCGCCGGAGCTGCTCTCCTACGCCGAAACGAAGAAGCTCCTCGAGGCGCTCGGCGAGCGTCATCGCCAGCTCGTCGCCGACATCATTCCTTCAGTCGTCAGCGTGTCGACCGTGCAGCGCGTCCTGCAGGCGCTGATCGCCGAGCGCGTGTCGATCCGCGACCTGCCCGCCATTCTCGAAGCGATTGCGGAAGCCGCGCCCGGCGGCGCCGGCGTCGCGACGATCGCCGAGCATGTCCGTGCGCGCCTTGCGCGCCAGATCTGCGGCGCCATCAAGGCCGCCGACGGCGCGGCGCCGATCGTCACGCTGTCGCAGGACTGGGAGCGGGTCTTCGCGGAAAACGTCATCGGTCACGGGAGCGACCGCCAGCTTGCGATGGCGCCGTCGAAGATCCAGGAATTCGTCGCTGCAGCGCTGCGCAAGCTCGAGGATGCTGCAAGCAGCGGATACGCCGCCGCGCTGGTGACGAGCGCGCAGGCGCGTCCTTTTGTCCGTTCCGTCATCGAGCGGGTGCGCCCCCAGACGATGGTCCTCAGCCAGGCGGAGATTCACCCGCATGCGCGCCTCAGAAATCTCGGCTCGATCTGACGCCCTTGCGAAAGCGGGCGCCGGGGCCGATACTCGCTGTTAGTGTTCGTCGAGTAATCAATCCGCATGATGAAGTTCATCGCCCCGACCGTCGAAGCCGCCAAGGCCAAGGCGCGCCGCGCCCTTGGCGACGGGGTGTCGATCGTTTCGGTGCGCAACCTGCCGTCGGGCGATGTGGAAGTATCGGCCTCTGACGGCCCAGCGCCGGCCGCCCCGCCCGCTCCGGTCGAACCCGCCTTCGGCGATCATGCGCGCCAGGCGCTCAATGACGCCGCGCAGCGCGGCGCGCTGTCGACGGGCGCGCGGCTGCATGAGCCGCTTGAGCAGAAATTCGCGCTCGACGCTCTCGCCCGCCTTTCAAGCGAGCTTTCGGGGCGGCCCCATCGCGCGGGCCCGATCGACCTTTCCGATCGCACCGCGCGCGCGATGGCCGATGCGCTGCGCCCGCACGGGCTCGCCGACGATCTCATCGCCGCCATCATCGAAGGCGCCCGCCTCGCGGAAGTCGATGATGATCTCTACCGGCTCGAGCGCGGGCTCGCGTTCGCGTTCGATTATGCGCCGGTCCATTTCTCGCCGCTGACGCCGGTGATGCTCGTCGGACCGACGGGCGCGGGCAAGACGTCCTGCGGCGCCAAGCTCGCCGCCGCCGCGCTCGCCCGCGGCGCGACAGCCTTCATCATGACGGCTGATGTCGGGCGCGCCGGGGCCATCGACCAGATCAGGGCCTATGGCGACGCTCTGGGGGCGGATTATTACATCACCGAGACGCCGCACGAAGTCGCCGAGGCGCTGCGCTCGAAACGCCCGACCGGGGCCGTGGTGCTCGATACGCCGGGGGTGAGCCCTTACGATCCCGGCGACTTCGCGGCGCTGCGTTCTTTCCAGGAGGCGACGCGCGGGGAACCGGTGCTGGTGCTGCCGGCGAGCGGGGACGCGGAAGAATTCAAGGACTGGGCGGCCGCCTTCACCGAGTTCAGCGCGCGCCGGATGATCATCACCAAATTCGATGCGACGCGGCGCGCGGGCGCCGCCCTCTCGGCCGCCTTCGCCTCGAAATTCACGCTCGCGCATTTCTCACAGACGCCGTTCATCTCCGAAGGCCTCATCGAGGCGACGCCCGATTATCTTGCGCGCCGGCTGCTTGCAGGCCGCGCCGGCCGAATCGCCTGATCAATAGCGGATCAGCGCGCTGCCCCAGGCGAGGCCGCCGCCGAGCGCCGCGAAGACAAGGAGTTCGCCGCGCTTGATGCGGCCGTCGCGGATGCCCTGATCGAGGGCGAGCGGGATCGAAGCGGAAGACGTGTTCGCGTGCTTCTCGATCGTGACGATGATCTTCGACTCGTCGAGTTCAAGCCGTTTTGCACACGCCTCGATGATGCGGATGTTCGCCTGATGCGGCACGAACCAGTCGATTTCCTCCCGCTTCACGCACGCGCGTTCCGTCACTTCGAGAACAGCGTTCGAAATTTCCTGCACCGCGTTCCGGAACACTTCCTTGCCGTTCATGCGCACCTTGCCGACGGTCTGCGTCGAAGAGGGACCGCCGTCGGCGTAGAGATGCTCGGCGAGGCCGCCGTCTGCCGAAAGATAGGTCGCAAGCACGCCGCGCGGGGGCGCGGCCGTGTGCGGCCCGGCCGCGGAGAAAATGACCGCCCCGGCGCCGTCGCCGAACAGGACGCAGGTCGCGCGGTCTTCCCAGTCGAGAAAGCAGGACAGCGTCTCCGCGCCGATGACGAGCGCGTGCCGCACCTGTCCCGTTGAAATGAAGTTGTGCGCAAGCGTCGTCGCGTAGAGAAACCCCGCGCAAGCCGCTGAAACGTCGAAGGCGATCCCCGGCGGGGCGCCCAGTTTCTGCTGCACGTAGACGGCGGTCGACGGGAAAGTCTTATCCGGCGTCACCGTCGCCACGATGATGAGATCGATATCGCCCGGCAGCAGTTTCGCCTCTTTCAGCGCCGCGCGCGCAGCGTTGACGGCGAGGTCGGAAGTGACTTCGCCAGCGCTCGCATAATGGCGCTCGCCGATGCCGCTCCGCGACCTTATCCACTCGTCCGATGTGTCGACCCGCTTTGCGAGTTCGTGGTTCGTCACCATGCGCGCCGGCAAGAACGAGCCGACGCCTGCTATCACTGTTTCAATCGCCGCCATGCCCGCCCCTATTAACCTGTAATGTCCGCGCCGAGGCGTTCCAGCATCACGCGCCGCGCGTCGTTGATCTTGGCGGCGAGATAGTCGGTGCCGCCCTTGTCCGGGTGCAATTGCCCGATGAGCTTCTTGTGCGCAGCGCGAATTTCAGCAGCAGAGGCGCCGGGGCCGACGCCGAGGATCGCCGCCGCCTCTTCATGCGCCAGCACGGCCTTCGGGACGACGGCGCGCGCCGCGCCGGCGCCCGGAATGGCGCGCTCGCCCTCTCCTCCATTCGACCGGATCGCGCGGTCGCGCCAGAGCTCGATGGCGGTGACCCCGCCCGCGGCGAGAAGCACCATCAAAGCGAGCGGCAACAGCTTGGCGGCGAGGAGCGCCGCAGCGATCCCCAGCCAGACGACCAGCTTCAAGATGAAAACCGCCCGCTTCTGGCCGCCCGGCCTCGCGCCGTCGCCTTTGCCGGCGCGGTAGAGCGCCCAGAACGCCGCGGCGGCGGCGAGCAAGAGAGCCAGACCTCCGAGCATCAAGGGCCTATTGCGCTGCGAAA
>CAZGXT010000114.1:0-9379 GCA_964529675.1 uncultured Caulobacterales bacterium
GCTCCGCCTACAAACATTTCCTCCCCCTCCAGACGCGCTGGGCGGACAATGACGTTTACGGCCACGTCAACAATGTCGCCTATTATGGTTACTTCGACACCATCGTGAACGAGTATCTGATACGCGCCGGCGCGCTCGACATTCACAAAGGCGCCGTCATCGGGCTCGTCGTCGAGACGGGATGCCGGTATTTCGCCCCGCTGGAGTTTCCGCAAAAACTTGAAGGCGCGCTGCGCGTCGCGAAAATCGGCAATTCGTCCGTGCGCTATGAACTCGCGATCTTCAAGGCGGGCGAGGAAACGCCCGCCGCCGAGGGCCATTTCGTCCACGTCTATGTCGACCGCGCGACCCGCAGGCCGGTCGCCCTGCCGCCGGCGTTCCGGCAGGCGCTGGAAAAGATCGCCTGTTCTTGACGCCCGCCCGGTTTTATTGTCGTCTTCACGCCATCAGGGGCTCACCCTGCGCGTATTGAGTTCGGTCACCTTGATGCCGGCGGTCAACCGTTTCCATTCCATTGCAGTCTTTGCTTGCGCGGTGCTTCTCGGGTGCGGCGGCGGGGGCTCCTCGCCGTCGCCGGCGCCGCCGGCGCCGCCGACATCGTCGGGCCCGACCTTTCAGGCCGGGGTGTTCCAGCCCGCGTCGACTTTCATCAATCGATGCCAGAGCCCGCGCAGCGGCGTCGACATCGAAGGCAACCGCTTTCCCGACGTGCAGGGATCGACGCTGCTTGAGAATTTCTGGCTGCGGTCGTGGACGCGCGAGACCTATCTCTTCCGCGACGAGGTCGTCGACCGCAACCCGGCGGATTTCACCGACCCCGTCGCCTATTTCAACGTGCTGAAAACCTTCGCGACGACGCCGTCGGGCCGCGACAAGGACGAGTTTCATTTCACGCAGGCGACAGACGAATTCCTCGCCGAGCGCAATTCGGCGCCGAGCGCGACCTATGGCGCGCGCTACATCGCCTTTCGCACGACGCCGCCGCGTGATTTCCGCATCGCCTTCAACGAGGCGGGTTCGCCCGCAGCGCAAACGGTCGGCGGCCTTGAAAACCTGCCGCGCGGCGCGCGCATTCTGCTGGTCGACAATGTCGATCTCGTCAACGCGACGACAAGCGCGGAAATCGCGACGCTGAACGCCGGGCTGTTCCCGGAACGCGCAGGCGAGGCGCACAGCTTCGTCATCGACGACAACGGCGTCCAGCGCATGGTGTCGCTGGTCGCGGCGAACCTGTCGCCTGCGCCCGTGCGCCTGACGCGCACCATCGACACGCCGACCGGCCGCGTCGGTTACATTCTTCTCAACACCTTCAGCCCCTTCGCGACCGAAGCCGCCATCGTCGATGCGATCAATTCAGCGCGCACGGCCGGCGCGACCGACGTCGTGCTTGACCTGCGCTATAATGGCGGGGGACTTCTGGCGATCGCGTCGCAGCTTTCGTTCATGATCGCCGGGCCGTCGCGCACCAGCGGACGCGATTTCGAGCGGCTGCGCTTCAACAACGGCTTCACCGGCAATGATCCGGTCACCGGCCGGCCCAACACGCCGACGCCGTTCTACTCAACGGGCCTCGGCTTCTCGCTGACGCAAGGCGCGCCTTTGCCCAGCCTCAATTTCGGCCGCGTCTATGTGCTGACGACGGAAGACACCTGCAGCGCCAGCGAATCCGTCATCAACAGCCTGCGCGGGATCAGCGTCGAGGTCATCCTCATCGGCGGGCGGACCTGCGGCAAGCCGTTCGGTTTCTTCCCGCAGGACAATTGCGGCATCACCTATTTCACGACGCAGTTTCAGGGCGTCAACGATCAGGGCTTCGGCGACTATGCGGACGGGTTCGCCCCGGCGAACTCGACCGACGCTTTCGCGGTGAGGGCGCCCGGTTGCGAGGCCGCCGACGATCTCACCCGCCCGCTCGGCGATGAAGCCGAAGGGCTGCTCGCCGCTGCGCTGCAATTCCGCGCGAACGGGACGTGTCCGGCGCCGCCCGCTTCGCCGAAAACGGCGGCGGCGTCCGAAAAGGGCGCTGCGGCAGGCCTCGCCCTCGCCGACACGGCGCCCGGCGGCGACGTCTTCGCGACCAACAGGGACATGACGCGGCCATGAGCGCGCGACGCCGGCTGCCGCTCGTCGCGCTCATCGCCCTTGCGGCCTGCGCCACGGGGGCGAGCGCCGCGCCTGCAAGGCTCGCCGATACGCGCGAGGATAACATCCGTGCCCTGACGACTGCGCTCGCGAGCGCCGTCGGCCGCGCGACGATTGAGCTTGGCGCCGCGGACCTCGACGCCGCAACGACGATCCCCGTGCTGCCGCCGCCCTTGAGCCCGCTCGAAACGCGAAGCCTCGCCGCGCCGATCCTCTTCGATCTTGAGATCGAGAACGGCGCATGCCGCGCCGTCCGGCGCGACACCGGCGGCGTTTTCCCGCTGCCTGGCGTGCGCTGCCGCGCAACGGCGTGACAGCAGCGTGACGGCGAAGCGCCGCGCGCTGTCGCATTCGTGACCGGGATCGCGCAAAGTTCAGAAGCCTTTTTTCGCAATCCGGGGTCATGTCCCTGCGGGCGCACCGGCCCCAGGAGCAGATCAATGTCAGTCCGCGCGTTTTTCCTCGCCGCCGCCGCCTTGTCGTCAACCCCTGCCTTCGCTGAGGGCCTGTTCAACTTCGAGCCCGCCCAAAGCCGCGCCTATGTCGCTCTCTATGGCGGGGGAAACTTCACGCCCGACAGCTTCTTCACGGGCGTGTCGAACCCCGCCCCTGGCGTTCCGGGGCCGACCGGAATCGCCGGCGCGCCGATCACCGTCAATCTCGATTATGAAGTCGGCTATCAGGTCGGCGGCGCAGTCGGCGTTTCGCTGCCGTTCAAATATTGGACGGTGTTCCACCCGCGCCTTGAGGTCGAGGTCAGCTACGCCGACCTGCAAGTCAATGACGGCGCCTTCAACGGCGGCGACCAGATCTTCGAAGGCGACCAGTCGACGCTGTTCGTCTTCCTGAACAATTACTCCGATATTCGCTGGTCCGATAATCAGCGCTTCGTGCCCTATGTCGGCGGCGGCCTCGGCGTCGCTTTCGTCGACGCGGACATCGGCTATTTCCCGGCTTCGGCGACGACGCCCGGCGCGACCTTCGCGGTCAACGGCCGCGACACCGCCTTCGCCAGCCACATCGCCGCCGGCGTGTCGGCGCCGTTCGGCGGCGGCGCCGAGGCTTTCGTCGAGGGGCGCTACACGAAGATCTATTCGGCGAAGCTGGAGCGCGACTTCGTCGGCGGCGGCGCTGATCTCTTCGTCGCCGATCTCTCCGACAGCCTCAATGAGTTCACCGCGATGGCGGGCGTGCGCTGGCGGTTTTAAGGCGCCGTGTAATCAGCGTTATCTCTTCATCCTTCGTGACGCCGCCTTCGGCCGATCCCCAGGATGAAGACGCCGTGTCAACGCGCCGACGCGATCGGCGCCGGTTACTCGCCGGCCGCCGCCGCTGCGACATCGGCGAGCAACTGGCGGATCGCCGCGAGCGGGGGCGCGTCCGCCGGAATGGCATGGCGGCGCGCGACATAGTCGATGTCGTTATAGACAAGCCGCGTGCGGCCGCCCTCTTCGAGGACGAGCATTTTCAGCGGCAGATCGAGCGCAGCCGTCGGCGCGCTTTCCATCAACGGCGTGCCGCCTTTCGGATTGCCGAAAATATAGAGCGCGGTCGGGCGCAAGGTGAGGCCGACGCCGGACGCATTCGCAGCGTGGTCGATCTTCAGGGTCTTCAGCTGCCGCGCGGCGAGCGCCGCTTCAAGCCGGCCTGTCGTTTCGCCGAAGGAATGCGCGCTCTCAACCGTGATCAGCCCGTCCGCCGCCGGCGCGGCCGGCGCGGGCGCGGCATGCGCGCAAGCGGCCGCAGCGAAAAACATCAGGGCGAAAACGGCTTTCATAGAATTGCTGCTCCAGTTTGGGCGTGGGCGACGGCGTCAATGCCGGATGATCCTTTCCCCGATTGTCGTCCGATGCAAGAGCCGGGCATGCCCCTGATAACCGCCGGTCGCCATGTGAAGGAGCGCGCGATTGTCCCACATGAGGAGCGTTCCCGCCGTCCATTTATGCCGATACTGGAAGGCGGCTCTCGTCTGCCAGCGATAAAGATCGCCGAGCAGCGTCATGCCCTCGACCGCATCCATGCCCTCAACGCCTATGATGTAGCCCGCGCAGCCATAGAGCGCGGGGCGCCCTGTTTCAGGGTGTATGCGGATGAACGGGTGCGTCTGCGTCGCCAGCGCCTCGTCTGACGGGCGAATGTCCATCGCGCGGCCCTTGTCTTGCTCGCCATAGGCGCCGGCGCGGGCGTAACCGGCGCGCGCGGAGTGGATGGCGCGCCGCCCTTCGATGCGCTTTCGCAACTCATCCGGCATTCGTTCGAGCGCCAGATGCTGATTGGCGAACAGCGTGTCGCCGCCGGCCGGGGGAATGGTGATGGCGTAAAGACAGGTGCCGGCGGGCGGCGTCGCCTGAAAGCTCCAGTCGGTGTGCCAGGCCTCGGCGAAGATGGGACCTGTCTCCGTCGCGGCGCGCGCCACCGCGATGATGTGCCGGCGCCCCGGGATCGGCGCGATGAACGGATCCTCGCCGAAGGGGCCGAAGGCGAGCGTGAAGCGCTCCAGATCATCGTCGCTCATCCGCTGGTCCGGAAAGGCGAGCACGAGGTGCTTTAGCCAGGCCGCGCGGATGTCGGCGATGAGCGCGTCCGACAGCGGCTTTGACAGATCGACGCTGGTGACGGCGGCGCCGCAGGCTTCGCCGGATGATTCAACGCTCAGCGTCACACTGCAATCGTCCGTTCCTCTGGCCGAACGCGTCGTGAACCGCCGCTTCAACCTTTATCGCTCATCCCCGCGAAAGCGGGGATCCAGATGCGAGCGTTATTCTCCGCGACCCTGGATCCCCGCTTTCGCGGGGAGGAGCGGAGAGAATAGATCATCTCTCTCATCGGTTCCATCGCCGCCGCGCCTCTGCTAAGTCCCCATAAAACATGACGATTCCCCCGGGAGGGCCATGCCCGTCATCGACACCAAGATCGACGTTCGCTCGGAAAATTTTGCGGCGAATGCGGCGGCGATGCGCGCCCTCGTCGCGACCCTGAAATCCAACACGGCGAAGATCGCCGAAGGCGGCGGCGCGCGGTACGCCGAACGCCACAAGGAGCGCGGCAAGCTGCTCGCCCGCGAGCGCATCGAACGCCTTGTCGACGCCGGCGCCCCGTTCCTTGAAATCGGGGCCTTCGCCGCGTGGGAAATGTATGGCGGCGACCTCAACGCCGCCGGCGTCGTCGCGGGGATCGGGCGCATCGCCGGGACGGCGTGCATGATCGTCGCCAATGATCCGACGGTGAAGGGCGGCACCTATCACCCGATGACGGTGAAGAAGCATTTGCGCGCGCAGGAGATCGCCGCCGAAAACCGCCTGCCTTGCGTCTATCTCGTCGAATCGGGCGGCGCCTTCCTGCCCATGCAGGACGAGGTTTTTCCGGACAAGGACGATTTCGGCCGCATCTTCTACAATCAGGCGACCATGTCGGCCGCGGGCATTCCGCAGATCGCGGTTGTTCACGGCAGCTGTACGGCCGGCGGCGCCTATGTGCCGGCGATGTCGGACGAAGCGATCATCGTGCGCCGGCAGGGAACGATTTTCCTCGGCGGCCCGCCGCTCGTCAAAGCCGCGACCGGTGAGATCGTCACGGCGGAGGAGCTTGGCGGCGGCGACGTGCACACGCGCGAATCGGGTGTCGCCGATTATCTCGCCGAGGATGACGACCATGCGCTCGGCCTCGCACGTCAGATCGTGTCGCGATTGAACTGGGTGAAGCAGGGCTCGCTCGTCTGCGCCGGTCCGCGCGCGCCGCTTTATCCGGCGGAGGAACTCTACGGCGTCGTCGAGCGCGATATCCGGAAGCCCTATGACGCGCGCGAACTGATCGCGCGTGTCGTCGACGCTTCGGTCTTTGACGAGTTCAAGCCGCTTTACGGCTCGACGCTGGTGACGGGCTTTGCGCACATTCACGGCTTTCCGGTCGGCGTCCTCGCCAATAACGGCATCCTGTTTTCGGAAAGCGCGCATAAGGGCGCGCATTTCATCGAGCTTTGCTGCCAGCGGAAAATTCCGCTCGTCTTCCTGCAGAACATCACCGGCTTCATGGTCGGCAAATCCGCCGAAGCGGGCGGCATCGCCAAGGACGGGGCCAAGCTCGTCACCGCGGTCGCGACCGCGCGCGTGCCGAAATTCACCATCGTCGTCGGCGGGTCATACGGCGCCGGCAATTACGGCATGTGCGGGCGCGCCTACTCCCCCCGCTTCCTCTTCATGTGGCCGAACGCCCGCATCTCCGTGATGGGCGGGGAACAGGCCGCGAGCGTTCTGGCGACCGTGAAGCGCGAGGGCTTGCGCAAGGGCGAGGAATGGAGCGCAGGCGACGAGGACGCCTTCAAGGCGAAAATCCGCGCCGACTACGACGCGCAAGGATCGCCCTATTATTCCTCGGCGCGCCTTTGGGATGACGGGATCATCGACCCGGCGCAGACGCGCGACGTGCTGGGGCTGTGCATTTCGGCGAGTTTGAATGCGCCGGTCGAGGAGACGAAGTTCGGGTTGTTCAGGATGTGAGCGAGTAGCGAGTAGCGAGTAGCGAGTAGCGAGTAGCGAGTAGAAGAAGCTTGGGCGGGGATGAGATTGCAAGCAACATTTCCAGATCAGACGAAAAGGTCGGATTCTATCCCTATTCGCTATTCGCTACTCGCTACTCGCAATTCGCTACTCGCAATTTGCCGCGAACAGAGGAAGCGCCGATGACCCCCAGACACCTCACCCTCACCATCGACCCCAACGGGATCGCGCGCCTCACCCTCAACCGGCCGGAGGTGAAGAACGCCTTCAACGAAGACTTGATCGGCGAGATCGCCGATACGATGGGGCGCCTGTCCGCAGAAAAGTCCGTGCGCGCCGTCGTGATGACCGGCGCGGGCGATACGTTCTGCGCGGGCGCCGATCTGTCGATGATGAAGCGCGCCGCCGGCTATTCCGCGGCGGAGAACAAGCAGGATGCGCGCCGCCTCGCCTATATGCTGAACTCGATCTACGCCTGCGAAAAGCCGGTGATTGCGCTTGTCAACGGGCATTGCATGGGCGGCGGCGTCGGGCTCGCCTCGGCCGCCGACATCGTCATCGCCGCGGAAGACGCGCTGTTCGCGCTTTCCGAAGTGCGCCTTGGTCTCGTGCCCGCCGTCATCTCGCCCTTTGTCGTGCGCGCGATCGGGGTCAGACAGGCGCGGCGCTATTTCCTGACCGGCGAGCGCTTCGACGCGATGACCGCGAAGGCGATCGGCCTTGCGCATATGGTCTCGATGAAGGCGCAGCTTGAAGGAACGCTGTCGGGCGTCATCGACAATCTCCTCGCCTGCGGGCCGAACGCGCAGAAGGAAGCCAAGGCCCTCATCCGCCTCGTCTCGCACCGGCCGATCGACGACGCGGTGATGGAGGAAACGGCCGCCCTCATCGCCCGCGTGCGCGCGAGCGAGGAAGGCAAAGAGGGCGTGGCGTCGTTCCTGGAGAAACGGAAGCCGGGATGGGTGAGGAATTGATGAACGTCGTTGCGCGAAGCGCTCCCCCTCTCCCGCGAAGCGCGGGAGAGGGGTTAGGGGTGAGGGGCCGTACCCAATCGCAGCGCGCTATCCGCGTCGACGCCCCCTCACCCCCGGCCCCTCTCCCGCGAAGCGCGGGAGAGGGGAGAAGGAAGAGCTGACCCATGTTCAAAAAAATCCTCATCGCCAATCGCGGGGAGATCGCCGTGCGCGTCGCCAGGACCGCGCGCCGCCTCGGCGTTGCGACGGTCGCGGTTTATTCCGACGCCGACGCGCGTGCGCCGCATGTGCGCGCCTGCGACGAGGCGGTCAGGATCGGGACGGCGCCGCCCGCCGATTCCTACCTCAAGATCGAGCGCATCATCGACGCGATGAAGCGCACGGGCGCCGAGGCGGTGCATCCTGGCTACGGCTTCCTCTCTGAAAACGAAAAATTCGCCGATGCGCTTGAGACCGAAGGCCTCGTGTTCATCGGGCCGACGGCGAAGACGATCCGCGCGATGGGGTCGAAGTCGGCGGCGAAGGATCTGATGGAAAAGGCGGGCGTGCCGACGACGCCCGGCTATCAGGGGGCGGATCAATCGCCCGAGACGTTCCGGCGCGCATGCGCGACGATCGGCTATCCGGTGCTGCTGAAAGCGACCGCCGGCGGCGGCGGCAAGGGTATGAAAATCGTGGAGCGCGAAGCGGACCTCGCCGAGGCGCTGGCGAGCGCGCAGCGCGAGGGGAAGAATTCCTTCGGCGACGACCGGGTGCTCGTCGAGAAATACATTCCGCGCGCGCGGCACTTGGAGGTGCAGATCGTCGGCGACGGCGCCGGCAAGGTCCTGCACTTCTTCGAGCGTGACTGCTCCGTGCAGCGCCGCCATCAGAAGATCATTGAAGAAGCGCCGGCCCCGCGCCTGCCCGAAGCGGTGCGCCGGCGCCTGCACGCGATCGGCGTCGAGGCCGGCAAGGCCGTCGATTATCGCGGCGCCGGCACGGTCGAGTGCCTTTATGATGGGCGGGAAAGCGTGTGGTTCATGGAGATGAACACGCGCCTGCAGGTTGAACATCCGGTGACGGAGGAAATCACCGGCGTCGATCTTGTGGAACTGCAATTGCGCGTCGCGGCCGGGGAAGGGCTTGCGCTCGACCAGAAAGACATCCGCGAACAGGGGCACGCTTTCGAGGCGCGGCTCTACGCGGAGAACCCCGACAACAATTTCGCGCCGTCGATCGGGACGCTGACGACGTTGCGTCTGCCAGTGGAGCCGCGCACCGACTCCGGCGTCGAGGAGGGGCAGGAGATCACGCCCTTCTACGATCCGATGATCGCCAAGATCATCCGTCATGGGGCGACGCGCGAGGAGGCGCTCGCGCGCCTGCGCGCCGCGCTCAGCGAGGTTCGCGTCGCGGGGCTGGAGACGAACGCGCGTTTCCTCCACCGCCTCGCAAGCGATCCTGACTTCATCGCCGGGGATGTGTCGACGCGTTATATCGCCGAGCACGAGGAGACCTTGTTCGCCAGGCGCATCGACGAGACGCGCGTTCTCGCCGCCGCGCTCGCCGACCGCGTCCTCCTTCATCCTGAGGAGCGCGCTCTTGCGCGCGTCACGAAGGATCCTTGGGACTTCCTCTCAGGCTTTCGCCTCAACAAGCCGGAGAAATGGGTGTTCTGGGCGACGCTTGGCGGCGAAGCCGCGATCGCGCGCGTGTTGAGGACCGCGGACGGCTTTGAAGCGGAGATCGACACGAACGCGACGGCGGCGGGGCGGCGGAAACGGG
>CAZGXT010000115.1:0-9365 GCA_964529675.1 uncultured Caulobacterales bacterium
TTGTTCTTTATTGAGATTGCGTCCGTTTTCGTCAGAAAGCCAATAATGAAAATCGATGCGACTCGGGCAGATCTTGTTGAAATAGGCGGTGCGTGCTGCTAGCGCGTGATTGTCGTTATTGATTGCTCTCGTTAAATCTTTGTCTAAGGGGACTCGCGCGCCTGATAAGATTTCTACTTCCTTTTTCTCGAGCCCAATTGTCGCCGACGGAAAGAGAAAGCTAGTTTCTTTATCTTTCTCCAACAGCCACATGATTGCCGCAGTTGCTTGCACTCTTTGGCAGAATTCTCTCAGTGCGAACCGTCTGGATTGCACAAATGTGTTTGCATTAGCGCCTTCAATCTTCAATGCTGCCCCCCCCCAAGCAATTGCGCCGAATCATCAAATTTGGCGTGATTTTCGGTCTTGGAATCTTTGACCGCTTCCTTTCGGGAATTCAAGGGACTTCGTAGGCTTTTGTCAAATGGTCGAGGCGACTACGTTCTGCCCTTCTCGCCGAACTGTTTGCGTCGTACGCAAACTTGGTCCGCGAAGCGATTGACGTTGGCGCTAACGTCAATGCGACCAAGCGTTCTTGGTCGCGCCTGGATCACGACTTCGCAATTCGGCAAATCAGATGCCATCTCTCATTCGTCTGTTGGTATTGTTGTTGGTACTAGAGGCGTGCGGCAGCGTGTGTTGCTGTTAACGACAGTATGTTAGGTATATATTATGGTCCTCTTCTGGCACCAAGCAGCCTGTGATTACCCCAAAGGGCGCCTATTCCCGGCCGAACTCGCGGGTGAGGTAGGCGATCAGGACGGCTTGGGTCTGGGGGTTTGGGGCGGGCATGCCTTGGCGGGTCGTCATCCGGTCGATGACCGCGGCCCAGCCGGCCGCGTTCTGGCGCTGTTGCATGACGAGCGCGAGCGAGTGGCAGGCGGCGCAGCGTGCGGCGACTTCGTCAAAGCCCGGCCTGCGCGGCAGTCCCCAATAATCGTCTGACGGATCGAAGACCGGGCCTGGCGCGACGGCTTGCGAGGCTTGCGCTGGATCGAGGGCCGCATAGGGTGCGCCAAAACGGATCTCGCCGCTCCACGCCTCCGCCATGCAAGCGACGGCGTCATCCGCCGGGGTTTGCGGCCGATGACCATCGGCAAAGAGCCTCATCAGCCCCAGAACCGACGCCGCCATGCCGGCGATCATGACGGCGCGAACGGCGACTGCGCCCGCCCTGCTCACAGGGCGAACACCGCGATGCGGTGCTGCATGTTGTTGTTGTAGCCGCGCGGATTCCATCCGGGCGGCGTCGCGGGCTGCATGCGGCCCTTGTCGTCGCGCGCGCGGGCCCAGATCTCGTAATAGCCGCGCTGCGCAAGCCTGATGCTCGCAGACCAGCGCCGCCAGGCGTAACGGTTCGCAGCCGGGGCGAGCGCCGCCGCGCGCCAGGTCGCGCCGAAATCAACCGACAGCTCGAGCGCGGCGACTTCGTCATCGCCGGCCCACGCGGCGCCGCGCAGATCGAAGGGTTCGCCGGCCTTCACGCGCGCGCCCGTCTGCGGCGCGGTGATGAGCGACTTCACCGGCATGCTTTCGATCACTCTCATGTCGGCTTCCGGAATGTCCGCACCCGGAGCGATCGGATAAGCGGGCAGGCGGTAGGAATAGCCGGTCATGCCCGGCCCGTCATGTTCGACGTCGCGCAGCGTGACGCGCGTCAGCCATTTCTGGGAACATGAGCCCGGCCAGCCCGGCGCGACGAGACGCAAGGGATGCCCGTTCAGGAGCGGAATATCGGCGCCGTTCATCGCAAAGGCGACGAGCGTATGCGGCTCCATGGCCTTTTCAATCGGCACGCCGCGCGAAATCGCGTCCTTCTCCGGATCGCCGGACAGATGCGGGTCGGCGCCCCTGTGCGCGGTGTAGATCGCAGAGGCGCGCGGCCGCGCGCGACGGAGAATGTCGGCAAGGCGAACGCCCGACCACTGCGCGCAACTCACGGCGCCGAAAGTCCATTGTCCGCCTTGCGTTTCCGGTTTCATGAAACGGCGGCCGTTGCCGGCGCACTCGATCTGAAGCTGGAGCGTCGTGGTCTCGAACGCGCGCTTCAGCTCTTCAATCGTCAGAGTCAGCGGATTTTCAACGGCGCCGTCGATTGTCAGCGTCCACGCGGCTGCGGCTTCCGGCGTCACCTCCGGAACGTGACCGTTATTGCGCACGAACATGCGCGCCGCCGGCGTCACGGCGTCGTCGAGAAGGTGCGGCGGCGTTTCCAGATTGAGCGGGCGGTCCGAGATCATCGACAGGCCGGGCTTCGACGCGGCGAAGGCGGCGACGTTCGGGTCGGAGATATCCGCCGCCAACGCGAGCGGCGTGACGCCGGCCGGCAGCCGCGACAGAAAGGGAATCGGGAATCCAGAAACCGCCGCGCCGACGCCCGCCGCCAAAAAGCGCCTGCGCGCGATCCGAACGCCGGCGCCCGGAGTTTCGTCGCCTGTCACCGATGATCTCCACTTCCTGATCGATAGTGTAACCTGCGCGCTTGGCTCGCAAGGCGGTGTCAGGAAAAACGCGTCGCCAGCCTTTCCTTCGCTGCCTGCGCAAGATGAAGCTCCAGCTTTGAGCGTCGCCAGAGGACGTCGTCGGCTGTTTCGGCGAACTCCTCGCGCTTCAGATAGTCGATCTCGCGATCGGTGAGGCCGGCGCCGAAATCCTCGCCCATATCAGCCAGCGAGCGCGCATCGCCGATGAGGCGGCCGATACGGGTCCCATAGGCGCGCGCGAGGCGGTGAAGGGCCGCCGGTTGAAACCAAGGAAAGTCACGCGCGAGGCCCTCGTAAAACGCAACGAAGTCCGCGTTTTCGATGTCCCCGCCCGGCAAGGGGGCTTTCGCCGTCCACGCGCCGCCGCGCGCGCCGATCGCCTCGCCGAGTTTTTCGAGCGCATGCTCGGCGAGCTTTCGATAGGTGGTGATCTTGCCACCGTATACGGATAGAATCGGCGGGTTCCCGTCCATGTCGAACACATAATCGCGCGTCACCGCGGAGGCGTCCTTCGATGAGGCGTCGTCATGGAGCGGGCGCACGCCGGAATAGGCGCGCCGCACCATCGCGGGGCTCACCGGCGCGGCGAAATACTCGCTCGCCGCCGCGCAGAGATAGTCGATTTCGCCAGCGTCCGCTGCAACGGCGGCCGGATCGCCGTCATAGGGAAGATCAGTCGTCCCAATGAGCGTAAAGCGCCGCTCATAGGGGATTGCAAAGATGATGCGGCCGTCCGCGTTCTGGAAAATATAGGCGTGGTCGCCGTCGAAGAGCTGATCGACGATGACGTGGCTGCCCTTGACGAGACGCAGCGAAAAGCGCGGCGATGCGTTCTGGCGCACGACCTGGCGCAGGACATGATCGACCCACGGGCCTGCAGCATTGACGATCGCGCGCGCCCGCACGCGGCGAACGGCGCCGTCGGCGCCGGAAATCTCGGCCTCGAAGGCGTTGTCCTCGCGCCGGACCGATCGCACCTGCGTCCTTGTACGGATCGTCGCGCCGCGCTCGCGCGCATCGACGGCGTTGAGCACGACGAGCCGCGAGTCCTCGACCCAGCAGTCGGAATATTCAAACGCCGTCTCGAACATCGGCTTCAGCGGCGCGCCGCGCGGATCGCCCTTCAGGGAGAAGCCTTCCGCCGGCGGCAGGATCTCGCGTCCGCCGAGATGGTCATAAAGAAAGAGGCCGGCGCGCAACACCCAGCGCGGGCGCAGCCCCTTGTGATGCGGCAGCACGAAGCGCAGCGGCCAGATGATATGCGGCGCGGCGCGCAGCAGCGTCTCTCGCTCCTTCAGCGCTTCGCGCACCAGGCGGAACTCGTAATGTTCGAGATAGCGCAGGCCCCCATGGACGAGCTTCGTGCTCGCCGACGAGGTCGCCGAGGCGAGGTCGCCTTTCTCGCACAGCATCACGGAGTAGCCGCGACCCGCCGCGTCGCGCGCGATGCCGGCGCCGTTGACGCCGCCGCCGATGACGAGAATGTCGACCGCGTCTTGCATCGCCGCCGCCCTCACCGCCGCCGATCGAGCGCTGCAGCGACGTTTTCAAGCGTCACCCGGCTGACGCGGACGTTTGATTCCTCGGTCACGCCGGCGATATGCGGCGTCAGGATGACGTTTCTGAGACCGGCGAACTTCTCGCCGGCGGCGGCCCCAAGCGGCTCTTCCTCAAACACGTCAAGCGCGGCGCCGGCGATGCGGCCGTCCCTCAGCGCGGCGGCGAGCGCGGCCTCGTCGACGACCCCGCCGCGCGCCGCATTAATGAGGATCGCCGTCGTCTTCATCTCCGCAATCGCCGTCGCCCCGATCATGCGCCGTGTCTCGGTCGTCAGCGGCGTGTGAAGGCTGACGATGTCGGCCTCGGCAAGCAGGCGGTGCAGCGGCAGATTGCGAACGCCGCGCCAGTGCGCATCATCAGCGGGGAGATAGGGATCATACGCGACGATATGCATGCCGAGCGCGCGGGCGCGCGCCGCCGTCAGCCGCGCGATCGCGCCATAACCGACGAGCCCGAGCGTGCGGCCGTGGACCTCGCCGCCGATCAGCGCGTTGCGCGGCCACTTGCCCGCCGCAACCTCCGCGGACGCGGCGTAGGCGCGCCGTACAAGGATCATCGCGGAGGCAATCACATATTCGGCGACGGCGACGTCATTAGCGCCCGTCGCCGGATAGACCTCGACGCCGCGCGCCCGGCAGGCGTCGATATCGATATTGTCGAGCCCGACGCCGAGCCGGCCGACGACGCAGAGCCGCGGCGCGGCGTCAAGCAGCGGTCCGCGCACTTGCGTCCGGTTGCGCACGACGACGGCGCGCGCGTCTTTCAGCGCCGCGTGGAGGCGCGCCGGCTCATCGACGAGTTTCGGATCATAGAGAACATCGCGCCCCTTAAGGACGCTCGCAATCGCCGCCTCGTCGAGGAATTCGGAAATGACAATTTCGGGCATCAGGCGAAATTCTCCTTTAGACGAAATAGACGGCGGCGAGCGCGGCGGCCAGCAGCGTCAGCGTCGATCCGATCACCACGCCGATGTGGCGGGGCCCAAGATCGGCCATCGCCTTCAGCGACGTCTTCATGCCGAGCGCGGCGATCGCGGCGACGAGCAGCCATTGCGCGGCGGCGCCGAACGCGGCGGCGACGAGCGGGGGGACCACGCCCATGCTGTTGACCACCAGAAGCGCGGCGAAGCCGACCGCAAACCACGGAAAGGGCGCGTCGCCTTCTGCTGCCGAGCGGCGCGAGGCCAGCGCAACCGCGATCACGACGACAGGGAGAAACGCAACGCGCAGCAGCTTTACATAGGTTGCGACCGCGCCCGCTTCTTCTGAAACCGCATACCCGGCGCCGACAACCTGCGCGACGTCATGGATCGTGGCGCCGATCAGCCAGCCGATGTCGCGGTCGCTGAAACCGAAGGCGTGAAAAAGAACCGGATAGGCGATCATCGCAAGCGTCGACAGCGACGTGACGGCGATGACGGTGAAGAGCGTGTCGCGCTCTCCCTGCTGGCGGTTAGGCAGTACGGAAGCGATGGCGAGCGCCGCCGAGGCGCCGCAGATCGCGACCGCGCCGCCGGTGAGCACGCCGAAGCGCGTTCGCCGGCCGAGCAGGCGGCTGAAGACGACGCCGGCGCCGATCGTGACGATGATGAGCAGCGGCGTCAGCAGCACCGGCGCAGGCCCAAGGCTGGCGAGATCGCTGAAGGTGATGCGCAGACCGAGCAGCGCAACGCCGATCTTCAGAAGACGCGAAGCGGTGAACTGGACGCCGTCGACGCACGGGCCTTCGAGGCTCAGAAAATGAAACGCCATGCCGATCAGCAGCGCGAACAGCATCGTCGGCGCGCCGTAATGTTCAGAAAGGAAGGTCGACGCCGCCGCGATGGTGAACGCCATCAGGACGCCCGGGGCAAGGCGGCGGACCGCAACGACGGCCGGCGACGGCGCGGAAACGACGCTCACGCCGCCTCGCCCGCGAGCGCGCGCAATTCCGCCAGCAGCGCCGGCGCAACGGCGAGCCCTGACTTTTCGGCGGCCGCGCGATTTTTCAGGCGCGTCGCGCCCGGCATGCGCACGCCCGCCTCCGCCGCCATCGCCGCGGCGAGCACGGCCATGCGCGCATGATAGGCGCCGCCTGACGTCGGTCCCGGATCGATCGCGATGAGAATGTGGCCGACATCGGGGGGCGGGCCTTCGCCGTCGAGAAAGGAACTCGCCTCGAATCCGAAATTCGACGCCGTCAGGGCCGCCGCGACAACCTCGATCATCAGCGCGAGCGCTGCGCCCTTGGCGCCGCCGACCGGCGCCATCGACCCGTTCAGGGCCGCGCCCGGATCGGTTGTCGGTTCGCCCTCCGCATCGAACGCCCAGTCGGCGGGAATCTTCTCGCCCGCCTTCTTCGCCGCCATCACCTTGCCGCGCGCTGCGACAGACAAGGCGAGATCGACGACCAGCGGCGGACCTCCAGCGAGCGGCGCGGCGAAAGCGACCGGATTGGTGCCGATCATCGGCGCCTTGCCGCCCCAGAACGCCATCGCTTTCGGCGAATTGCCGAACAGGAACGCAACAAGCCCCTTCTCCGCCAGCCTCTCGACATGCGCGCCGGCCTGGCCGAAATGATGCGACCGCCGGACCGCAGCGAGCGCGATGACCGATTTGCGCGCAAGATCGCCAAGCTCGTCAATTGCAAGGTCGATCGCCGGATAGGCGAAGCCGTGGCCTGCATCGATGAGCGTCGCCGCAGGCGACAGCCGCCGCGCGGCCGGGGCTGCATCCTTCTTCACCTTCCCGCAGCGGATCTGCTCGGCGTAGCTGGCGACACGCGAAAGACCGTGGCCCTTCTGTCCGTCGCGTTCAGCGGCGACGAGCGCGCGCGCCGTCGATCGCGCGGCGGCCTCGGCGAGCCCCTCGCGCATCAACGCGGCAGCCGTCAGGCGTTCGGCTTCAGCAAGGCTGATGGAAACGGCGCCGCTCATGGTTGCGGGGTCCCCTTTGCGGCGGGCGCCGTCGGCGCGGCCCCGTTCGTCAGGCGCTGCGGTAAAGTTTCGTCATGACGAATTCGCGGTGGCCGAGCGCTTCAGCCGCCGTGACGCGGCCGTTCGCCGTCCGTACGACCATGTCGATGAGCGCGTCGCCCGCCCCGTTCATCGTCAGTTCACGGCGCAGCAGGCCGGACACGTCGAGATCGATGTGTTCCGACATCGTGCGCACCGTGCGCGGATTGGCGGTGAGCTTGATGACCGGCACGATCGGGTGGCCGATCACATTGCCCTGCCCTGTCGGGAACGCATGCACGGCGAACCCGGCCGCCGCCATCAGCGTCACGCATTCGGCCGCCGCGGAAGACGAATCCATAAAGTACATTCCGGGCCCCCTGGCCGGCGCTTCCGCCGGCCCTAGCACGTCGATGTACCGAACCTCGCGGCCGATTTTCTCGAGATTGCCCATCGCTTTTTCTTCGATGGTCGACAGGCCGCCTTCGATGTTGCCTTTCGTCGGCTGGCTTTCGGAGAGATCCGACGTCTTGTGCGCCTCGATCACGTCGCGCTGATAGGCCTCGAAAGTGCGCATGAATTTCTCGCCGGCCTCCTTCGTCGCCGCGCGCATCTTGCACAGATGCTCAGCCCCCGTGAGTTCCGAGGTTTCGCCGAAGACGCCGTAAATCCCCTTAGGGATCAGCTTGTCATACATCGCCCCGACGGTCGGGTTCGCGCCGCAGCCCGACGTCGTGTCGCTTTCCCCGCATTTCGTCGAGATCCAGAGATCGGAGATCGGGCATTCGACGCGGTGCTGCTCCGAAACAAGATGCAGAAAGTCCTTCGCCTGACGCGCGGCCTTGGCGACCGTCATGAGGTCGCCGGTCTGCTCAATTGAGAAGCCGGCGACCGGTTTGCCCGTCGCGGCGATGCCGTCGACGACTTTTTTCGTCCAGCCGGGCTCGATGCCGATGACGACGCAGGCTGCGACGTTCGGATTGGCGCCGGTGCCGATGATGGTGCGGAAGTGAAGATCGAGATCTTCGCCGAACTGCAGCCGGCCGTAGGCGTGCGGCAGCGCGAGCGTCCCCTTGATGTTCGCCGCGACGGCTTCCGCGGCGGCGTTTGAAATATCGTCAACGGGCAAAATGATCACATGGTTCCTGACGCCCACGCGCCCGTTCTTGCGCCGGTATCCCCAGAATGTCTCGCGTGTCATGCTTTTCACCAGCGCTTGGTCTTGATGTTGTGGACGTGGACGTGTTCGCCCTTCGCGATGTCGGCGATCGCGCGGCCGATGTCTTCGCCGTATTTGAAGATGGTGTCGCCCTTCTTCATGTCTTTCAGCGCGATCTTGTGGCCGATCGGCGCGGCTTGCTTCGAGGTCAGCCGAAAGTCTGAATCATCCTCGGTGACGACGCAGAGCATGTCCGTTTCCGGACCAAGTCCCTCGACGACGACGACGCCGACATTATCCTTGCGGCTGTGGACGAGAAGGTGGGGAATGGTCATCGCGCCCTTGATCCTTTCGCTTGAGCCCGGCGCGGCTTCGCCGACAGCTCAACTCTTATATATGATACATTACAGCAAATGATAGACAATCCTGCAAGGCGCGCCTTAGACTGAAGCCATGACGCTCGCCGCCCGCCTCCCCGACAGGCCCGGATTTAGGCCGCTCTATCAGCAGGTTCGCGAGCTGCTGCTCGCCCGGATCGTGTCGGGCGTCTGGCGTCCGGCGGAAGCGCTGCCGAGCGAACAGACGCTGGCGAGCGAACTTGGCGTCAGTCACGGCACTGTCCGCAAGGCGCTTGATTCCCTCGCCGCCGACAATCTCGTCGCGCGCCGGCAAGGCAAAGGCACCTACGTCGTCGAACACACGCAGGAAAGCGCGCATTTCCGTTTTTTCAAAATCGCCTACCCCGGCGGCGAACGCGCCATGCCGAGCTGCCGCAAGGCGACGATTTCCGAACGACTCGCAAAGCCCGCCGAGCGCCAGCGGCTCGGGCTCAGCCCTGAAGCGCGCGTCTTCCAGATCAGGCGCGACCGCTTCATCGACGGGGCCGTCGCCGTGCGCGAGGTGATCGTCGTGTCGGCGGAGTTGTTTCGTGGACTGGAGAAGCGCCAGCCGCTGCCGAACACGCTCTACACGCTCTACCAGTCCGATTTCGGAATCTCGATCGTGTCGGCGAGCGAACAAATTGAAGCGATTGCAGCAGGACGCGAAGACGCCGAAGCGCTCAGGGTCAGCGCAGGCGCGCCGATCCTCGAAATCAACCGCACCGCCTTCGACATCACCGGCCGCGCGATCGAACTCCGCCAGAGCCGGTTCGCGACGGGAAAGCTCGTTTATTCGGTGGAGCTGCGGTGAG
>CAZGXT010000116.1:0-9191 GCA_964529675.1 uncultured Caulobacterales bacterium
CAACCGAACCGCGCGACCAACCGGACTTGTCAAAGACCCGCCTTTCGGCAGGCCGAAAACGCAAAACGCGCAGGAGACAGGGCCCCCGCGCGATCCTCAGACACTAAATCCAATTCAAATCAAAGTCAAGCGATAATCATGGTTAACGCTTATGGTTAACGGCAGACTTACAACAGGGACGCAAGCTTGCGACCGATCAGCTCCGGCGTATCTTGCGGGCCGAAACGGGCGACGACGGCGCCCTCCTTGTCGACGAGGAACTTCGTGAAGTTCCACTTGATCGCTTCGGAGCCGGCAAGGCCCTTCTTCTCCTTCTTCAGAAACTTCCAGAGCGGATGCGCGACGTCGCCGTTCACATCGACCTTCGCGAACATCGGGAAGGTGACGCCGTAATTCAGCGAACAGAAATTCTGGATTTCCTTCTCGTCGCCCGGCTCCTGCGCGCCGAACTGGTTGCAGGGAAAGCCGAGCACTTCGAGGCCGCGCGCGCGATTGTCTTCATAGAGCTTCTGAAGCCCCTCATATTGCGGCGTGAACCCGCATTTCGACGCAACATTGACGATCAGCAGCGCCTTGCCCTTGTACGCGGCGAGGCTTTCCTCGCGCCCGTCGATGCGGCGGGCGGAAAAATCGTGGACCGAGGCCATGAGGGTCTCTTTCGTTGCCGGACTGGGCGCAGTCTATGAGCTTTTGGGGCGGTCAGAAAGCCAAGAGCACTGAGCAAAAGCCCCTGGCGTCGAATTCGACCCGACGGGTCTCATCTTCGCGGCAGGAAAGCGTCTGCACGCCGTAGTTGCGGGGCTGCGGCGCGGCGCCTAAGGTTTTCCGGGTCAACCTGAAGGCTGGTTCGTGAAGTTCACTGGTACGAAAGACTATGTCGCGACCGACGACCTCAAGGTCGCGGTCAACGCCGCTGTCACGCTGCAGCGTCCCCTGCTCGTCAAGGGCGAGCCGGGCACCGGCAAAACGGTGCTGGCGCAGGAAGTTGCGAAAGCCCTCGGCGCGCCGCTTCTTGAATGGCACATCAAGTCGACGACCAAGGCGCAGCAGGGCCTTTACGAATATGACGCAGTCGCTCGACTGCGCGACGGGCAGCTCGGCGAAGAGCGCGCGCGCGATGTCAGGAACTATATCAAGCGCGGCAAGCTGTGGGACGCCTTCACCGCACCGGAGCGCCCCGTTCTGCTGATCGACGAGATCGACAAGGCCGACATCGAGTTTCCCAACGACCTGTTGCAGGAACTCGATCGCATGGAGTTCTTCGTCTACGAGACCGGCGAGACCGTGAAGGCGGTGCGACGCCCGGTCGTCATCATCACGTCGAACAACGAGAAGGAACTGCCCGACGCGTTCCTGCGCCGCTGTTTCTTCCACTACATCAAATTCCCCGATCCGAAGACGATGACGGACATCGTCGAGGTGCATTTCCCGGGGATCAAACAGCGCCTCGTCGGCGACGCGCTGAAAATTTTCTATGAAATCCGCGAGGCGCCGGGCCTCAAGAAAAAGCCTTCGACGTCGGAGCTGCTGGACTGGCTCAAATTGCTGATGGCGGAGGACCTGCCCGAGGAAGTCCTGCGCGAGCGGGACACGCGCAAGGCGATCCCGCCGCTTCACGGCGCGCTTCTCAAGAACGAGCAGGACGTGCACCTGTTCGAGCGCCTCGCGTTCCTGGCGCGGCGCGAAGGCGCTTAGGCAGGCGCCCGGCGGCGGGTCTGTCTCCGTCTGCGGAGGATATCCCCGAGCCGCGCCTCGAAGAACGCGTCGCAGCCGAGGCAGACGTTTTTCCGCAGAGCGCCCGTCCCGTCGGCGGCTTCCGAGCGTTTCTCGAATTCGGCGCGGGTCCAGCCATAGGTCTCGCCCATGCGTTCAGGGTCGCCGTCATTGATTGCGGCGAGCGCGGGTTCGTTGCGGAGATCGTCGAGGATGTCGGTGAGGCGCTCTTCGGTGAGGTTGCCGAGCGGGGCCTTCGTTTTCAGGCAGCAGGGATAGACCGACCCGTCAGGCTCGATCGCGATTTCGCTGCCGGCCTTGCCGTAGTCCAGGAAGCTTTTGCCGCCGCTCCAGCGCGCGCAGAAATTGTCCGCATAGGTCGCTTTGGAGAGGCCGTTCGCGAAAGCGCGGCCGCGCGGCCATAATTCGCCGATCCAGAGATCGGGTTGCGCGCCGAAGAAGAGAAAGCAGGGCGCGTCGGGGTCGGCGCGCTCCCTGGGCGCGGGCATGTCGAGGCGCTTGTCGAATTTTCCCCCGAGCGTGACTTCTTCAACGCCCGCCTCGCGCATGATCGCGCGCACCTTCTCCATCAGCCGGAATTTCTTGTCGCCCTCAAGCCCTGCGTGGTAATCGTCGATCGAGGCGATCGCGATCGTATGGACGCCGTGCGCGATCATTTCCTTCACATGGGAAAGCGTCAGGATGTCGCCCGTCGTCTGCACGCCGAGGCGAGGGCTGCGGTCGCCATAGCGGGCGCGGACGGCGTCGAGCACGGGGTAAAACAACGCCTCCCGAACGCCGTCGAGGAGAAGTTCTCCGCCGGCGAAAATGATCTGGCCGCGTTTGCGCGCGCCGTGCCGGTCGATGAAGCTGAGATCATCCGGAAGATTGGCGATGATGCGCGCATAGGCGCCCTGCCCTTCGCCGACGACGCGCGAAAATTCCTCGCGCACGTAGGGCCGGAAGCGGTCGTCATAGCAGTGGACGCAGCGCCGGTGGCACGCCCAGGTGAGGACCCAATAGATGCTTTCCATCGCCTGCCGCCGCAAGACCGCGCCTTCGCCCTTAAGTCGGCGCGACGGCGCGCGCAAATCACTTCGGCGGCGCGCCCTGCCTGTCGGCGGCGGCGGGCGGGGCCTTGGCCCTGCCGATATCGGCCGTGTAACGCCCGCCGGTCACCCGCGTGACGACGAGGAACAGCCCTGACAGCGCGAACAGAAGCCCGGTCACGGCGAAGGCCCGGATGAGCGGGTTGTTGAAATTCTCCCGCTCCTCATAGTCCATGATGTGCAGCATCCAGAAGAAGTCGTAGAGCCGCCAGATGCGGTTGCGCCGCGCAAGAACCTCGCCGGTCTCAGGCGAAATATAGAGCCTCGTTGCGTCCGCGTCCGAAAACTCCGCGCGCCAGACGGGGCGCGGCCCCCGAAATTCGGCAGGCGGATTATTCATGAGCGTGACGCGCTTGAGGTCGCCCTCGCCCCGGAAATCGGACTCGGCGACCTTGCGGGCGAGGTCCTCCGGCAGCGGCGACAACTTCTCGCCGCTGTCCGCGTCGAATAGCGCCCGGCCGTTCTCGCCTGTGACGACATAGACCGAGCGGCCTTGCCAGGATTTGAGGCGCACGTCGGTCGCGTGGACGCTGTCAGCGATGACGCCGCCCGGCGGGAAATAGGACTTGGCCGCGAGTTCGACCGGCGCCTCGATCGACGCCGCCGTTTCCCCGCGCACCTGCTCGATCGGGAACCAGCTCATGATGACGCCGCTCGTCATCCACAGCAGCACCTGCACCGCGAGGATCAGGCCTAGCCAGCGATGAGCCGTCTGGACCGTGCGTTTGATCTCCATGACGGGCTATCGCGACGTGAGGACGCCGAGCGCGTCGGGTGATTTCAGCACCGCCTCGAAGGCGGCCCAGGGGTCGGCGCCCTTCGTCTTCTCACGCTCGATATAGGCCGCGACGAGGTCCCGGCCGATCGTGTAGTTGATGACATAGGCGCCGTAAGTGTCGAAGAAGTCGACGCGGCGCGCGGCGATCGCCGGCGTTTCGAGCTTGTACTTCTCGATCAGCGCCGCGGCCGCCGCGCGATCAAGACGCCCTTCGAGATAGTCGCGCGCGATAAGATTGTCAGCGTGCGACAGATCGCGCCGCAGCTTCGTCAGCGCCTGCAGCTTTCCCCCGAGCGCCGGGTCGACGCCGGCGATCGGGAAGAGGACGTCGCGTTCGAAGGCGAGTTTCTCCTCGTCGGAGAAGGCGAGTTCGACGCCGTAATTCGCCGAGCCCTCGCCGATCAGCGCCTGCGGGCTGAACAGGGGAAGGATCGAAAATTCGATCCACCCCTTCCCGCGGCTGAGCGCCGCGTCGACCATCAGGTTCCAGACATGATGGCCGGGATAGCCTTCGTGGCAGCCGAGATCGACGGCGCGATCGAGGTAGATCGGCTGGCTCGTATTGATCTCGATGACGCTTTCAAAGCCGCCCTGGTACCAGTTGTAGCCGCTCCACGGCTTGTCGGCGACAAACCGCAAGGTGAATTTCTCAGTTTCCGGCAGGCTGTAATGCGCCGCCGTCCGCCGTTTGCATTCGGCGATCGCCGCCTCGAATACGGGGCCGAGCTTTTCGGCAGGAATGGCGACCGACGCGCGGAACGCGTTGAAGCGCTCGGCGAGCGTTCCCTCGCCCGGCAGCAGCGCGTCAATCTCCGCAAGCGCGGCGTCAAATTCGGCGAACGTATAGGCGCGCGGCTCGACGCCATAGAGGAGACGCGCTTCCTCGTTGAACGAGAGCTTCTCGCCCATCGCCATCCGGATGCGCGTCAGCGCCGCGGTCGTCAGCCCTTTCAGCCCCGCCTCGCGCGGATCGGCGCCGTCGCGCGCCGACGCTTCGAGCGCCGCGAGGATCGCCTCGGCCTCCGACTTCAGCGTATCGAGAGAAACGCCGTCAGCCTTGGCGGCCTCCGCCCATTCGGGCGGGCCGGTATAGGCGTCGACATAATTCGCGTCGTGTCGGCCGAGCGCGAGCGCAAGTTTTACAAACCGTTCCGCCAAAGCGTCGGCGCTGACTGGCGTTGCAGCCGCCTTCTCAGCCGACGCCGTCGTGTCAGGCGGATTAGGACCGCCGCCGCAGGACGCGGCGAACGCAAGCGCCAGCACGGCGGCGATCCGTTTCATCGGGGAGACTTAGGCGCGCGTGCCCGAGAAGGTCGACGTGCCGAACGCGCCGAGCTTCACATTGCCGCTGATCGCGTCGCCGGCGACCTTGCCGTCAAAATCAAGCTGGATCGGCATTGGCGAGGTGACCTTCGCGGACCACTTGACCGCTTCGCCGGCGACCGAGCCGTTCTCGATCGCGACCGAGCCCATATTGCCGGACATCGACCCGGTCAGCGAGGCGCCGTCGGCCTTGAGTTCGAGCATGCCGCTCTGTTCGCCCATCGGCGTCTTGATCTTGAGGTTCCACTTTCCGTCGACGGCCATCGTTTACTCCCGTGTTCTGGCGCGAAAATTCACCTCGCGCCCGTTGAAATCGCCGCCGGGAATGACAGATGACGGCGCCGGGCGCAAGCCGATTGGGCAGGCGTCAGTTCAGGTCCGCTGCGACGCGAAGACCCATATATTGCGCGCGCACGCCGGCGTCGATGCGGCTGCGATTGGCCACCCGTAGGTCGACCGGCGGGTTGGTCCAGGCGCCGCCGCGCACCACGCGCTTGCCGCAGTCGCCTTCCGTGACGGCGCGGCCGTCATCGGGCGCATTGACGTAATTGTTGACATAGCAGTCCGCGACCCATTCGCGGGCGTTGCCGGTCACGTCATGAAGGCCGAAGCCGTTTGCGGCGTGCGCGCCGACCGCCGCGGGCGCGCCGGTCGCGACCCGGCCTGATTCATACCGCTCGCCCCACCAATAGGCCGACTGGCTGCCGCCGCGCGCAGCGTATTCCCACTCCGCTTCGGTCGGGATGCGGTAAGACCGGCCCGCCTTTTTGGAAAGCCAGGCGACAAACCGCTCGCCCTCGCGGAAGGAGACGCCGAGCGCCGGCATCGATCCGTCCACGGAGTAGCCCTTGTCGGGGCAGCCCCCGTCCGCCGCGCAGGCGTTCCATTCATCGCGGCTGACCTCGTAGACGCCCATCGCGAAGGCCGGCACGGTCACTTCGCGCTGCGGGCCTTCATAGGCGTTGCGGCCAGCCTCGCCTTCCGGCGATCCGCGTAGATAGGTTCCGCCCGGAATGCGCGCCATCAACGGGCACGCCTCGCAGTCGCGAAACGGACCGTCCAGAGCGGCGGGCGCTTCGGGTACGGGTGGGGCTTCGGGTTGAACAATCGCCGGATCGACGGCGGCTACAGTTTCTTCCAGCACAGAGTCAGCAGGCGCCGCGTCAGCAAGGCCGTCGGTCGCCGGCTCGCTCGCCGGTTCTGCCGGTTCCGCGTCTGCTTCAACCGCCGGCGCCGCCGCTGCGACCGTTTCGGCCGACGGAGTCTCGCCGCCACGCATCAGCATGAAGGCGGTGACGCCGGCGACGACAAGCGCCGCAACGACGCCGCCGATCAACAATCCGCCCCCGGATTTCTTCTCGGGCGCCGCCGCTACGGCTCGCGCAGGCGGCGCGGCGGCGCGCTGCGCCGCAGGCTGAGGCCGAGGCTGGGGTTGGGCCGCCGGCGCAGATTTCGGCGCCGCAGCCGCCGGCCGGTTCAGCGCCGCGAGCCGGTTTTTCGCCAGCGCTGCGAAATGTCCTGCCGGATAGCGCGAGAGATAAGCCTCGAAATCAGCGCGCTCAGATCCGTCCTTGATCGAGTTCCAGAACGCCGTTTCCACCGACACGTCGGCGGACGTCATGGCCGGCGCCGCGGCCGACGCGGCTGCTGCGCGGGGTTTCTTGGCGATCGCGGTTTTCACGTCCTGAATGAAGCCGCGCCAGTTCGCGTCGGCGCGGTCGCCGCGCCAGTGCCGAAGGTCCGCCGTCTGAACGAGTTCGAACCGGATCGGCCGCTCGCAGTCTTCAATGAGCGCCGGCACCAGGGTCGAGCTGCGCTCGCCGACCGTCGCCTCCGCACGCACCCACTTCGAATTCGACGAGCGTTTCGACCACAGAACGACCACCGCCCCGGCGGTCCGCAGATTGTGCTCGGTTACCTCATCATAGGTTTCGCCGGCGCGCAGGGCCGCGTCCCACCAGACCGAAAACCCTTCAGCCTCCAGCGCGTTCGCGACCAAACGAGCCGTCTCGCGATCTTCGCGATTGTAGGAAATGAAAACGTCCGGCAAGGGCCCCTCCCGACCGCGGGGGGCTCTCTACCGCAATCGGACAGGTTTTGATAGGGCTCGCCGCAGCGCCGCGGGGCCGAACGGGAGGGCGGATGGCCTACGCCTTCAACAACGACATATTCCTGACCGAGGCCGACCGCGAAAATGCGCGCCGGGCCTTTCCCAATGTCGCCTATGCGCTCGACAATCCGGCGATGCGGGAAATCTTCGTCGTGCACGACAAGCGCGCGAACGCCGCCAAGGCGCGCGCCCGCAGACTGGGCGTTCTCGCCGTGTCGCTCGCCATGACGGCGCTGATGATCGCCGCGAGTTCGACGCTCTACGATCACCTCAGCCATGATTGGCAGCGCGCGATTTCAATCGTCGGCGCGGTGTGCGGCATCAGCAGCGTGACGATCGGCTATTTCGGCGTGATGTTTCAGGACCGAAAGCTCCGCTGGCTGACGGACCGGCTGGCGACCGAGCGGATGCGGCAATTCCACTTCCAGCATTTCGCCTCCCATGGCGGCGCCATTCTAAAGGGGGCGAAAGACGAGGCCGCCGCCAAGGCCTATATCGACCTGCGAGACCGCGATTTCGAACGGTTCAAGGTAGATTTCCTCGCGCGACTTGAAGACGAATTCCACAATATCGTCGAAAACGAGGACCCCGGCGCCGGCCTCCTGTTCGATTTCGCCGCCGATCTTCCCGATGCGAACGATCCCCATCTCGAAGAATATTACCGCGCTTATGAACTGCTGCGGTTCCAGCGGCAGATCGATTACTGCAATCTCATTCTCAGCAGTTCGCGCAGCTTCTGGAAGCACGCGCCGGTGCGACAGGCGCGCTTTTTCAGCGCCGTCGGCCTCACCTGTCTCGTCACCGTTCTGGGGCTCGATACGCTTTCATTCGCCGGGCAGATCCTCGACATCGCGGCGCTGACGGCGCCTGTGATCAGCGTCAGCGGCGTCCTCATCGCCTTCTTCGCGCTCGGCGCGCGGACGATTGAGGACGGCCTGCAGCCCGGCGTCGAAGTGGAACGCATGCGCCAGTACCGCATCGCCCTCAACCGCAGCCACGCGCGATTCAGAGGCGCGAAAACGCCGAAAGAAAAAATCGAGCCGATGATCGATCTCGAGAACGCATCGTTTGAAGAAATGCTGCCGTTCCTGAAGACGAATTTCGAGGCGCGGTTCGTGATGTAAGGCGGCGCTCGCCGTAGTGCTGGATTATTGCGCGGACGCCGACTGTCGAAGCGCGCCAGCCGTCTTGCATTCCAGGTAGAGATTGATCGCATCAAGATCGAAGCCGTTCGGCCATGCCGGAACGCCCATTTCCACAAACACGCGGGAAAAAAAGGCAGGGTCCTTCAGCGGCGCAACCATCGCTCCTCCCGCTGCGACTAATCCAGACAGATCATGCACAGCTTCTTCGCCGGTCGAGAACTGAAGCCACAGCTTATAGCCGGCGAGCGGTTTCAACCGGATGACATCGACCAGCGGAAAATCATCCTTGCCCATCAGGCCCTGCTATCCTTTCGAGCGCGGACATCGCCCGCGCGCGCGCCCAATTCTGCTCCAATTCCCGCTGTCGCAGCAAGGTCCAGTCCTTAACCAGCCGCGCGGCGGTTGGCGGCAATGCTCCATTGATAATGGACCCGTCGCTGATCCTGACGATCGCGCGCGCATTCCCGTAACGCACATGAAAGTGCGGCGGATTGTGATCGTTGAAGAACATCTGGACGAGGATGCCGTAAAACTGTGCGATCGTCGGCATCGCCGCAAGCCTTAATTATCGAGAAAGCTCCGCAACTTCCTTGACCGGCTCGGATGCTTCAGCTTCCTGAGCGCCTTCGCCTCGATCTGGCGGATGCGCTCGCGCGTGACCGAGAATTGCTGGCCGACTTCTTCGAGCGTGTGGTCGGTGTTCATGCCGATGCCGAAGCGCATCCTGAGCACGCGTTCCTCGCGCGGGGTGAGCGAGGCGAGCACGCGCGTCGTCGTCTCGCGCAGGTTCGACTGGATCGCCGCGTCGATCGGCAGGATCGCGTTCTTGTCCTCGATGAAATCGCCGAGGTGCGAATCCTCCTCGTCGCCGATCGGCGTTTCGAGGCTGATCGGTTCCTTGGCGATCTTCATCACCTTGCGAACCTTCTCGAGCGGCATGGAGAGCTTTTCGGCGAGTTCCTCCGGCGTCGGCTCGCGGCCGATTTCGTGCAGCATCTGGCGCGAGGTGCGGA
>CAZGXT010000117.1:0-9184 GCA_964529675.1 uncultured Caulobacterales bacterium
CGCCCAGGAAGGAGAGGGCGAAGAGGACAACCAGCCGCGTCGCCGTTCCGAAACGCTCGACCCGGCGGTCGCCAAGGTCCTCGGCGAGGTGTTTGAGCTCCAGAACCTCAAGCCGCCGCAATTGCAGCCCTCGCTGCAGAAATTGAACGACCTTCTCGCCGCGCGGCCGAACATGAAGGCGTACGACAAATCGACCACCTATCAGATGCGCGGGTCGATCAAGGTTCAGCTCGACGATTATCAGGGCGCCTTGCGCGATTTCCAGGCGGCGCTCGACGCCAACGGCCTGCCGCCGAACCAGAATAACCAGCTGCGCTACTTCATTGCGCAGATCCAGTTCCAGCTCGAAAACTATCAGGCCGCGATTCAGGGCCTTAACGCGTGGATCGCCGCGGCGCGCGCCGAAGGCGTGCCGGTCGACGCCAACGCCTATTATCTTCTCGCCGCCGCTTACACGCAGATCACGCCGCCGAACTGGCGTGCTGCGTCGGGGCCGGCCGAACAGGCGATCGCTGCGCGGACCGAGCCGAAGAAGTCCGACCATGATCTTCTCAATCTCATCTATTCCGAGCTCGGTGAGAATTCGAAGCGCGGTCCGCTTCTTGAAAGGATGATCAATCTCTGGCCGAACGAGCGCGCCTACTGGGTGCAGCTTTCGGGCTTTTATTCTCAGACGGGCAAGGATCAGGACGCGTTCTCGGTGCTTGAGGTCGCTTACCGCGCCGGCCTGCTGACGCGCGAGTCGGAACTCATCACCCTCGTCAATTACTACTCCTTCTTCGACAATCCGTTCCGCGGCGCGCGCCTCATGGAACGCGAAATGGAAGCGGGCCGCATCGCCCGCAACGTCAAGAACCTCACCCTGCTTTCGCAGCTGTGGCAGCAGGCGCGCGAACACAAGCGCGCCATTCCGGTGCTCCAGTCGGCGGCGCAGTCGGCTGGCGACGGCGAGCTGTTCTATCGCCTCGGCCAGGTTCTCCTCGCGGACGAGCAATATACGGCCGCCGACCGCGCGTTGACGCAGGCCCTCAACAAGGGCGGCATGAACGCCCAGCGGACCGGCGACGCCTGGCTCCTTATCGGCACCGCGCGCTTCAGCGCAGCAAAACCGGAAGATTGCGAGCAGCGGTCGCGCGCCCGTCAGGCCTTCGTCAACGCCCAGCGCTATCCGGCGTCGGCGCGGCAGGCGGCTGACTGGGTCCGTTATATCGACGCCATCACCCAGACGCTCGACGCGCAGGACAAGCTGGAGCAACAGCAGAACGAAGATGCGCGCAAGGACCAGATCGCGCGTCTCAAAACGCAGATTCAGGTTTGCCGTCTGCAGGGCGGCCAGGATTGCGACGTCGCCGAAGCTCAGATGAAGGCGCTGATCGACGCCGGTCCGGTGAAGCTCAAATCAACCTGCGCCGGCGCCGCCGCCGCGGAAGCGCAGCCCGCCGCTCCTGCGGCGCCGGCCGAGCCGGAAGGCGGCGCCCAGTAAGGCGCGCTGACGGCGACAAGTCTTAGAGGGCGGCCTTTCGGGGCCGCCCTTTTTGTCTGATCCGCACGCGGACCTTCACATCGTATCGTCGAGGATGAAGGTCACCTTCAACACGACCCGGTATTCCTTGATCTTGCCGTTGTCGAGGACGACCGACTGGTCCTTGACCCAGGCGCCTTCAATGTTTTTCAGCGTCTTGTTGGCGCGCTCGATGCCGCTCTCAATGGCGTCCTTGAAGCTTTTCGGCGAGCCGCAGATGATCTCCGATACGCGGGCGACGGCCATAGGTCTCTCCTGACGGTTTCGGGGCGCGCCCCATGCACGCCCGTCATCGAGAAAAGCGTAACAGCTGCGCCTCGCCGACGCAAAATCACGCGCGTCTGATCTCGGCGGCGAAGCAGCCATGCATGGCGTTGTGCGCGTGGATGTAAGCCGCCGCCGGGTTCTCGAAGGCGGCGTCGATTTTCGCTTTCGTTTCCGCGCCGTCGCGGCCGAGATCGGCGCCGATCAGCATGCCGCCGGCGTCGAAGATCCTTAGCGCGATCGGCCGCTTTTCCATCACCGGCGGCAGGGCGTCCTGATGGGCGCCGGCGGACATGCAGTCGCGGACATAAATCGCATAAGCCGACCGATAGGGCGTCGCCGCCCTGTGGCTCTCATAATTGAGCAGCAACACCCGTTCGCCGGGTTCGGCGTCCTCAAGGCTGATGCGGCAGGGAAAGCCTGGCTTCCTGTCGACGACTTTCGCGATGATCCCGCGCGCGGCGAGCGCCTCATCGGAAAGCGCGAATAGCGGTTGAAACTCGGCGGGGTCGAGGCCGCGGATGACGAATGACATGATTGCCTCCTGATTGGCGTGGCGCATCATCTCTCGCCGGGGCGCGAACTCCACCCGGTTCTTGCGCACGGAAATAAAGCGGCCTCGCCGAAGCGAGGCCGCGAGGATGATGATGCAAAAGGCTAGGGTTAAAGCGCCGCCTCGAACTCCGGCAGGATCTTGAACAGGTCGCCGACAAGGCCGTAATCGGCGATCTGGAAGATCGGCGCCTCCTCGTCCTTGTTGATGGCGACGATAACCTTTGAATCCTTCATGCCTGCGAGGTGCTGAATGGCGCCGGAAATGCCGACCGCGATATAGAGCTGCGGCGCGACGACCTTGCCGGTCTGGCCGACCTGATGGTCGTTCGGCATATAGCCGGCGTCGACGGCGGCGCGGCTGGCGCCGACCGCGGCGCCGAGCTTGTCGGCGATCGGATAGATCAGCTTTTCGAAGTTCTCGTGAGAGCCGAGCGCGCGCCCGCCGGAGATGACGATCTTGGCGGCGGTGAGTTCCGGCCGGTCGGACTTCACGATCTCTTCTCCGACAAAGGAGGAGACGCCGGGGTCGCCTTCAGCGCCGATTTTCTCAATCGGGGCCGCGCCGGTCAGTTCGGCCGCCTTGAAGGTCGCGGTCCTGACGGTCACGACTTTTTTCGGGTCCGTCGACTGAACGGTCGCGATCGCGTTGCCGGCGTAGATGGGCCTGACGAAAGTGTCGGCGCTCTCGATGGCGATGACGTCCGAAAGCTGCATCACGTCGAGGAGCGCGGCGACGCGCGGCATGATGTTTTTCCCGTTCGCGGTCGCCGGCGCGACGAAGGCGTCATAGCTTGCGGCCTTCGAGGCGACGAGCTTGGCGACCGGCTCGGCGAGGAGCTTGCCGTAGATCGCATCGTCCGCATGCAGAACTTTCCGCACGCCTGCGAGCTTCGCCGCTTCCGCGGCGGCGCCGCCGGCGTTCGCGCCAGCGACGAGGACGTCGATGTCGCCGCCGAGCTTTTGCGCGGCGGTGACGGCCTTGGCGACGCTGTCGGCGAGCGCGTCGTTATTGTGATCGGCGACGACGAGGACGGCCATCAGAGAACTCCCGCTTCATTCTTGAGTTTGGAGACGAGCGTCGCGACGCTGTCGACCTTGGCGCCGCCGGTCCGCTTCGGCGGCTCTGCGACCTTGAGGACTTTCAGGCGCGGCGCGGTTGAGACGCCGAAATCCGCCGGCGCCTTGATGTCGAGCGGTTTCTTTTTCGCCTTCATGATGTTCGGCAGCGAAGCGTAGCGCGGTTCGTTGAGGCGAAGGTCCGTCGTGACGACCGCGGGAAGCTTCAGCGCGACGGTCTGCAGGCCGCCGTCGACTTCGCGCGTCACGTTGAGCTTGTCGCCGTGCTTGGCGACTTTTGAGGCGAACGTGCCCTGCGGCCAGCCGAGCAATGCGGCGAGCATCTGCCCCGTCTGGTTCGAATCATCGTCGATCGCCTGCTTGCCCATGATGACGAGGTCGGGCTTTTCCGCTTCGCACACGGCTTTCAGAAGCTTGGCGACGGCGAGCGGCTCGACTTCGTCGTCCGTCTTGATGAGAAGGCCGCGATCAGCGCCCATTGCGAGCGCCTGGCGGATCTGGTCCTGCGCCTTCTCCGGGCCGATCGACACGGCGACGACTTCCGTCGCGATCTTCGCCTCGAGAAGACGCACAGCCTCCTCAACGGCGATCTCGTCGAAGGGGTTCATCGACATTTTCACATTGGCGAGATCGACGCCCGTCTGGTCGGACTTCACCCGCACCTTGACGTTGTAATCGACGACGCGCTTCACCGGCACGAGGATTTTCATCGGCGGGACCCTTTGGGATTCAATGGGTTAGGGGACGATCGCCCCCGAAATCGCGGCGGACCTTAGCGATGGGAGAGGGGCGTTTCAACGCTCAACAGCGCCGCAGTAGTGCCGATTAGAAAGCAGCCTCAAACCGGGCCGCGCAGAGTCCGTTGATCTTTCTGTTTCAGAAGTCTATGTTCTGAGACAGAAAGGTAGGCATTCGATGAGCCAGGCGCTTGCCAAGCCCGTCGTCCAGTTTCTTGAAAAGCTTCAGGCAACCGGCGGATTGAAGGGCACCGACATTGCTAATTTCACGGGCGTATCGAAGGCTACCGTTTCGCGTTGGGCGAGCGGCCAGAAGTCGCCGCATCCGAAGACGCAGCTGATCATGTCCGATCTTGCCTACGTCGTGATGCGGCTCAGTGAGTACTACAATGAAGAAGAGACGCGCGCCTGGCTCTATGCGCGCCATCCGCAACTCGACGGACGCCGCGCGATCGATCTCGTCCATGATGAACGCGCCGACGAAGTTCTCGCGATCATCGATCGCCTCGACGCTGACGCCTATCTTTGATGCGGAGTGGGAACGGCCAAGGCGCGCGCGCGATCCGCGATCAGCGGCTGCTTGATGCGTTGGAGGCTGTTCCGCGGACGCCCTATTCCGGCATCGTCTGGCGATCGGTGGCGATGGGACGCGACCCGCTCACCTGCTGGCGCCCCGGCGGACGATGGGACGACCGGACCTTCGACGTTCTTTACACGTCGGAATCGAGAGAAGCCGCGATCTCGGAGCGGCGCTTCCACTTGTTTCAAGGGCAGCCGATTCTGCCGTCAAAGGTGCAGTACGAACTCTACGAGCTTCGCGTCTCTCTTGAGCAAGTCATGCGGTTTCTCTCGCTCGACGCCCTAAAAGCGATCGGCATGGATGTCGCCGGCTACGGCCTCGCCTCTTACTTTGAGAAAGAGCGGGAATATCCCCGGTCGCAGGAAGTTGCAGAAGCTTGCGCCTTTCTCGGCGCGCAAGGCATCATCACGCCAAGCGCGCGCGACCTTGCCGCCAGCAACCTCGTTATTTTCTGCGAGCAAGCGGGATCAATCGCGAAAGAGGTGATCAGGAATCACGGCGCCATTGCTTTCTGATGGCGCGCGTCAGCGCTTCCTCCCCGCCGCTGCGAAATGCTCGGCGGCGGCTTTTAAATAGGCGACGCGCCCGCTCGTCAGGAACGGCGCGATCTGCAGGATCGTCGCATAGACCGCGTCATTGATGCGCGCCTTGTCGGATTTCTCGGGCTCCGTCACGGCGCGGTATTGCAGCCAGAAGGTGAAATGCGCGGCGATGCGGTCGGCGAGGCGTTCTTTCTCGTCTCCGGCGAACGCTACGAGGTCCTGCTCTTCCAGCGATGACAGCACCGACAGGGTGGTCGCGCGTTTCAGGGCGAGGAGTCGCGCAAGGCGCGGGCGCAAATTGGCGCACCGTTCGAGGATCGACGCCATGCCTTCATAGAAGAACCGGAAGTCGTTGATCTCTTCAAAGACGATATAGATGAAAACCCAGTTGTCCTCGAAAGAGACCGGGCGCTGCAACGGCGCGGAGAGCACCTGCCTCAGTTCGATTTCAAAGGCGTCGAACAGCGCGTCGATAATCGCTTCCTTGCCCTTGAAGTGGTAATAGAGGTTGCCCGGTGAAATGCCGAGCACCGCGGCGATGTCGACCGTTGAAACCTGCGCTTCACCTTCGGCGTTGAAGAGCGCGAGCGAGGTCTTCAAGATTCGGTCGCGGGTCTTGATCTTGGCGGTCATGCCGCGCTGGCCGTGAGGCGAACCCTCTCCCGCTCGCGGGAGAGGGTGGCGCGAAGCGCCGGGTGAGGGGACGCAATCTTCTCTATGGCGGCCGCGGTTCTCTGTGACTCCCCCTCTCCCCCGGCCCCTCGCCCGCGGGCGGGAGCGGGGAGCGATCTGGCTCTGGTCGATCGACTCATCACGGCGCGAACAGCCCTCACGCCTTCTTCTTCGCGGTCTTTCGTTTCGCGCGCGGTTTCGCGTTGACGCCTTCGAGCGCCGCGACGCGCGCTTCGAGGGCGGCGACGCGTTCTTCGAGCGCGCTGTCATCGCCGATGAGGCCGATACGCTCGCGCATCTTCTTGATGCGCTCCTCGAAAGCGCCGCCGGCGGGGCCCATGCGCTCGGCCATCCTGCGCCGGCCTTCATCGACCTTGCGTTCGATTTCCTCGCCCTTGGCGACGAGGTCGTCGAAGACGCGCGCCGACTCGCCGGTCAGTTTCGCGACCTGCTCCTGCGCCTCGGTGAAGGCGCGGCCATAGGCGCCGATGCCGGCGAGCCAGATCCTGCGGGCGGTGTCGGCGGAGTGCTGCGATTTTCGGGCCAAGGGGTCCCTCCTATTGCGCGGTCGCGGGTTCAAAGCGGCGCGCCGGTTTCTTGGTGATCTCGGGCCGGTCGAGGAAGGTCTTCAGGACGGGCATCACCTCCTGCGCTTTCGACAGCACGAAGAGATGTCCGGCGTTCTCGACCACATGCAGCTCGGCCCGGCGGATCATCGTTTTGAGGATCTTCGCATTGGCGACCGGCACGATGTGATCGCGGTCGCCGGCGAGGATCAGCGTTTCATGCGGCAACAGCGGCAGGAAGGGAAGGCTTGTCCAGCCCATCATCGCCATCAGCTGGTAGACATAGCCGGCGCGCGTGGGCGCCGTCATGCGCGCGGAGAAGAGCGCCGCGCCCGCCGGTTCGTCGCCGTAAAGCGTCCTGAAATTCTCGGTCAGGAAATCACGGTCCATATAGCGGCGCGGGTCCGCCATCTTGGACAAGGACTCGATCTTGCCCGGCACCATGATCGATCCCGGCGACGTCGCGCACAGGATGAGGCGGCGCGTGCGGTTCTGATACTGAAAGGCGAATTGCTGCGCGGCGCCGCCGCCCCACGAAACGCCCATCACGTCGACGGGGCGCTCATAGCCGTAGTGGAGCAGGATCGATTTCGCCGCGTGCGCGACCCACCACGGGCGATAGGGCGTAACGGGGCCCGGCGATCCGCCGATGCCAGGGAGGTCGAAGGTGATGATGTCGCGATCCGGGAGCAGCTCGCCGAGCGGCTGCGCGATCTCGAGATTGGCGCCGATGCCGTTGAAGAAGAGAAGCGGCGTTCCGTTCCCCCGACCCCGCCACACAGCGGTGCGCAGTTTCTGCAGCTCGACCTGTACGAAGCCGAGCTCCGGCAGATTGTCCGTACCCATACCTTAACGCCCGCCCTTCCTCTTCCTTAACCGAACACATATTCGCCGGGCGCCTTGGCGAGCGGCGGATAGGCCTTGGCGCCGAGCGTTTTCGGCGCCGCTTTCTTTTCGCCCGAACGGGCGCGCAGCCAATGCGTCCACAGCGGCCACCACGATCCCTGGTTGGGTCTTGCGCCCGCCATCCATTCATCGGGCGTGCCCGGCAGCGCGTCATTCGAGAAGAATTGCGCCTTCGGATTGCCCGGCGGATTGAGCAGCGCCTGGATATGGCCGGAGTTCGACAGCACGAATTGCACCTTGCCGCCGAACAGATGGACGTTGCGGTAACAGGCGCGCCACGGCGTGATGTGGTCGGTGACGGCGGCGACCATGAAGGCGTCCTGCGTCACCTTTGAAAGGTCGATCTTGTGGCCCGCGAAATCGACCGTGCCCGGATTGGCGAAGCGCTTGTCGAGATAGATGTCGAGATAATCCGAATGAAGCTGCGCCGGCAGGTTCGTTGAATCATTGTTCCAGTAGAGGATGTCGAACGGCGGCGGGCTGTCGCCCATCAGGTAATTGTTGACGACGTAATTCCAGATGAGGTCGTTGGGGCGCAGCCACGCGAAGGACTTTGAAAGGTCTTCGCCGGTGAGGATTCCCTTGCGCGCGGAATGACGGCGCGCGGCTTCGATGGCGGCGTCGGAGACGAACAGGCCGACCTCGCTGTCTTCCTTGTGCCCGTCGAGCACGCAGACCTGCAGCGTGAAGGCGTTGACCATGGCCGAGCGGCGCGCCGCAAGCGTCGAAAGATAGCTCGCCGTCGTAATGCCGCCCGAACAGGCGCCGGAGACGTTGATCTGCTTTGACTTGGTGATCTTGCGGACGACTTCGGAGGCCTCGATCAGTTCGCCGACATAATCTTCAAGCCCCCATCCGCTGTGCTCCTTCTGCGGATTGCGCCAGCTGACGGCGAAGACCTGAAAGCCCTGAGACAGCAGAAAGCGGACGACGCTTTTTTCCGGCGACAGGTCGTTGGCGTAGAATTTGTTGATCTGCGGCGGCACGACCATCAGCGGCAGGGAGTAAACTTCCTCCGTGGTCGGCTGATACTGGATGAGCTCCAGCATTTCGCTCTTGTAGACGACGGCGCCCGGCGTCGTCGCAAGGTTTTCCCCGACCTTGAACGGGCGCCCGTCGACCTGGCTCGGCATGCCGTTATTGTGGCGCAAATCATTATAGGCGTTCTGCAGGCCCTTCAGCAGCGACGCCCCGCCGGTCTCATAGACCCGCTTGATCGCCGCCGGATTGCCGACCAGCGAGTTGGTCGGCGCGAGCGCATCAGCGAGGAGGTCGAGTACGAATTTGGCGCGCGTCTTGTCCGCGTCGTCGACGCCCGAATCCTCGATCCAGCCGTTGAAGCCCTTCCGCATCGCGAGCCAGGACTGCATCGTCGCCTTGTAGAGGCGGTTGTGCTGCCAGGTCGGATCCTGGAAGCGGCGGTCTTTCTTGTCCGGCGCGATTTCGGACTCGCCCTTGATGATGTCGACAAGGTCCTTGCCGTAATTGGTGAGATGTCGGGCGAACGGGGCTGGCTGCTTCGCGGCATGACCGACGAGGACGCCGAGTGATTTCAGAAGCTCCGACCGGCGAATGCCGATGATGGGGTTTAGCGCCGTCGGCGTCTCCGCCGCGCGTTCGCCGAGCTCCTCGCTGTTTTTCGACATGTCGCCTCCCGGGCCGTTTCGATCATAGTCCGGGTGATCCCGGATCTTCGTTGAAAGTATTCGACGTTTTCGGCGCAGAGGGAACTGGCTTTTGCGTCCGTCGCGCTGCGCCGATCG
>CAZGXT010000118.1:0-9126 GCA_964529675.1 uncultured Caulobacterales bacterium
CAATTCAAATCAAAGTCAAGCAATAATCATGGTTAATGCTTATGGTTAACGCGCCCGCAAGACCTGCTACGCGGTCTGAAGGCGCCGCCAGCGTCCCATCGCCATCAGCGGGAAGTAATGGCGATAGAGATTATAGTTGATCATGAAGGCGCGGGAGAGTTCGGGGCCCTGTTTCAATCGTTCCGCAAGGAGGGGATCGCCGAGCTTGATCGTCGCGCCGACGCCGTAACCGGGGAAGCCCGTGCCGGTATATTCCGGCTCTTCCCAGGAGCCGTTTGACTGCCGCTCAATCAGGAAGGCCAATCCCTTTTCTATGGCGTCGCGGTCGCCCGGCCTGTTCGCAGCGATGAGGCCCATCAGCGCCCAGGCCGTTTGCGAGGCGGTCGCCTTGCCGCGGCCCGCCATGCTTGCGTCCATGTAGGACGCGCAGGATTCGCCCCAGCCGCCGTTCTCCTGCTGGCGCGACAGCAGCCAGTCGCAGGCGCGCGCGACGTAAGGCGCGCTCATATCTTCACCGATCGCGGCGAGCGCAGGCAGCACGGCGCCCGTGCCGTAGATATAGTTGACGCCCCAGCGTCCGAACCACGAGCCGTCCTGCTCCTGCTCACGCCGCAAATAGTCAAGCGCGCGCAGCATCGCAGGATGATCCTTGCCGAGGCCGAGCTTGCCGAACGCTTCGACGATGTGCGCGGTGACGTCGACGGACGGGGGATCGAGCGCCTCGCCGAAATCGCAGAAGGGGATCTTCGTCAGGAACTTCTTGTCATTGTCCTTGTCGAAGGCGCCCCAACCCCCGCCCCTGCACTGCATGGCGATCAGCCAGTCGACCCCGAGACGGACGGCGCGTTCGATCCGTTCGGTCCGCGCCGCGTCGCTGCGAAACTGCGACAGCGCGATCAGCGCAACAGCGGTATCATCCGTATCCGGATAAAAATAATTCTTGTATTCGAAGGCCCAGCCGCCCGGCGCGATCGCCGGCAGCTTGACGCTCCAGTCGCCTTTGCGCAGCACCTGCTGGTCGAGCACCCAGTCAAGCGCCTTGGATATCTCCGCCGGATAGTCGCCGCTCAGATGGCAATCATCGAAGGCGAGCAGCGTCAGAATGGTGTCCCAAACAGGGCTTGTCGAGGCCTGAATCCAGGTTGCGTCGCCGACATCGACGCGCCAGCGCGGATCATCGAGCGCGGCGAGCGCCTTGGCGACGACGGGATGATCAAGCGCATAGCCTTCGTTGACGAGCGCCATGGTCGAATAGATCCACGGCGGCTGGATGCCGCCCCAGACGCCGTCTGCATCCTGGTGCTCTATGATCCATTCAAGCGCGCGCTTCACCGATCCGTTGCGACCGAAGGACAGCCCCGCGGCGGCGCCTATCGATTGCAGGCGATGAAGCGCCTTGTCGGTGATCCGGAAGAACTTGTCCCAGAAGTCAGCGCCGGGCTTTCCCGGCAGTTCATAGTCGAAATAGGCGCGCCCGCCGGGAAAGAGATCGTCGAGACGGTTTTCCGGCGGCAGGGCGCGCGAGGGCCGGCGTGCGGAGAGAACCGCGATCGGCATCAGCGTCGCACGCGCCCACTGCGCGAAATTATAGATCGAGAAAATGAACCAGGTTGGAAAGTGGATGACTTCCGGCGGAATGTTCGGCGTTTTCTCCCACGGCCATTCCCCGATCAGCGCCAGCCAGTAACGCGTGAAAACGCGGATGTTCCGGAGGCCTCCTTTTGACAGGATCCAGTCGCGCGCGAGCGTAAGCTGCGGATCGTCAGCCGGGACGCCGCAAGAGCGCAGCGCCGCATAAGCCTCGACCGTGGTGTTGATGTCGCCCGCGGGCGCGTCGTGATAAATCTCCCAGCTGCCGTCCTTGCGCTGGGTCTTGCGGAGGCTGGCGGCGAGGCGCGGGCGCAGCGGGTGGTTTTCTCGCCCCAGAAACCAGAGGCACAAGATCCACTGCGCCTCCATGCAGGCGTTCGATTCCAGCCGGCCGACCCAGTAACCTTCGGGCTTCTGTCGGCGGCTGAGCCAGTCGGCGCCGGCGCGGATCGCAGCGTCGAGCTGCGCGTCGAAATTGCCGCGCGCCGCGGGTTTGCCGATGACGCCGTTCTCGTACATGACCCCGCCTGAACGCCCCTTTTTCGCGGCATCTTATGTCGCGGGGCGGCGACGATCTCAAGCCGCGCGCGGGGCCGGCGCAAGGTCTTTGAGCGCCATGCCGGCAAGCATCGCTGCGATGAAGGCATAAACGGCCGGCTGACCAAGGGCCGCCGCTGAAACGGCCGGTCCGGGGCAAAGGCCCGCGAGACCCCAGCCGGCGCCGAACAGCGCAGACCCGACGAGAAGCGGGCGGTCGATGACGGTTTTGACCGGCACCTGAAAGGAAGGCTCAAAGACCGGCTTCTGACGCGCGAGCACGATCCGGTAGCCGATGAACGAAACCGCCAGCGCCGCAGCCATGACGACAAGAAGGCTCGGGTCCCAGGCGCCGGCGATATCGAGAAAGGCGATGATCTTCGCGGGGTTGATCATGCCGGAAACAGTAAGGCCGGCGCCAAACAGAAGGCCGACGAGAAGAGCGGAAACATCGCGCATGTCAGACCCCCAGACCCTGATGAAGAATGAATACCGTGACGATCGCGCTCGTCATGAACGTCGCGGTCGCGGCGAGCGACCGCTTCGACAGTCGTGCAACGCCGCAAACGCCATGTCCGCTGGTGCAACCGGAGCCGAGCCGCGTTCCGTAGCCGACCAGAAGGCCGCCGAGCGCCATCATCCACAAGGGATGCGGCGCGGCGATCGCAACCGCGGCGCCTTGAACGGCGCCGACGAGCAGGGGCGCGGCGGCCAGACCCGCGACAAAGGCGAGGCGCCAGGAAAGGTCGGCCTTTCCCCCGCCGCGGAGCGGAGCGAGAACGCCGGCGATGATGCCGGACACGCCGGCGATCCGCCCGTTGAGCGCCATCAGGAGAACGGCCGCCGCGCCGATCATCGCGCCGCCGACGGCTGCGGAAACAGGGGAAAATCCGGTGATTTCGGTCACGCTCAAGGCTCCTCTTGCCTGCGCTTGCGGCTCACATATATGTCATATGTCAAAAATGACAAGCGAAGAAAGACGACGCGGCGATGATGGTTGATGTCGATATGCAGGCGATGCAGGCGCGGGCGGATGAAGTCGCGGGTCTCCTGAAGCTCCTTTCGCACCCGACGCGGCTGCTCATCGCTTGCGAACTCACCAGGGGCGAGGCTTCGGTGAGCGCGCTTGAAGAAGCGACAGGCGCCGACCAGCCCAATCTTTCTCGCGATCTTGCGCGGATGCGCGCTGAAGGGTTGATCGCGGCGCGGCGTCAGTCCAAGTCTGTCTATTATCGTCTCGCCGACGATCGCCTGGTGCGCGTCATCGGCGCCTTGTGCGCGGCGTTCGGGCCGAAGCCGCCAAAGCCGGGAAAGAGGGCCAGACCATGACCGCAAGCCCTGTCGTCAAGACGTTCTTCGACGAGCCGACCTTCACCGCCAGCCATGTCGTGCATGACCCGGCGACGAAGGCCGCGGCGATCATCGATTCCGTCCTCGATTTCGACAATGCGTCAGGACGAACATCGACGGCGTCCGCCGATGAAATCATCACCTATGCGAAGACGGAGCGGCTGAACGTCGAGTGGATTCTCGAGACCCATGTGCACGCCGACCATCTTTCCGCCGCGCCTTATCTTAAGAAAAGTCTTGGCGGCAGGATCGGCATCGGCGCCAACATCACAACGGTCCAGAAGACCTTCGGCGATATCTTCAATGCCGAAGCGGCGTTTCTGCGCGACGGCAGCCAGTTCGATGCGCTGTTCGACGACGGCGCCGCATTCAAGCTCGGCGCGATCGACGCGCGCGTCATCTGGACGCCCGGGCACACGCCGGCTTGCCTCACCTATGTGATCGGCGACGCCGCTTTCGTGGGGGACACGCTGTTCATGCCGGACTACGGAACGGCGCGCTGCGACTTTCCGGGCGGCGACGCCGCGACGCTCTACCGGTCGATTCAGAAGATCTTCGCGCTGCCCGATGCGACGCGGCTGTTCCTGTGCCACGACTACAAGGCGCCAGGGCGCGACTATTTTGCTTGGGAGACGACCGTCAAGGAGCAGCGCGAGCGCAATGTTCACGTCGGCGGCGGCGTTGCGGAAGCCGACTTCGTCAGGATGCGCAACAGCCGCGACAAGACCCTGGCGATGCCGAAGCTCATTCTGCCCTCCGTTCAGGTCAACATGCGCGCGGGCGAATTTCCGCCCCCGGATGAAAACGGCGTTCGCTATCTGAAGTTGCCGCTAAACGCGCTTTAGAAAAAACAAGAGGGAGAGCGCATGAAACACCAGATCGTCATCGTCGGGGGCGGGGCGGCGGGCCTCGCCGCGGCTGCGAGCCTTCTGAAGCGCAAGCGCGATCTCGACATCGCCGTGATCGAGCCGAAGGAAGAGCATTACTACCAGCCCGGCTGGACGATGGTCGGCGGCGGCGTCTTCGATTACGCCGTCACCGTCCGCCCGGAAGCGGCGGTGATGCCGAAGGGCGTGACGTGGATCAGACAGGCCGCAAAGGCCTTCGAACCGGAAGCAAACGCCGTCGTTCTCGATGACGGTGCGCGCGTCGACTACGATTTCCTTGTCGCCGCGCCGGGCATCAAACTCAATTTCTCCGCGATCAAGGGTCTCGAAGAAACGCTCGGCAAGAACGGCGTCACATCGAACTACAGGCCGGGCCTTGCGCCGACCACCTGGAATCTTGTGCGCCAGTTGCGAAGCGGCAAGGCGATCTTCACGCAGCCCCCGCCGCCCTTCAAATGCGCCGGCGCGCCGCAAAAGGCGATGTATCTGTCTTGCGACGAGTGGCGCCGCGCGGGCGTCCTCAAGGACATTTCGGTCGCCTTCTGCAGCCCGGCGCCGGCGCTGTTCGGCGTCGCGGACTATGTTCCCGCGCTGATGGAGTATGTCAAAGCCTACAATATCAATCTTCAGTTCGGGTCGACGCTCGTCGCCGTAAACGGCGGCGCAAGGAAAGCGACGTTTCGCGAGAAGGACGCAAACGGCGCCGAGACGGAGGTCGTGCGCGACTTCGATTTTCTCCACGTTTCCCCGCCGCAGGTCGCGGCGGACGTGGTGCGCGGCAGTCCGCTGGCCGACGCCGCAGGCTGGATCGACGTCGATCAGGCGACGCTGCGTCACAAGAAGTACGCGAACGTCTTTGCGCTCGGCGACGCCTGCAACGCGCCGAACGCCAAGACGGCCGCCGCAGCCCGCAAACAGGCGCCGATCGTCGCTGAAAACCTTCTCGCCGCGATGGCGGGCGCGCCTGCGCCTTATGTTTATGACGGCTACGGATCATGCCCGCTGACGGTCGAGCGCGGCCGCGTCGTACTCGCCGAATTCGGGTATGGCGGGAAGCTGCTGCCGACATTCCCGTCCTGGCTGAATAACGGGACGCGGCCGACGGTTTTCGGCTGGCGGCTGAAGGCGCAGATCCTCCCCTGGGTCTACTGGAATCTGATGTTCGCCGGGCATGAATGGCTCGCCGGGCCGTCGAACAGGAATCCCGCCGCGTGAGGCCATGAACGCGTTCCTGAAGCGCACCGTCCCGATCCTGCGCTGGGGGCCCCTTTATACGCGGGCGGCCTTCGCCGATGACGCGCTGGCGGCGGCGATCGTCACGATCATGCTGATCCCGCAGTCGCTCGCCTATGCGCTGATCGCCGGCATGCCGCCTGAGACCGGCCTTTACGCCTCGATGCTGCCGCTTGTCGCCTATGCGGTGTTCGGCACGTCGACGGCGCTGGCCGTCGGACCGGTCGCGGTGATCTCGCTGATGACGGCTGTAGCGGTCGGGGATGTCGCCGCGCGCGGCTCGGCCGACTACGCCTCTACGGCGCTGGCGCTCGCCTTTCTGACGGGCGTCATCCTCATTGCGATGGGCGCCATGCGCCTCGGCTTTCTCGCAAATTTTCTCAGCCACCCGATCATGTCAGCCTTCATCACGGCGTCGGGCGTTCTCATCGCCGCCGGGCAAGCGAAGCACGTTCTCGGCGTCGAGGCGGAGGGCGATACGCTGGTCGAGATCGTCGCTTCGCTCGGCGCGCATCTTGGAAACACCCATGCCGCGACGATTCTCACCGGCGCCGCCGTCATCGGCTTTCTGGTGTTCGCGCGATCGCTGTTGAAGCCGCTGCTGATGAGCATGGCATTCAACGATCGAAGCGCCGCGATGATCGCCCGCGCTGCGCCGCTCGCCGCGGTGTTCGCCTCAATCCTCGCCGTGCGCGCGTTCGACCTTGACGCCGGGGGCGTCGCGATCGTCGGCGAGACGCCGCAGGGCCTGCCGCCATTCGCTGCGCCCGTCTTTGACGCGGCGCAATGGCGAGCGCTGCTGGCGCCGGCGCTGCTGATCGCCGTCATAGGCTATGTCGAATCGGTGTCGGTCGCGCAAACGCTCGCGGCGAAGCGGGACGAGAAAATCGATCTCGATCAGGAATTGATCGGCCTAGGCGCGGCGAATGTCGCGGCCGGCGTTTCGGGCGGCTTTCCGGTGACTGGCGGCTTTGCCCGCTCAGTCGTCAATTTCGACGCCGGCGCAAGAACGCCGGCGGCGAGCGCCTTTGCCGCGGTCGGAATCACCCTGGCGGCGCTGTTCCTGACGCCGCTTCTGCATGATTTGCCGAAAGCGACGCTCGCTGCGACCATCATCGTCGCCGTGCTGTCGCTGGTGGATGTCGGCGCGATCCGGCGCACGCTCGCCTATTCGCGCAGCGATTTTGCGGCGATGGCGGCGACCATCGCCGGCGTGTTCGTTTTCGGCGTTGAGGCGGGCGTCGTTGCGGGCGTCATCCTGTCGATCCTTGTTCTGCTCTACCGCGCGAGCCGCCCGCATTCGGCGATCGTCGGCCAGGTTCCGGGAACGGAGCATTTCCGCAATGTGCGCCGGCATAATGTCGTCACCAGCCCATCCGTCGTGTCGCTGCGCATCGACGGCGATTTCTTCTTCGCTAACGCCGCCTTCATTGAGGAGCGCGTCGTCGCGGCGGCGCGCGAGACGCCGGGCGCGCGTGACGTCGTCCTGATGTGCTCGGCGGTCAATTCGATTGACACGACGGCGCTCGAAGCGCTCGAAACCGTCAACCGGCGCCTTGCGGCGCGCGGGATCCGCTTTCACCTTTCGGAGGTAAAGGGCCCGGTCATGGACAAGCTGAGGCGCGCGCATTTTCTGGAGGCGCTGTCGGGCGGCGTGCACCTCAGCGAATTCGACGCCATGCACGCGCTCGATCCGGAGACGTTCGTCGCGCCGCAAGCTGCGCAGCGTCCGATCGCCGAAGGCGCAAGGTCTTCCTCTTCTCCCGAAAGCTGACGAGAGCAGAACAGCCGGTGGGCCGCTCATGACCGACGGAAGTTTTTTCGCGCTTCTCTCGCCCCGCTTTGACGCCGCGCGCTGCGCGCCCTTCCTGACGCCGCCGGACGGCGCATCGCGCTCCTACGGCGAAATCGAAGCGCTCGCCAGGGCGATGGCGGGCGCGCTCGCCGCCGGGGGCGCAAGGCCCGGAGACCGCATCGCCGTCCAGGTCGAAAAGAGCGCCGAGACCGTCGCGCTTTATCTCGCGTCGCTTCTCGGCGGCCTTGTCTATCTGCCGCTTAATACTGCGTACACGGATGAAGAGATCGCCTATTTCATCGCGGACGCCGAGCCCGCCGTTTTCGTCACCGACCCGGCGCGGGCCGCCGCCGCGCCGCCCGGCCCGCGCGTGCTGACGCTCGACGCCGCGGGGCGCGGATCGCTCATGCGCGCGGCGGCGTCAGCGCGCCCGTCAGCGCCGGTTTTGCGCGATGAGAGCGACCTCGCCGTCATCCTTTACACCTCGGGAACGACCGGGCGCCCGAAAGGCGCGATGATCACGAACCGAAATCTCGCCTCGAACGCGACCGCCCTGCATGCGATCTGGGGCTTCCGTGTCGGCGACGTGCTGCTGCACGCCTTGCCTGTGTTTCACATTCACGGTCTCTTCGTCGCGCTCAACACGGCGATGCTCAACGGCTCGGAAGTCCTGTTCCTGCCGAAATTTGACGCTAAGGACGTGCGTCGCCTTCTTCCGCGCGCAAGCGTGATGATGGGCGTACCGACTTTTTATACGCGCCTCCTTGCCGAAGAAGATTTCGGCGCAGAGGACTGCCGCAGCGTTCGCCTCTTCATTTCCGGCTCCGCGCCGTTGACGCCTGAGACCTTTCACGCATTCGAGGCGCGGACGGGCCATCGCATTCTCGAGCGCTACGGCATGTCGGAAGCAGGGATGATCGCGTCCAATCCTATCGGCGGCGAGCGCGTGGCGGGGACGGTCGGATACGCCCTGCCCGGCGTCGAGATTCGGGTGACAGAGGGCGGCCGGACGCTGCCGGCGGGCGAGGCGGGCGTCGTTGAAGTGCGCGGGCCTAACGTCTTCAGGGGCTATTGGCGAAATCCGGAAAAAACCGCAGAGGAATTTCGCGAGGCGGGTTGGTTCTCGACGGGCGATGTCGGCTTCTTGTCCGACGACGGACGGCTGACGCTGTCAGGACGCGCCAGGGACCTCATCATCGTCGGCGGCTACAATGTTTATCCGAAGGAGATCGAGGCGGTGCTCGACGCCCTGCCCGGCGTCGCCGAGGCCGCCGTGATCGGCGCGCCGCACCCAGACATGGGCGAAGGCGTCATCGCAATTCTCGTGCCCGCGTCGGGCGCGCCCGACGCGCCGCCCTGTTCCGATGAGGAGCTGAAACGCGCCGTCGGCGTGCTCGCGCGTTTCAAGCAGCCGCGAAAATTCATCTGGGCGGCCGCCCTTCCGCGCAACGCCATGGGCAAGGTGCAGAAGGCCGCTCTCAGGGCGCAGCACGCCGACGCGTTCAAGAGGTAACGGCCAGGGCGATCGCATTTGGCTCTGAACCCTCTCCCGCTTGCGGGAGAGCGTTCCAGTCCATATGCGGTAGCCCTGGGGTAAGGGGGGACGCGCTTATCCGTCCGCTTTTTCGAAAACGACCATGTAGAAGTCGCGCAAGCCCTCGACGGCGGGTTCCTCGACAACCCTGAACCCGAAGGACTGAACCTCATTGATGAGGCCGGCCTTGCCGAAGCGCA
>CAZGXT010000119.1:0-9009 GCA_964529675.1 uncultured Caulobacterales bacterium
GCGATGCCGTTCGCGCAGCCGCAAATGCCGCCGCACAAGCGCCGTCACTGGCTGTGGGACGTCCCGGGCGAGTGGATCAAGGACTTCGGCGAGACGATGTTCATCCGCCTGTCGCGCATTCTTTTCTATCTGCTGCCGATCGCCGCGGCGGCCTACGCGATGTGGGTTTTCATGGGCGGCGGGAAGTAAGGCCGGCGCGGGCGCTGACCAGCATGATAACGCGGGGCTCAGCCCCGCGTTTTTCGTTTCAGGAACACGTAAAAGGCTCCGTCGCCGCCGTCCTTCGGCTTTGCTTGCGAGACCCGGGCGATCGCCGCGCGCAACGGCGCTGAGTCCACCCAGTCGACAAAGCGCCGGCGAATGACCCCGCGCCCCTCCCCGCCGCGGGCGGCGCCCTTTCCCGTGATGACGAGAACGAGCCGCACGCCGTCGTTCTGCGCGCCGAGGATGAAACGCGACACCCTCGCCTGCGCGGCTGCTTCGGTCAGGCCATGAAGATCGACGGTCCGTTCAATCGCCATGAGCCCCTTGGCGGCGCGGCGATCGGCGGCCGGATCGCCGGCGCCGAGCGCGGGCGGCGGACGCTGTCGCCTTGGCGCCTTCGCCTTTTTGCTTTCGCCTGCCGCCGCAGGCGCGCCTGCGTTCCGACGACCGCGCGCGAGTGACGGCGCGGGGGACGGCGGCGCTTCGCTGAGTTGATGCGACGTGTCCGGCGCGCGCGGGCGGCGCTTCTTCGTCGCCGGCTTCACGTCGCGCGTCACCAGCGACCACAGCGCGCGCTCCTCGCCGGAGAGGTCGCGCTTTCTCACGGAAGAGGGCTCGTCGGAAGCCGGGAGGCGAGGCCTTTCGGCAGCAGGACCGTCATCGTCCCCATGCGGTTGAAGGCGCCGGCGAACGCGCCCGCCGCCTCGCCCGATCCCGCATAGAGGTCGCCGCGCACGGGGCCTTTGATCGCGCCGCCGCGGTCTTCCGCTATCATCAGGGTACGGATCGGTTCCGCGCCGTCGGCGCCCTCGATGTCGACGAAGACCGGCGCGCCGAGCGGCGTAAAGCGCGGATCGACGGCGAGCGAGACCATCGGCGTCAGTTGCGCGCCGGCGGCGCCTGGAGGCCCGAGCGAGGCGTCCGCCAGATCGTCGAGACGACGGAAGAAAATATAGGAGCGGTTCGATTCGCGCACCCTCGCCGCCTCTGCGGGCGGCGCGGCGTCAAGCCAACCTCTGATCGTCTGCATGCTGACTGTCTCTCGCGTCAGCGCGCCCTCCTCGATCAGCGTCCTGCCGACCGGCGTATAGGGATGGCCGTTGTGCCCGTCATAGCCGACGCGCAGCGCGCCCCCCGGGAGGAGCAGCCGGCCCGAGCCCTGAATCTGGAGGAACAGGAGATCCGTCGGGCGCAAATAGGCGATGACGCCGGAGCGCCCGGCGAGCGCGCCGGCGTTGATCGCCGCATGATCGGGATAAGGCTTCAATACGCCGCCGTCGACGCTGCCGGCGATGCGGTCGCCCGCGAGCGCATCGCGGAAGGCGCCGAGATCGACGGTGACAAGGTCGGCGGGGCGCGCAAGGACAGGCGCTGAAAATTCCTCCGTCTGCTGATTGCTTGCCGGGTAGGCGGGTTCGAAATAAGCGGTGAAGCGTCCCTTCGGCTCGATCGTCGCGGGACCTTCAGGGCCCCCGCCCGGCGTCAGGCGCGCGGCGAGCGAAACCGGCGTGAAGTGGGTCTCAAAAAAGGTCCTTGCCGCAGCCGCCCCGGCGCCCGCCGTCATGGCGGCCGGGGCGGCCGCGCACGCCGCGCGCCAGTCCGCGACCGTTCCGCCGAGGCTCGCATCGGCGCGCAACAGCGCTTCATGCGGATTGAAGGGCGCATCGTCCGGGGCGGCTTGGCGCAAGGCGCAGAGGCGGGCGAAGGCGGCGAGGGCGCGCGCGGGATCGTGTTCGAGCCAGCCGGGGAGCGCTGCAAAATCGCCGGTCGAAAAACTGACGCCTGCGAGCGAGGGTTCCGGCGGCGCCGGCCGGGGCGCGCCGCGCCTTGTTCCCACGACATAGGCGGCGACAAGTAGGCCGGCGACCGCCAGCGCAAGGACGGCAAGGCGCAAAGGGGTCAGCGTCACCACGACCGAACCTCCGGCGGAAAAATCAGGCGCCGGTCGCGACCAAAGTCCAGTTCGGATCGTTTGACGAGAGCGGGCGATTGAAGGTCCAGCGGTCCTTCACCAGATCGATGCGGTTCGGGTCGCCCTCGACCAGCGCGCCGCTCTGGTCATAGGTCGCGCGCACCTGGTTCGACAGGAATTCAACCGACGCCGACGCCTCGCCGCCTTCAACGCGGGAGGAGACGATCTGCGCTTTTTCAACGCCGACGAATTTGAGATCCAGCCGGCGCCCGGCGTTTTCGCGGGCGGCGAGCGCCGCCTTGAAGGCTTCATGGACCGGCGCGGCGATATACCGCCGCACGGATTTGAGATCGCCCGCCGCGAACGCCTCAACGATCATCTCATAGGCGCCCTTCGCGCCGTCCACGAACGCGCGCTCGTCAAAGGCGGGATCGGCGGCGCGCAGCGGCTCCGCTGCGGCCGAAACGGGCGGCAGAGGCCTTGCAGGTTCCGGCTCGGCATCGGCGACGGGCGGCGCCTCTTCTCGCGCTTCGCGGGTGCGCGCACGCTGCAGCCCTTCGATATCGCGTTGGCGCTCCTCGCCGGTGCGCGTGCCCAGCACTGAATAGAGCCGGTAGGCGACAAAGGCCGACAGGGCGATGAAGATGATAAGGGCAGGATCCATGAGCGCTCGCATTCACACGCCGCCGCGCCATAACGCCGGCGACCCTTGTCGGATATAGTGACAGCTTAGCCTGAAAAACACCAAGAGTTCCCTTTCCCGTTCTTACGAATCGACAAATCCCGCCGGGTCGCGGCGGGTTGCCGCGGCGCGCCGCCGCGTGTATGACCCCCGCTTCCTTTTCCAAGGCTGGTGAAGAACGATGTCTGAAACAGCGCCCAATGGGGCTGGCGGTCCCGGCGGCGGCGCGCCGGAGGCCGGGTTGCCGGGGCTCCGCGTGCTCGCCCAATATCTCAAGGACCACTCCTTCGAGAATCCGCGCGCGCCGATGAGCTTTCGCGACAACGGCTCCGCCCCCGGGATTGAGGTTAACGTCGATGTGAACGCGCGCGGCCTCGGCGGCGGCCAATACGAAGTCGAGCTCGCCGTTTCGGCGCGCGCCCGCCGGGCGCAGGACGTCGTCTTCGTCGTCGAGACGACCTATGCCGGCGTATTCGAGATTGTGAACGTGCCGGAAAATCAGATCGAGCCGATCCTCCTCATCGAGTGCCCGCGGCTGTTGTTTCCGTTCGCGCGCCAGATCGTCGCGGAGACGACGACCGCCGGAAACTTCCCGCCGGTGATGCTCGATCCCATCGATTTCCTGATGATCTATCAGCGCAATGTCGCCGCCCGCGCCGGCGCCTCGCCGCAGGCCATGAACGCCTGACGGCCGGCGTCGCTTAGCGCCGCCCCAGCAGACGCTCCCAAGGCCCTCCGGGCGCGATCTCGGTCCTGACGAACGCCTCGTGCGCGGCGATTTCGGCCTCGGTCAGCAGGGAGCCGATCTTGCGTCTGCGTCCGGTGCGCCGTTGGCCGCCGGCGGCCTCGCCGCCGCCCTCGGCGAGCGCGAAATCGAGCCCCGCCTGCGCGCCGCCGGTCAGTTCGATATAGACCTCGGCGAGGAGGCGCGAGTCGAGCAGCGCGCCGTGGCCGTCGCGGACGCGTTCGCGGGTGTCGATGTTGAAGCGCTGGCAGAGCGCATCAAGGCTCGCCGGGCTGCCGGGATATTTGCGGCGCGCCAACAACAACGTGTCTTCGAGACTGTTGGAAAGACGCGGACGGCCCGATCCTTCAAGTTCGGCGTTGACGAAGGGGAGGTCGAACGCCGCGCCGTTGTGCGCGATGAGCTCCGCGTCGGCGACGAACTCGACGAAGGCGTCGGCCGTGCGCGCATCGTTGAACGGGGGAAATTCCTTGAGAAACTTCTCCGTCAGACCGTGCACCTTGACGGCGCCTTCCGGCACGTCGCGCAAGGGATTGACGTAAGTGTGAAAGGTCTTGCCCGTGACGGCGCCGCGGACGAGCTCGACGGCGCCGATCTCGACGATGCGGTGCCCTTCGTCATAGCGAAAGCCGGTCGTTTCAAGGTCGAAGACGACTTGTCTCATCGGGGCGTCCTAACCGAACGGGCGCGCCTTGCCTAGCGACTGAGCGGCGCGCGCGCCTGCAGCGCTTCCTTCACCCGCGCGCCGAGCGTCGCCATCGGGAAGGGTTTCTGGATGTAGCGCACGCCCTCGATCGCATCCATCTGCCGCCGGACCGAGGCTTCCGCATAGCCTGACATGAAAATGACGGGCGCCGTGACGCCGAACTCGGCGCGGGCCCGGGCGACAAAGCTCGGCCCGTCGATCTCCGGCATCATCACGTCGGAGACGATGAGGTCGAAATCGCGGTCGCCGCTGAGAATGTCGAGCGCGGCGACGCCGTCTTCGGCGTCCGTCACCTCATAGCCGGACCGTTCGAGCGTCGCGACGACGAAGGCGCGCACCGGGTCCTCATCCTCGACGACGAGAATGCGCCCCGACCCTGAATAATCGCCGGCCGGCGCGGGCGCAGGCTCCTCCGCCGGAACGTCGTCTTCGCCGCCGCCGGCGTAGGCGGGCAGGTAGACCTTGAAGATCGCGCCGCCGGCTGCGGCGTTTTCGACCGTGATCGCGCCGCCCATCTGGCCGATAATTCCGTGTACGGTCGAAAGCCCGAGACCGGTGCCCTTCCCCTCCTCCTTCGTCGTGAAGAAGGGATCGAAGATCTTCTCCATGATCTCGGACGGCACGCCGGGTCCGGTGTCCGCGACCTCGAGCAGCACGTAGTCCTGTTCCGGGAGGCCGCTGACGCCCTTCGCCTTGATGTCGGCGGCGGCGGCGAGGCTCGTCTTGATCGTCAAGACGCCGCCCTGCGGCGCCATCGCATCGCGCGCGTTGACGGCGAGATTCATGATCGCCGTTTCAAGCTGGGTGCGATCGACGCGGACATCGGGAAGCCCGCGCCCGTTGACGAATTCGACCTTCACCTTCTCGCCGACGGCGCGATCGAGGAATCGGGAGAAATCCAGCAGCACATCGGTGATCGACTGCACCTTGCGCGTCAGCGTCTGCGTGCGGGAATAGGCGAGAAGCTGCTTCGTGAGATTGGCGGCGCGCTGGGCGTTCTCGCGGATGAGGACGAGATCCTGATAGGCGGGATCGCCGGCCGGATGGCGCAGCATCAGCTGCTCGCAGTTCCCCTGAATGACCTGGAGAAGATTGTTGAAGTCGTGAGCGACTTCGCCGGCGATGAAGCCGATCGCCTTCAGCTTCTGGTCCTGCGCGTGATCTTGCTCCATGCGTTTGCGATCAGTGATGTCGAGCGTGTAAAGAAACGTCCGGCGCACGCCGTAGGAGCCGCGCTTGCGTTTCTGCGGGCGGGCGTAGAGGCCGTAAGTGCGTGCGGACGGTCCGTCGCCGACGACGGCGTCGATGACGCGCGGGTGTCCGCCGGAGGTCGCCTTGCGCCGCACCTCCTCCGCGATTTCGTCGATCGCCTCATTGGCGAAGACGCGGGCGAGCGGCGTGTTCTTCTTCGCCCAGGCGAACGCTTCGAGGAACGTGCGGTTCGCCTCGACAATGCGCGCGTCGCGGCCGATTTCGCCCTCGACGATGGCGAGGCCGAACGGGGCTTCGGAAATGTCGCCGGACAAGTCCGAGACCTCGGACTCCGGCGATTCCGGCGCCAGGGACATCTCTACACAGACGAACCCTTCACCGGTTCCGCCGCGGCGGAACGCGCAGAACGCGGCGTCAGCGGGGTCGGCGTCGCGGCGGCGCACCACCGCAGAAACGAACGCCCCGTCGGCGCGCCAGAGCGCGCGCACCGCCTCCGCCGTCTCGCCGAGGACGACGTCGTTGACATGATGAAGTTCGTGCCGCTGAAGGCCGAGCGCCCCGCGCATCGCCGCGTTCGCCCAAGCGATCTGACCGGATTTCTCAAGCGCGAAGACGGGGCGCGGGAAGTCGGCGTAGGAGGCGGCGAGAACGTCGTGTTCCTTTTCCTCGATCGGCAATTCACGCAGGCGCCAGGCGACGAAATCGTCGGCCCCGGCGATCGGCCGCGTCGACACCTCGAAGCGGCGGCGCGCGCCGCCGCCCGCGAGGCCGATTTGCTGATAGACGATTTCCGCCGCCGGCGCCGCGCTCTTGGCGGCGCGACAGAGACGGAAAACCTTCGTCGCCTCCGCGCCCTGCTGCGCGAAGAGGCGGTCGATGCGCGGGGGCAGTCCTGCAGGACCGATCACCCCGGCGTCGCGCGCGAGCGCGAAATAGGCGGTGTTGGCGTACATCACGACGCCGTCGCGCCGCGAGACGAGGCGCGCATCCGGGTCGGCGTCAAGCACGCGCCCGGCGATGCCGAGGCTTTCGAGAATCTCGGAGCCGGCGAGCTGCGCCGCCTCGCCGGACGATTTCCCCTTCACCCGCTTGAGCGCCGCGCTCGCCAGCAGCGCCGATGAACCGGGCCGGAACGCGGCGGCGACGCAGACAACCGCCAGAACGCCGACGAGCGCCGCCAGCCCGACCCCCGTTACGCCCAGCGCGCCAATGGAGAGCGCATAGGCGCCCGCGGCGGCGGCGACGCCGAGCCCCCCCCAGAGCGCGCCGAGCAAGGCGTGTTGCAGGAGGCGCGAGCGCTTTTCGACGCGCCGCGCGTCCCGCTCGGCCTCGACATCGCGGGCGTGCGCCTCAGCGGCAGCCATCAGCGCCGCGATGTCGCCGGCGCCAGGCGGTCGCGGCGCTGGGTCAGCGGCAGCAGGCGGTTCGGGCGGCGCGGTATCATCTGCGCGAAGGGGCGTCGCGGCCAAGGGTGAGCCTCCTGAAGCGGGTCTTTGTGCCTGCAACTGTTCGGTTCGCGACGCCAGCGCGGCGGCTGAAAAAGTCGCGGCGCCTGATCGGGAAAACTTGCCGACAAACAACGACCTAAATCGGCCTCGCCGCCGCAGCCCTCGACTTGCCCATTACAAAGCCGATGACTTTGGCGACCGCTTCGTAATGCTCGACCGGGATTTCTTCGTCGATCTCGACCGCCGCGTAGAGCGCGCGGGCGAGCGGGGGGTTTTCGACGACGGGCACCCTCGCCTCCTCGGCCGCGGCGCGCAGGCGCAGCGCGATATCGTCGAGCCCCTTGGCGACGCAAAGGGGCGCCGGCGTCTTGCCGCTCTCATATTTCAGCGCGACCGCGTAGTGGGTCGGGTTCATGATGAGGACGCTGGCGCTCTTCACCGCCTTCATCATCCGCCGGCGCGCGCGCGCCTCGCGCTGCTGGCGGCGGCGGCCCTTGATCTGCGGATCGCCGTCGGTCTCTTTCAGCTCGCGCTTCACCTCCTCGCGCGTCATCATCAGGCGTTTCATCCATTGCGCGCGCGCAAAGGCGTAGTCGAGCGCCGCAACGACGGTCATTGCGGCGACCGTCGCGGCGATGAGTTTGAGGACGCCCTCCTTGGTCAGCGCGAGCGCCGCCCGTTCATCCGCGTAGGCGAGGCCCGCGAGCCGTTCGTGGTCCGGCCACAGCGTGAAGACGAGGATGGCGCCGATGATGACGAGCTTGCCGACGCCTTTCAGAAAATTCGCAATCGCCTGCGCGCCGAAGAGGCGCTTGGCGCCCTCGACGGGCGAGAGGCGCTTCAGCGAGGGCTTCAGCCGGTCGGGCGCAAGAACCGGCGCCGCCTGCACGCCATGCGCGCCGGCGGCGATGATGACCAAGAGAAGCGCAAGGCCTGCGAGCGCTGCGCCGGCGCTGAGAGAGACCTTTGCGAAAATCGCCGCGAGGCCTTCCGCATCGGTCATGAAGTCGTGCGGATGTTCGAGGAAAGCGGCGCCGAGCCGCGCCAGGCGGGCGGAGACGCCGTCGGCGAGGAGCCAAAGCGCGAGACCCCCGGCGGCGATCATCGCAGTCGCCGGAATCTCCGCGCTTCGCGGCGCGTCGCCTTTCCGCCGCGCGTCGGCGAGGCGCTTCGGCGTCGGTTGTTCGGTCTTTTGATGATTGTCCTGCTCCTCGGCCAAGGGATCACCTCAGGAACTGGGAGAGTTCCGCCTCGAACCGCGTCAGGAACGCCGTCATGATGAGGCCGGTCGTCAGCATCAGGAGCATCAGGCCGATGACGAGGTTCGCCGGAAGCAGCATGAAGAAGACCTGCGCCTGCGGCATCAGGCGGTTGAGCACGCCGGCGCCCGTATAGAAGACGAGGCCGAACACGATAAAGGGCGCGGCGAGCCGCACCCCGAGCGAGAACGCCGCCGCGACGGCGCTTATCATCGCCGCGGCGGCGTCGCCGAACGCAATCTCGCCGCCCGGCGCAAGCAGTCCGTAGGAATCGCTGAGCGCCGCCAGCAGGAGGTGATGCGCGTCGGTCGCAAAGATCATCGTCACGCCGAGGATGGCGAGGAACCCGCCGACGATCGCGCCTTGAACGTCCTGCGTCGGGTCGAAAATCTGCGCGAGAGAAAGACCCATCTGCAGCGCAATCACCTCGCCCGCGACGTTGAGGCTAGCGGCGACCGCGCGCGCGAAAAGGCCGAGGAAGAGGCCGATCAGGGTCTCTCCGCCGATGAGGAGAAGCAGCGCGAAGGCGTCACCCTTCGGCGGCGCCGGAAAGTCCGCTGCGACCGAGGGGCCGAGCGCCAGCGTCACCCCGAGCGCGATAGCAAGGCGCACGCGCGCCGGAATGGTGAAGTCGCCGAACGCGGGCGCCGTCATCATCATCGCCCCGACGCGCGCAAAGATCGCCGCCAGCACCGTGATGTCGGCGGGCAGGAGCGCGAGAAGCGCCGCGGTCGTCACGGCAGTTCGCCGCCGGCGATGAGGGTGAATATCTTCGTTGCGAAGCGTCCGAGCGTCGCGCCCATGAAGGGCAGCGTCAGCGCGATGACGAGGAACATGACGA
>CAZGXT010000120.1:0-5162 GCA_964529675.1 uncultured Caulobacterales bacterium
GCGCAACGCGCGGGTCGACGAGCTGGACCTGAGCCTCAAGCTGGACATCACCTACCAGGTGATCACCGCCAAGAACCTGAAGACGCTGTTCGCCGACGTCGAACCGGCGCAGGGCTGGCAGGCCTTCTTCAACCGCTACGCCGGCGCGCCGGGCTTCCTGCGCCTGTCCCACGTCGGCTTCGACGACGCCCTTGGCCATGCCCTGGTCTACGTCGAGCACGAATGCGGCGCCGAGTGCGGCGCCGGCCGCATGCTGCACCTGGTGCTGAAACCAGGCGGCGGCTGGGAGATGCGGAGCGGCGTGACCGTGTGGATGGCGAAATAGGAACGCGGAGCGAGGCATGTTTTCCATCGCGGTGTTTTGCGGCGCGCGCCCCGGCGCGCGCGAGGACTACCTGGCGGCCGCCGACGGCTTCGGCCGCACGCTCGCCGCGCGCGACATCGCGCTGGTCTACGGCGGCGGCAACATCGGGCTGATGGGCGCGCTGGCCGACGGCGCGCTCGACCTGGGTGGCCATGTGATCGGCGTCATCCCCGACTTCCTGCGCGAGCGCGAGGTGTGTCACGCGGGTCTCGCCGAGACGCTGGTGGTGGACGATCTGTTCGAACGCAAGGCGCTCATGATCGAGCGCTCCGATGCCTTCGTCGCGCTGCCGGGCGGCATCGGCACCTACGACGAGATCCTGGAAGTGATCGCTTGGCGGCAGCTGCGCCAGCTGCGTCAGCCCATCGGCATACTGAACGTCGCCGGCTACTTCGATCCCTGGCTCGCGGCGCTGCGCCACGGCGTGGACGAGGGCTTCATCAGTGATGCGGATCTCGACGCCCTCATCGTCGAACGCGATCCGGAGCTCCTGATCGATCTCCTGATCGAGGCCGCTCAAGCATGAGCGTGCCGCCCTACGCCGGCGTGGTGTTCGACATGGACGGCATCCTCATCGACTCCGAGCCGCTGTTCCGCAAGGGCGCGCAGGAAGCGGCCCAGGCGCTGGGCTTCCCCCTGTCCGACGAGACCTACGCGAGCTGGATGGGCCTACCGCCGCGCGCGGTGGAGGCGGCGGTGCGCGCCGACATGGGCGAGCACTTTCCCATGCAGGCCTTCCGCGACGAGTTCCGCCGGATCTGGCTCGAGCATACCGAGGTTCACGGCGTGCCCGCGCAGCCCGGCATGCCGGAACTGCTCGCCGGGCTGCGCGAGCGCGGCATTCCCTTCGGCGTCGCGACCTCCACCCAGCGCGACCAGGCGCTGCGCTCGCTGGAGATGGCCGGGCTGTTGCCCCTGATCGACGTGGTGGTGGGCGGCAACGAAGTGCGCGAAGGCAAGCCCGCGCCGGAGATCTTCCTGCGCTGCGCCGATGCGATCGGCGTGGATGCGGTGCGCTGTGTCGCGCTGGAGGATTCGTCGGTCGGCGTGCACGCGGCCCACGCCGCGCGCATGCTGACCATCATGGTGCCCGATCTCCATCAGCCCAACGCCGCCACCGCGGCGCTGGCGCGCTATGTCATGCCCGACACCCGCCGCGCCGCGCGCGTGGTGCTGACCCTGTTCGATGCACTTGGAGCGCACCGCAGATGAAACCAACGCTGGTCCTCGTCCTGCTCTTCGGCCTCGCCTGCGGAGCGCGCGCCGAGCCGCCGGCGCCGGCCGCGCCGCCGCGCGTGCCGAGCGCCGCGGAAGCGCTCGCCGCATGGCAGGCGTTTCGTGAAGACCCGCTCGCGCGGCTCGATCGCACCGGACCGTTTCTCGATTTCATCCGCGACAGCGGCGCGGTGCACATCGTGCTGAACGAGAAGCTGCTGGCATGGATGTACCAGCCCATGGACCCGGCGCGCAAAGCCACGCTCTACGCCGCCTACCTGGGCGGCAACATGGCCGAGCAGCTCAAGAACGACAAGAGCAGCGAGCGCGACGACGTGGCCGGCATGGAGAGCGCGCTGGACGCCTACGCGGCCCTGCGGAAAGCGCATCCCGACTTCAGCGTGCCGACGTTCGACACCCTCGCTCGCGCACGTGCCGAGCAGCGCCTCCCGGCCGCGATCGCCGAACTCGAACGCGACGACGTCCCACCGCCATGAGCGACACCGCCCGCCTGCGTGCCGTGCAGGGCGACATCACCCGCCTCGCCTGCGACGCCATCATCAACGCCGCGAACGAATCACTGCTCGGCGGCGGCGGCGTGGACGGCGCCATCCACCGCGCGGCGGGGCCGGCGCTGCTCGCGGAATGTCGTGGGCTGGGCGGCTGTCGCACGGGTGAGGCGAAGATCACGGCGGGCTACGCGCTGCCGGCGCGCCACGTGATCCACACGGTGGGCCCGATCTGGGCGGGCGGCACGGCGGGCGAGCCCGAGCTGCTCGCGAGCTGCTATCGCCGCTGCCTGGCGCTGGCCGCCGACCACGGCCTGCGCAGCCTCGCCTTTCCGGCCATCAGCTGCGGCGTCTATGGCTATCCCCTGCGCGCCGCGGCGCGCATCGCGGTCGACGAAGTGCGCGCCGGACTCGTCCGCCACGCCGACATCGCGAGCGTGGTGTTCGCCTGCTTCAGCGCCGAGATGCTCGGCATCTACCGCGAACTGCTCGACGAGGTCTGAGCATGCCGCGCCGCGAGACCAATCCGCGCAACACGCTCGCCATCGTCTACGACTTCGACGGCACGCTGACTCCGCAGCCGATGCAGGAGTACACCGTCCTGCCGCAGCTCGGCATCAGCGGCGAGGCATTCTGGGCCGAGGTCAATGCCGAGGTGCGGCGCACCGGCGGCGACAGCATCCTCACCTACATGCGCCTGCTGGTGGAGAAGATCGAGGCCAACAAGGCGCATCTGTCCCGCGAGGCGCTGCGCGATCTCGCCGCCGGCATCGTCTACTACCCCGGGGTCGAGAGCTGGTTCGAACGTATCGACGCCTACGTCGACGCGAAGTCCGGCGGCACGGTGCAGACCCGCCACTACATCATCTCGGCGGGACTGTCCGAGATTCTCGAAGGCATCAGCATCAAGCGGCACTTCACCCGCATCTATGCCTCCCAGTACTACTTCGATCACCACGAGGCGGCGCGCTTCCCCACGGTGGTCATCAACGACACCGGCAAGACCCAGTACCTGTTCCGCATCAACAAGGGACGAGAGTCGAGCCTCGAGACCATCAACGAGTACATGCCCGAGGACGCGCGCCCCGTGCCCTTCCAGCACATGCTCTACATCGGCGATGGGCTCACCGACGTGCCGTGCATGACGGTGGTGAAGAACTACGGCGGCTTCGCCGTGGCGGTGCATCGCCCGCGCAGTGACACGGCCGTGCAGGTGTGTCGCGAACTGGTCGAAGCAAACCGCATCGATTTCTACGCGCCGGCCGACTACGGCCCGGGACGCAAGCTCGAGCGACGCATACACAAGATCCTTGACCTGATCGTCGCTCGTATCTTCTTCGAACAGGAACGCCGCGAGTTCCTGAAAGACATGCGAAAGGCCTGAATCCATGCTCAGCCGCTCCGTCACTCTGCGCGCGCTCGCGCTGCTCGTCCTGCTGCCGGCGCTCACCGCCTGCGGCATGTCCATGCCGAAGATTCCGTTCAAGCCCGAAGAGGATGACACCCCGGCGGCGCCCGCGCAGGATCTCTCCTCCACACCGCGCGAGCTGATGACCGCCAAGCTGGTCAATCCACGCAACGACGACGTGCCGAACATGACGGTCGGCAAGCTGATGGAGTTCGCCGATCGCTACCTCGCCTGCGACTGCGCCGGCATGCGCTTCGGCCAGGCCTGGACCAAGACCGCGGACGGCTACCGCCTGGCCACCAATTCCGGCACCGTGCGGCCCTTGGAGTTCGCCTGCAAGGACGTCGGCGAGGCGCGCGAGTGCTTCCTGGAGGAGATCGACCGCGGCCCGCAGACCGAGGCGCTCGGCGAGCGCTTCGTGCCGGGCAGCGAGTTCATCAAGTTCCTGTACGAGAACGGCGTGAAGTGCGAACGCGTGGAACCCTGTCCCTGACACGAATCGTCGGCCGCTGACGGCCCGGAGAAAACGATGCATCCCCTGAACGAAGAACAGACCATGATGGTCGAGGCGGCGCGCCGCTTCGTGCGCGAACAGATAATCGAGCCCAAGCTCGACATGGCGCTGGATCGCACGGCCGAGTTTCCCCACGCCATCATCCGTGGCCTGTGGGAACAGGGCCTGCAGAACCTGGAATTTCCCGCCGAAGTGGGCGGCGCCGGGCTCTCCTGCCACGACCACACGCTCGTGATCGAGGAAGTGAACTATGGCTGCCTCGGCATCGCGACCTCCGCGGTGGCCAACAGCCTGGCGGCGCTGCCGCTGCTGCTCGCCGACAACGAGACGCTGCGCAACGAATACCTCGGTCGCCTCACCGCCGAGCCCGGCTACGCGGCCTATGCCTGCTCCGAGCCCGATGCAGGGTCCGACGTCGCCGGCATGAAGACCCGCTTCGTGAAGAAGGGCGACACCTACGTGCTGAACGGCCGCAAGCGCTGGATCACCAACGCCGACGTGGCCGACTGGTACACCGTGTTCGCCCGCGAGCAGGGCAGCACCGGCCACCGCGGCATCGCGGTGTTCGTGGTCGAGAAGGGCACGCCGGGCCTGCGCTGGGAATCGCTCATCCACAAGCTCGGCCAGCGCGCCTCGCACACCGCCGACGTGGTGTTCGAAGACGTCGAGATCCCGGCGGCCAACCTGCTGGCCGGCCCCGAGCATGGCTTCAAGCTCGCGATGGCGACCTTCGACCGCTCACGCCCGTGGATCGCCGCCGGCGCGGCGGGCGTCATTCGCCGCGCGCGTGACGAATCGCTGCGCTACGCCACCGAGCGCAAGGCCTTCGGCGAACCCATCGTCAATCACCAGATGGTCGCGGCGATGCTCGCCGACATGGAGATCAACTACCTCGCCACGCGGCTCATGTGCCTGCACGCGGCGAGCGAAGTCGATCGCGGCAACCTGCGCGGCAGCCACAGCGCCTGCGCCAAGGCCTTCGGCGGCGACGCCGCGATGAAGGTCACCACCGACGCCGTGCAGGTCTTCGGCGGTTACGGCTATACCCAGGAGTTCGTGGTCGAGAAGCTGATGCGCGACGCGAAGTTGCTGCAGATCTACGAAGGCACCTCGCAGATCCAGCGCCTGGTGATCTCGCGCGACATGGTGCGC
>CAZGXT010000120.1:5262-8984 GCA_964529675.1 uncultured Caulobacterales bacterium
CTACGAAGGCACCTCGCAGATCCAGCGCCTGGTGATCTCGCGCGACATGGTGCGCTCGCTGTCCCTGTAGGGCCGGTTTCAACCGGCCGTGCAGAGCCGATCACGCGCGCCCTGCATGGCCGAATGAATTCGGCCCTACAAGCCGCCGAACGGCTGTCGCTGTAGGGCCGGTTTCAACCGGCCATGCAGAGCCGATCGCCCGCGCCCTGCATGGCCGAATGAATTCGGCCCTACAATCGACGCACTCACCACCAGAGAGGCTCTTCACATGATCAAGGTCGGCGACACCCTGCCCGCGGGCACGCTCTACGAATTCAACGAAGTCGAGTCCGAAGGCTGCGCCATCGGGCCGCGACCGGTGGACGTGACGGCCGAGGCGGCCGGCAAGACCATCGCCATCTTCGGCCTGCCCGGCGCTTTCACGCCCACCTGTTCGGCCAAGCACCTGCCGGGCTACGTGCAGCAGAGCGCCGCGCTCAAGGCGAAGGGGGTCGACGAGATCTGGTGTCTGTCGGTGAACGACGCCTTCGTGATGGGCGCCTGGGGTCGTGAACAGGGCGCGCAGGGCAAGGTGCGGATGATGGGCGACGGCAGCGGGCTGTTCACCCAGGCGCTCGGCCTGCAACTGGACCTGGTCGCCCGCGGCATGGGCGTGCGCATGCAGCGCTTCTCGATGCTGGTGAAGGACGGCAAGGTCACGCAGTTCAACCTCGAAGGCGCGGGCAAATTCGAGGTGAGCGACGCGGAGACGATGTTGAAGCAGGTGTGACTTCGCCTGGTTGATATCCTGACCTGTAGGGCCGATTTCAATCGGCCAGCGCAGGCGTCACGAATCGGCGCCTTGCATGGCGGGTTGAAACCCGCCCTACAGTAATGCTCCGCTCGACCGACAACCCCCATAGAACAGGGGTGGCCCTCCCTGGGCCATCCGATACACTACGCTGCAGGATGCGCGCTGCATTCCGCGCGCGTCGAGCAGGCGAGAGAACCATGGCAGCACTTCCGGACGACGATACCCAGGAAACCCAGGAGTGGCTCGACGCCCTCGACGCGGTGATCGATGTCGAAGGCGTCGAACGCAGCCACTACCTGCTCGAACGCCTGATCGACCAGGCGCGCCGCTCCGGCGTGAACCTGCCCTACTCCGCCAAGACCGCCTACATCAACACCATTCCGGCGCACCGCGAGGTGCACACCCCGGGCGACGCGGAACTCGAGTGGCGCATCCGCTCGATCAACCGCTGGAACGCCATGGCGATGGTGGTGAAGGCCAACCGCAAGAACAGCGAACTCGGCGGCCACATCGCGAGCTACGCCAGCGCGGCCACGCTCTACGAGGTCGGCTACAACCATTTCTGGCACGCGCCGAGCGCCGAACACGGTGGGGACCTCGTGTTCTTCCAGGGTCACTCGGCGCCCGGCATCTACGCGCGCGCCTACCTGCTCGGCCTGCTGTCGGAAGACCAGTTGAACAACTTCCGCCAGGAGGTCGACGGCAACGGGCTGTGCTCCTATCCCCACCCCTGGCTGATGCCGGGCTTCTGGCAGTTCCCGACGGTGTCCATGGGGCTGGGGCCCCTGATGGCCATCTACCAGGCGCGCTTCATGCGCTACCTCGAGAATCGCGGCCTGCTCACCGCGCAGAAGCGCAAGGTGTGGGCCTTCATGGGCGACGGCGAGATGGACGAGCCGGAGGCCTTCGGCGCCGCGGCGCTCGCCTCGCGCGAGAAGCTCGACAATCTCATCTTCGTCATCAACTGCAACCTGCAGCGCCTCGACGGCCCGGTGCGCGGCAACGGCAAGATCGTCCAGGAACTCGAGTCCGACTTCCGCGGCGCCGGCTGGAACGTGATCAAGGTGATCTGGGGCTCGGGCTGGGACGCGCTGCTCGCGCGCGACCAGAAGGGCCTGCTCATGCAGCGCATGGAAGAGGCGGTCGACGGCGAGTACCAGGCCTACAAGGCGTTCAACGGCGCCTACGTGCGCGAGCACTTCTTCGGCAAGTATCCCGAGCTCAAGGCCATGGTGGCCAACATGAGCGACGACGACATCTGGCGCCTGCAGCGCGGCGGCCACGATCCGCACAAGGTGTTCGCCGCCTACACCGCGGCGGTCAACCACACCGGCCAGCCCACCGTCATCCTGTGCAAGACCGTCAAGGGCTACGGCATGGGCGAGGCGGGCGAAGGCAAGAACATCACCCACTCGCAGAAGAAGATGGGCGAGGACGCGCTGAAGGCGTTCCGCAACCGCTTCAACATCCCGATCCCGGACGACCAGATCGCCGACGCGCCCTACTACAAGCCGGCCGAAGACAGCCGCGAGATGCAGTACCTGCGCGAACGCACCGCCGCGATGGGCGGCTTCGTGCCGCAGCGGCGCGCCAAGGCCGATCCGCTCACCATTCCGGCGCTCAGCATCTTCGAGGCGCTGCTCGAAGGCTCCGGCGAACGTGACATGTCGACCACCATGGCCTTCGTGCGCCTGCTGAACGCGCTGGTGCGCGACAAGACCATCGGCAAACGCGTGGTGCCCATCGTGCCGGACGAGGCGCGCACCTTCGGCATGGAGGGCATGTTCCGCCAGCTCGGCATCTATTCCGCGGTGGGCCAGCTCTACGAGCCGGTGGACCACGACCAGGTGATGTACTACCGCGAGGACATCAAGGGCCAGATCCTCGAGGAAGGCATCACCGAGCCGGGCGCGATGAGCTCCTGGATCGCGGCCGCCACCGCCTACTCGAACCACGGGCTCACCATGATCCCGTTCTACATCTACTACTCGATGTTCGGCTTCCAGCGCATCGGCGATCTGGCCTGGGCGGCGGGCGACATGCAGGCGCGCGGCTTCCTGCTCGGCGGCACCGCGGGGCGCACCACGCTGGCCGGCGAGGGCCTGCAGCACCAGGACGGCCACAGCCACATCCTGGCCTCCACCATTCCGAACTGCGTGAGTTACGACCCGACCTTCGGCTACGAGCTCGCGGTGATCGTGCATCACGGCATGAAGCGCATGTTCGAGCGCCAAGAGAACGTCTTCTACTACATCACCGTGATGAACGAGAACTACCTGCACCCCGCCATGCCGGCGGGCGTGGAGGAGGACATCGTGCGCGGCATGTACCTGTTCCGCGAAGTCGAGGGGGCGCAGGTGCAGCTCCTCGGCAGCGGCGCCATCCTGCGCGAGGTGCTGGCGGCGGCCGACCTGCTCGCCGAGGACTTCGGCGTCGCCGCCAACGTGTGGAGCGTGACCAGCTTCAACGAGCTTCGCCGCGAGGGCCTCGAGTGCTCGCGCTGGAACCTGCTGCATCCGCTCGAGAGGCCGCGCGTGCCCTACATCACCCAGCGTCTCGCCGCCCATCCGGGCCCCGCGGTGGCGGCCACCGACTATATTCGCGCCTACCCGGGCCAGGTGCGGGAGTACGTGCCGGGGCGCTACCGCTGCCTCGGCACCGACGGCTTCGGCCGCTCCGATTCGCGCGCGAAGCTCCGCGAGTACTTCGAGGTGAACCGTCACTACATCGCCGTCGCGGCGCTGAAGACCCTGGCGGACGACGGCGTGCTGCAACCTGCGCGAGTGGCCGAGGCCATCGCCAAGTACGGCATCAATCCCGACAAACCCAACCCGATGAACCAGTAGGGCGCGGCCGTGGCGAGCGAAGTCGAGATACGGGTGCCGGACATCGGCGATTTCGAGCACGTCGACGTGATCGACGTGCTGGT
>CAZGXT010000121.1:0-8972 GCA_964529675.1 uncultured Caulobacterales bacterium
GATGTTGGCCGCGCCGCCAGTTATGGCGCTGGAAGGCGCACCGCCAGCGGCCAGTTCGGCCGAACCGGCCGTCAATGTGCAGGCGCCGCGCCCGGCTTTGTCGACAGAGCAGTTGCTGGCGATGCGCAACGCCCTGGCGGCTCGTGTTGCGGTGTACGACGTTGTCGAACAGACTTGGCGTCAGCCGACGCCGAGCGAGCAGGAACAGCTTTCGCAAGGCTTTTCCGCATCGGGTGAGCCGAGCGTCGTGACCCTGCCGAACGGCACAAAGGTTTTGAAAGGCGACGCCGTCGAATTGTCGTTCCTGACGGTCGAACTGCAGCCTGACGGCACCTTGAAGATGGGTCACGCGGGCGGCGCCGAAGCGGCCTCCGTCGCAACAGCGCCGACGCCGACGCTCAAGAAGGCCCCGTCGACAAAAGGAGGCCAGAATGTTCAATAGAGCTCTCACCAAATGGGCCTGCGCCCTCGCCGCAGCCGCTATCCTGCCGGCTCAAAGCTGGGCGGCTGAGGTCATCGTATTCAATGGCGATCCTCCGGGTGTCGGCTTCAATGATCCGACGCCCGCAGCGCCTATTGGCGGCAATCCGGGCACAACGCGAGGCCAACAGGCCCTCAATGTTTTCCAGCGCGCCGCTGACGTTTGGGGTCAAAGGCTGCAGAGCAATCAGACGATCAACGTCATCGCCTTTTTTACGCCGCTTAACTGCACCGCGACGAGCGGTACTCTTGGCGCAGCGGCTGCGAACGCGTTTTTCGCTGATGCGCCGGCGGCGCCTGGCGGGCAGGGACTGACGCCGGGGACCTGGTACCACGCCGCCCTTGCGGAAAAACTGACCAAGACCGATCTCACGACCGCGGCTGATCCGGTCGATTTCTTCGAGATCATTACGTTCTTCAACAGCAACCTCGGCACGCCGGGATGCCTCGAAACAAGCGGATGGTATTTCGGTCTCGACAACCAAGAGCCTGCGAACCTTATCGACCTGCAAGCCGTCGTGCTGCACGAATTCGGGCATGGTCTCGGGTTCTCGCTCGGCACCACCAGTTCCAACAGCGGAGTTCGGGCCCTTGGTTTGCCGAGCGTCTGGGAAGCGAACATGCTCGACGTGTCGACCGGCAAGATCTGGTTGAACATGACGAACGCCGAGCGCATGGCGTCGGCGCGAAATGACCGCAATCTCGTCTGGATCGGCCTGCAGGCCAACAACAACGTCAACAGCGTTCTTGATCGCGCGATTATTCTGAACGCGACAGGCGTCAGTCCGATATCCCCCAATCCGGCGGCCTTCGGGGGGCAATTCACCCAGGCGCCTGGCCAGGGAGTCAGCGCTCCATTGTCGGCGCCGAATGATGGCGGCGGCGTTTCGCTGCTCGACGGGTGCGAAGCCTATTCCAGCCCCACTGCGCTGGCGGGACAAATCGCGCTCGTCAATCGTGGCAACTGCACGTTCGCCCTCAAGGCGCAAAATGCGCAGGCGGCCGGCGCCGCAGCGCTGATTATCGCCAATAACGTCGCCGGTACGCTTAGTCCCGGCGGCGCGGCGCCGGACGTCACCATCCCGGTGGTCGGCGTGACGATGGCCGAAGGCGCCGCATTGCGGGCGGCGTTGAGTTCCGGGCCTGTTGTTGCGCAGGTAGGCGCTTCGGCGCAGACGCGCGCAGGCACGACGGCGGGCTATCCTCGCCTGTTCGCGCCGACCATCTTCGCTGGCGGGTCGTCCGTGTCTCACTGGGATGTTTCCATGAATCCCAGCGTGTTGATGGAGCCGTCGATCACGTCGGAGCTAACGAGCAGCGTCAAGAATCCGGAAGATCTCACCCGCGGACTATTGCGGGACATCGGCTGGTAAGGCGCAACGGATCATCGATCCAAACGACAGGAAGGGCCGCCGGGCAGCCGGCGGCCCTTCTACTTTCCGCGGCGGCGTCGAACGGGCCGCGATCGACTAAATTCGGCGAAAATCCTCCAGGCTGAACGCAGCGCTCCTCCCGAACGCGACGCGGTTAAGCGTCAGCGCGAACGCCATGCAGGCGATCAGCGTCACCAGCATCGTATGGATATAGTGGACGTCCTTCACCCAGAAGAACGAGGCGAGACCGTAGCCCATCGCGCCCGCGACGACCGCGGCGAGGGCGGCGCGCGGATCGACATTCCTGAAGAAGATCGCGAGGAAGAATGCGGAGAGGATCGGCATGGAAAGAAGGCCGTTCAGCTGCTGCACCAGATTGATGATCGATTTCGCCCCTGAATAGACCGGCACCAGCGCGACGGCGAAAAGCGTCAGGCCGATGGTGATCGCGACGGCGAGCTCGCGCACGCGCGGATTGGGTTTGAAATAGGGCTCGTGAATGTCGCAGACATAGAGCGCTGCCGCGGAGTTGAGCCCGCTATTGACGCTGGTGAGCACGGCCGCCGCCATCATCGCCGCGAAGGCGCCCGACAGCCATGAGGGCAAGATATCGGCGACGATCCGTCCATAGGCTGCGTCGCCGATGTCTCCATAGAGCTTGTAGGCGACGATGCCGGGGAGCGCGATGATGACGGGAATGATCAGGAGACGAATGCCGGCGGCGGCGAGGACGCCGCGCCGCGCCTCGGCGAGCGATGGAGCGGCCATCGCACGCTGCGTAATCGTCTGGTTGAAGCTCCAGTAGAAGATCTGGATGAAGATCATCCCGGTGAAAAGCGTTGGGAACGGGATCGGCGAATCCTTGTCGCCGATCATCGTCAGGCGCTCGGCCGGAATGCCGGAGAAATCAAAGCCGATCGCCCGCGCGGCGAGAAAGGCGACAAGCAGCGCAAGGCCGAGAATGCCGACGCCGCTATAGGTGTCGGAGACCGCGACGGCGCGCAGCCCCCCGAACACGGCGTAGGCCGCGCCGACAGCGGCGAGCGCGCCGGCGATCACGACGATCGGCAAGCCGGCGCCGAACATCGTCTTCATGAACAGCGCGCCGGTATAAAGGCCGATCGGCAGGTAGATGAGCGCGCCGCCGAGCAGGAACAGCGTCGAGATCGTCGCGCGCAGCGCCTTGCCGCCGAGCTTTTTCTCCAGCAGCTCCGTTGTCGTCGTGCATTTGTATTTGTAGTAGAGCGGCAGGAAGACGAAGGCGAGAATGACGAGGCCGGCGACGGCGGCGAGCTCCCACCAGGCGATCAGCAGCATCTGGTTGCCGTTCATGCCGACAAGCTGGTCGGTCGACAGATTGGTCAGCGTTATGGAGCCGGCGATATAGGGCCAGGTGAGCGACCCGCCTGCGAGAAAATAATCGCGATTACTGTCGCCTGAATGCGTACGCGGCGTCCGGCATTTAAGCCAGGTGAAAAACCCGATGGCGGCGGTGACGAGGAAGAAAATCGCCGTCTGGAGGGGATCGATCTGCATGAACTTGGCGATCAGAACCGGGGCCGTATGGGCGGCTGTCGCCGCTGGGATTCAGATCGGGAATTCGCCATGCCCCAAGGCCTTCCGCCAGTGAGGGCGAAGCCTTATCGGCGTTCACGCCAAAAAGCGAGCAATCCCGTCAGGCGACCATGCGCGCGAGCGCGCATTGCGACCACAGCTCATTAAGCGCGCGCACGAGCTTTTCGATATCGGCGCTGGTGTGAACCGGCGACGGCGTGATGCGCAGCCGCTCCGTGCCCTTCGGGACGGTCGGATAGTTGATCGGCTGCACGTAGATGCCATGCATCTGCATCAGCCAATCGCTGATCCATTTGCACTTCACCGGGTCCTTGACCATCACCGGCACGATGTGGCTCGGATTGTCGAGGGTCGGAATGCCGATTTGGCTGAGGCGCCGGCGCACCTCCGCAACGCGGGCCTGATGGGCCTCGCGCTCGATGCTGCTTTCCTTCAGGTGCCGGACGGAGGCGAGCGCGCCCGCCGCGACATGCGGGGGCAGGGCGGTCGTGAAGATGAAGCCGGAAGCAAAGCTGCGCACGAAATCGATGAGCGCAGCCGAGCCGGTGATGTAACCGCCGACGCAGCCGAACGCCTTGCCGAGCGTACCCTCGATCACCGTCAGGCGGTGCATCAGCCCTTCACGTTCGGCGACGCCGCCGCCGCGCGGCCCGTACAGCCCGACGGCGTGGACTTCGTCGATATAAGTCATCGCGCCGTACCGGTCGGCGACGTCGCAGATCGCTTCGATCGGCGCAATGTCGCCGTCCATCGAGTAGACGGATTCAAAGGCGATGAGTTTCGGGCGCGCCGGATCAAGCGTCTTCAGGATGCGCGTCAGATCGGCGACGTCGTTGTGCTTGAAGACGTGACGCTCCGCCCGGCTGTGGCGGATGCCTTCGATCATCGACGCGTGATTGCCGGCGTCAGACAGAACGATGCAGCCCGGAATGCGCGCAGCGAGCGTGCCGAGGCTCGCCCAGTTCGACACATAGCCCGACGTGAAGAGGAGCGCGGCTTCCTTCCCGTGCAGGTCGGCGAGTTCGCGCTCCAGCATCACGTGATAATGATTGGTGCCGGAAATGTTCCGTGTGCCCCCCGCGCCCGCGCCGCATCGGTCGAGCGCCTCGTGCATCGCGGTCACGACCTTGGGATGCTGGCCCATGCCGAGATAGTCGTTGGAGCACCAGACGGTGACTTCCTTCGGTCCGTTCGCGCCATGATTATTCGCGACCGGAAAGGCGCCCGCCTTACGCTCGATGTCGGCGAAAACGCGATAATTGCCTTCCTTCTTGAGGGCGGCGAGCTCGCTTTCGAAGAACGCGTCGAAATCCATCATGGTCTCCTAAGGCCCTAGGTAGGTGGCACGGGGCAGGCCGTCCGTCCAGCGCCGTTCGCCGCAAGAGGGGAGCGGGCGAGCGTCGCAGGCTGGGCGGGGGTTAGCGTCGAAGGGACGTATCCAGGGGTTGCAGGCGCCGCGTCACGGCGTCGCGCCCAGGTCCAAAGCGCTGCGTCGCGCACCGGCGCGGCCATAAGCGCATGTTCAAGAACCGCAAGCGCGGCGAGCGTCGCCAGCAGGCCGAGCGAGGCGCCCTGATGGGCGCCTGCGGGCGCGGCGAGCGCCGCCGCGGCGAGCGCGACAGTGATAATCGTTATCAGGATCATCGTCGCGGCGAAGAACACGGTGATGCGCTTCGGCCCGAAATAGGATTTCAAGTAGCGCAGCCGCTCGGGCAGCAATTCGTCCGAGAGATGCGGCGCGCCGACAAAGATGTTCGCCTTGGCGCTGAGCCGCATTCCCCAGAGCAGCAGGAATGTCCACATCGCCGTTTGATTCGCGGCGCTCGAAGACAGCACGACGAGCAGCGCGGCGTTGAGCGCGATCGCGACTTCATGCGCGATCACCGTTTCGCTGGCGGCGATGAACCGCCGCCAGGGAGACAGTCCCGGCGGGCATTCGCTGCGTCGGGGACCGGTGAGGAAGCCGAACAGGAACGCCGCCTCGTGCCAGGCCCAGATCGTGACGCCAAAAACAAAGCCCGCGAAGGCGCCGGCGACGCTCGCCTCCGGACCGATCAGCACGACGCCCGCCGTCGCCGCCGCCATGACGACGGAAAGAATCGCCATCGTCGCGGCATGCGCCGCACGCGGGGCGCTTGCGAGCCACAGAAGCGCGCCTGTCGACACGAACCAGACAAGGATCGCAGCGAAGACCGGCAGGGCGGCGTCGAACGTCATCAACGCGAGGGGTCCTTTATCACCAGGCGGGTTGCAGGCGGACGGACGCGGGAAGCTCGTTGCGACGCGCCGGCGCCAGATACATCGACAGAAACACGCCGGCGGCGGCGAGCGCCTGCGCGCCGGCCTCAAGCGCGCCGAAGAAGCCGCCTTTCGCCTTCGCCGCGTCGCGCTTCTCGGAAATGATCCGCATGCGTTCGAGATTGGCGAGGAATTTCGGGTCGTCGATGTCGATTTCTACTGGGAAGACCTGGCGCGCGATCTCGTTCGTCACGCGGTAAACCTGCATGTCGTATTTCGTCGGATCGAGGCCGAGCGCCTTATGGAAGGCGGGGCGCGCATGATCGCGCACGTACATCGTTGCGTAGACCGCCAGGATGAAGAACTTGATCCACAACTTGTTGGCGCCTTGGAGCAGCTTCGGATCGGAGCGCATCAGCAGCGCGAAGGCCTCGCCATGGCGGAATTCGTCGTTGCACCACTCCTTGAACCATTTGAAGATCGGATGGAACCGAAGCTCCGGGTGACGCTCCAGCTGGCGATAGATGGTGATGTAGCGCGCGTAACCGATCTTCTCGGAGAGATAGGTCGCATAATAGATGAACTTCGGCTTGAAGAAGGTGTACTTCTTCGTTTTTGTCAGGAAGCCGAGATCAACGCCGATGCCGAAATCTTTCAGCACGTCGTTGATGAAGCCGGCGTGGCGGGATTCGTCCCGGCTCATCAGGCGGAAGAGCGCCTTGGCGTCGGGGTTCGTCACGCGCTTCCTGATTTCTGCGTAAAGGACGCAGCCGGAAAATTCCGAGGTCATCGAGCTGACGAGGAAATCGACGAACTCAGCCCGCAGGTCTTCGGGAAGGGTGTGAAGGATGTTATCGAATTCCTCCGTACGCTTGAAATGGCGTTTGTTGGGATCGGCTTCCATTTCGGCGATCAGCGCGTCCCATTCGGCGCGAACGGACGACACGTCGATCCGGTCCATCTCATCGAAGTCGGTGGTGTAGAACCGCGGCGACAGGATCGTCTCCGTCGTCGCGATCGCCATCGTGTCAGGAACGGCGAGGGCGGGATCCATGGTTGCGGTGGTCATCAGAACCTCCTTCCGGAAAAACTGACTTCATATAATTCCGCCAGTTCGAAGCGCGCTTTGACATAGGTCATGAGTTTTTGAACGATGGTCGCGCGCGTCAGCGTCGCCTGCCGCTTCAGCGTCACACGCTCCCCGAAGCGGAGCGTCACCGCGTCGCCGTGCACGAGTACGCGGTCGCCGACGCCCGGCTCGACGCCCCCATCAAGCTCGACATGCGCTTCCAGGCTGTCGGCGTCATGCGCGACGGTGATGGTGCAGGGAACGGTGATGCGGCGGGGACTCTTCATCCGGCGTTCCTTTCGAAAAGCTGCGCGAACTCCGCCGCGTTCGGGGCGCCGAACCCGTTGAGGATGATGCGCGATCCGGTGAGGGGATCGGTGATCGTCAGTTTGCCGTCGTCATGGCGGGCGATGGTGAAGGGCGCGGCGGCGTCAAGACCGGCGAGCTTGCGATCACGCGCGACGGCGCGCAGCGCGCTGCGGACGAAGCCGTGCTTGTCGGGAGAGAAGACGAAGACTTCAGCCCCGCTTGCTGCGTCGGTCGCGACGACGGCGCCGTCGTCGCGGTCAGCGAAGGCGAGCGACATCGACTGGCTTGGCGCGCCGACTTCCGCGCGCCACTTGCCGACGCCGGTCAGCTGCGCAAGCGTCGTGATCGTCAGCACGAAAGAGATGAGAACACCCGCGCCGATCAGCGGAACCTTCAGAGACTGCGGACGATGGGCGACGCTCATGCTTTTCTCCTCAGGCTGCGGCCGCGGCGCCGGCGAGCGCGGGCGCTTTCACGGGTTCTGCCGGCGGCGGCGACTGGCTGATGGCGACGCCGGCGGCTTTGACGGCCGCGGAAAGCGTCGCGGCGACGCGTTCCGCCTCGGGGATCGTGCGCAAACAGGGCTCGGCCTTTGCGTATCTGAATGGGCGCGCATGCGGCCACAGGTGCAGATAAGCGATGCGGTCCGGGCCAGAGAGCGTGAGCGCGATGTCGCCATGACCGCGGCCGTGTTTTTTGAGCGCCGCTGCGGCGACGATGCGGAAGGGGATGTTCACGGTCTTCCGGAGCGCAACGCCGTAGCGCATGACCACGCGGCGCGTGGTGATCGTGTAGATCGTCTCTTTCTTCATAAGAAAGGCGAGAAGGAAGAGAAGCGCCATCGCCGCGGCGAAGAATCCCGAGATCGCCAGCATGGTCGCGCTGATCTCAGGCCCCGTCGCGCCGGCGGACGCCATCGCCGCCGCACGCCAGAGAGCGACAATGCCGAAATAAACCGCGACAGCGCGCACGCGAAAGGCGTGAACCGCCAGCGCGACGAGGCCCGGAGATCCCTGCCACAGAATCTCTTCGCCTTCCGGCAGCTTTTCCGGCAGGCCGGGAACGGGCTCAGGGTTCGTCTCGTCGTCGATTTCGCGCGCGCGCATGCCAGCCTCCGTCAGATCAGCGGTTCGGAACGCAGAGGCGTCGCGTAGAGCTTGCCGCCGCCGTAGTAGCCGCAGATCTTGTCTTCCTCGAGCCGCGTGACCTGATCGGGGTTCTTGATGCGCGGCACGCCGGCGAATTGCCCGGCGAGGATCGAATCGACCATCACGCGGGCGCGGGTCATGTCGACGACGGCGAGCGTCATCGGCAGAAGCACCGTGCCGCCGGCGTTCGCGAGCCGCACTTCGAGATAGCGGATGATCGCTTCCGAGCGGTCGACCCAGATGTCTGAGACTTCGCCGGCCGGTTTCTTGTCGGCGCCGAACACGGTGAAACCGCGCGGATCGCGATCCTGCGCCGCTACGTGCAGATGTTTTTCAACGCGCAGCGGCGCGATGCGCGGCGCCCCTTCGACGGTGAGGTCCGGCCAGTCCTTGCGTTCGGCGTAGGAAGCAGGGCCGACGCCGTCGCGCATCGGGTCGCCGGTCGGAACATAGGGCGCGCCCGGCCACGGCTCGCTGCGCTTCAACGCGAGAGGACGCGTGTCGCGCGGCCCGTGCGGCGCCGTGTAGGTTCCCTTGCCATGCGGCAGCTTGAAGGTTTTCGGCCGCGCAAACCAGAACGTGCCGGACGGTTCCTGCTTGCCGGTGGTGTCGGCTTCGAGCGGGTAGCCTTCGCGGCGGTCCTCGCGGCGCAGGTAGAAGATGAGACCGAAGAAGAAGAGCGTGAACGCCCACAAAGAAATATCGGCGAGATCGACGCCGGGTACCAGATAGCCTTTGAACATTGTCGTTCTCCTTTTCTCGGTCAGCCAGGGAACGCGG
>CAZGXT010000122.1:0-8938 GCA_964529675.1 uncultured Caulobacterales bacterium
CCGAGCGCAAAGCGCGCGACGCGGTCCATGTCGACATATTTGTCGACCAGCGCCTCGACGCCGGCGTTCCGGCTGCTTTCGTCCGAGCTTCCAAAGATCGCGTTCGACTCTTCAAGAACGCCGGCGATGAATTTTTCCGCGGCGACGTCAGCATGCGCTGGAGCGATCATCGCTGCAGAGGCGGCGCCGGCGAGGCTCATGCGAAGGGCGGCAGGCCAGAAAGTCATCCAGAAAGCTCCCAAAAAACTATTCGTCGAAGTCGGGCAGGGCTTCGAAATCATCGACGCCGTTTCTGATCTCCCGCGCCCGCGCCTGCGTGTAAAAGCTGCGGAACGAGGAATAATAGTCGAGTGAGTTCGCCTCGATCTCCGCAAGCGGGTCGAGGACGGCTTCGCGCGCGGACAGCAGCGTCGTTCCTGCGAGCGAGATTCGGGCGTAGTTGGCCGGCGGCGTGCGAATGAAGGTGAGCGGCTGCATGCCGATCCCGACAAGCGCGCCAAATGCATCGCGCGGCGAGGAGGGTCCGAACAAGGGCAGCACGAGATAGGGACCGGACCCTACGCCCCAGACGGCGAGCGTCTGACCGAAATCCTCGTTATGGCCTTCGATCCCCATCTGGCCGGCGGGATCGGCGAAGCCGCCGGCGCCGATCGTCGAATTGATGGCGAAGCGCGATAACGTCTTGCCCGCGCGCCCAAGGTTTCCCTGCAGCAGGTCATTGATGAAGACGCTCGGCGATCCAAAGTTTGACAGAAACCGGCGTACGCCGCGCCGGCCCGCTTTAGGCGTCGTCGCGCGGTAGGCTTTGGCGGCCGGCACGAAGAAACCCTTGTCCACCTTGTCATTGAAGCCAAAAACCTTGCGGTTAAATCCTTCCCAGGGGTCAGCGGCGGTTGCGCTGGTCGCCGCTCCGCCATTGGCGTCAACCGGCGGCGCAAGCTCTTCTTCGGCTTCGAGCGGCGGCGAGGGCTTCGCATTCTGAGCATGCGCGACGCCGCCGACCGCGATCGCGACCGCCGCCGCCAATCCCAGGATTCTGAAGCCCGAGTTCATTCGCGACCTATCCATACCCATCGATTCCACGTCTTTCCGATAGCGGCAGACCTTGGCGGGATTGGGGTTTCCTGTCCATCGCCGGCGGTGCGCGGGGCGAGGCGGTTCAGGCGATCGTGTATTTCCCATCGCTTGAGATTTATATAAAGATATGTTTATATCTCGCTCTTCAAGGACTTGCTCCGTATGTCGCTCGACCGCCAGCTGCATGTTTTCCGCGCAATCGGGGAGGAAACCCGCCTCAGGATCATGGCGCTCCTGATGCGCGGCGAACTGACGGTGACCGAAATCACCCAGATTCTCGGCCAGAGCCAGCCGCGCGTCAGCCGGCACCTCAAGATCCTCACTGAGGCGGGCCTCATCGACAAGTTCCGCGAGGGCTCCTGGATGTTCTACCGCGCTGGCGCCCCGGCGCTGGAACCGACGGACGCGATCATCGGCGCGGTCAAGGCGCTCAACAAATCCGGCGACCGCGTCATAGCGCGCGACGGCGAGCGTTTCGCCCAGAGCCGGCAGGCGCGCGCCGATCTCGCCGCCGCCTATTTCGAGAAGAACGCCGCAGAATGGGATCGCCTGCGCGGCTTGCAGATCGAGGAGGCCGCCGTCGAGAAGCGCATGCGAGCCTTAGCGCCGGAGAAGGTCGGGCTCTTTGTCGATCTCGGCGCCGGTTCCGGCCGTATGCTGACGATTTTCGCCGACGCCTACGAGAAAGGACTCGGCTTCGATCTTTCGCGGGAGATGCTGGCGGTCGCCCGCGCCAATCTCGACCGCGCCGGCGTGACGCACGCGCAGGTGCGTCACGGAGACCTGTTTGCGCTGCCGCTTGAAAGCGGGCTTGCTGATGTCGTCTGCATCCACCAGGTGCTGCATTTTCTCGCCGACCCGGCGGCGGCGGTCGCGGAGGCCGCGCGCCTTCTGAAGCCCGGCGGCCGCCTACTGATGTCGGATTTCGCGCCTCATGACCTCGAATTCCTGCGCGACGATCATGCGCATCGCCGGCTGGGCTTTCCGGATGAGGAAGTGGCGGAATGGTGCGCGGCGGCCGGCCTTGATCTCGTTGCGACGGAAACGCTGCCGCCGGGCCGCAGCGACGGCAAGTCGCTGACCGTTAAAATATGGCTTGCAAAGGCGCGCGACAGCGTGCGCAGCCTCAAGAAACGTGTCGCGTAGGGAATAGCGATGTCCGACCTTCATGTCTCCTTCGAATTCTTCCCGCCGAAGACCGAGGCGATGCAGACAAAGCTCTGGGCGGCGGTTGAGAAGCTGCGCCCGCTGGCGCCCGACTTCGTGTCCGTCACTTACGGCGCCGGCGGATCAACGCGCGGGCGCACGCACGACACCGTCTCCCGCATCATCGCAGAAGCGGACCTGCCGGTGGCCGCGCATCTGACCTGCGTCGCAGCGACCAGGGACGAGGTCGATGCGGTGTTGCGCGATTACTGGGCTTCAGGAGTAAGGCACATCGTTGCGCTGCGCGGCGATCCCCCGGGCGGGCCGGGCGAACGCTACATTCCCCATCCTGGCGGCTACGCAAACGCCGCCGAGCTGGCGGCGGGCGCCCGCCGGATTGCGAATTTCGAGATCAGCGTCGGCTGCTATCCCGAAAAACATCCCGACAGCCCGTCGCAGGCGGCGGACATCGACATGCTGAAGCAGAAGATCGACGCGGGCGCGACGCGCGGCATCACGCAGTTCTTTTATGATAACGACGTCTATTTCCGCTATCTTGAGCGCGTGCGCGCGGCGGGCGTCGCGATACCGATCGTCCCCGGCATCATGCCGATCACGAATTTCGCAGGCCTCAGGAAAATGGCGGACACGTGCGGCGCAACGATCCCCGGGCGCCTTGTGAAGCTGTTCCAGAATCTCGATGAAGACCCCTCGACGCGTCTTCTGATCGCAGCGACCGTCGCCGCCGAGCAGTGCCTCGCCCTCGCCGAGCAAGGCGTGAAGCACTTCCATTTTTACACCCTCAATCGCGACGACCTCGCCTACGCGCTCTGCATGATGCTCGGCGTCAGGCCGAAGCCGGCGGCGAAGGCGGACGCCGCCGCATGACGACTTCAATCTTCGTCAATATCGGCGAGCGGACGAACGTCACCGGCTCGGCGAAGTTCCGAAAACTCATTCAGGAGGAACGCTACGAGGACGCGTTGGCGATCGCGCGCCAGCAGGTTGAAGCGGGCGCTCAAGTCATCGACGTCAACATGGACGAGGGGATGCTCGACGGCGTCGCCGCGATGCGCCGGTTTCTGCGCCTCATCGCTTCGGAGCCCGACATCTGCCGGGTGCCGGTGATGATCGATTCCTCGAAATGGGAGGTGATCGAAGAAGGGCTCAAGAACGTCCAGGGCAAGGCGATCGTCAATTCGATCTCGCTGAAGGAAGGCGAAGAGGCGTTCTTCGCGCATGCGCGCAAGATCATGCGCTACGGCGCCGCAGTCGTCGTGATGGCCTTCGACGAAAAGGGGCAGGCGGATATGGCCGCGCGCAAGATCGAGATCTGCACGCGCTCTTATCGTCTCCTCGTCGACAAGCTCGGCTTCCCGGCGGACGACATCATCTTCGACCCCAACATTTTCGCGGTGGCGACCGGCATCGAGGAACATAACAATTACGCGCTCGATTTCATCGAGGCGACGCGGGCGATCAAGGAGACGCTTCCGGGCGCGCGCGTCTCGGGCGGCGTCTCCAATATTTCCTTTTCGTTTCGCGGCAACGACCCGGTGCGCGAAGCGATGCACTCGGTCTTTCTCTACCATGCGATCAGGGCCGGCATGGATATGGGCATCGTCAATGCAGGGCAGCTCGCGATCTATGATGAGATTGCACACCATCTTCGCGGTCCCGTAGAGGACGTCATCCTCAACCGCCGCGTGGATGCGACCGAGCGCTTGCTCGACGTCGCCGCGCAGTTCAAGGGCGAGGCGGGAAAGAAGAGCGAAGCGGATCTTTCCTGGCGTAATGCGACCGTTGAAGAGCGGCTGAAGCACGCCCTGGTCAAGGGGCTGACCGAATTCATCGTCGAGGACACCGAGGAGGCGCGACAGAAGCTCGGTCGGCCGCTTTACGTCATCGAAGGGCCGCTGATGGACGGCATGAACATAGTCGGCGATCTCTTCGGCTCGGGAAAAATGTTCCTGCCGCAGGTCGTCAAGTCCGCGCGCGTGATGAAGCAGGCGGTCGCCTATCTCACGCCGTTTATGGAGCAGGAGAAAAAGGAACAGGGCCTCGATCAGGGCAAGGCGAACGGGAAGATCCTGCTCGCGACCGTGAAGGGCGACGTTCACGACATCGGCAAAAACATCGTCGGCGTCGTCCTTCAGTGCAACAACTACGAGGTCATCGATCTCGGCGTGATGGTTCCGGCGGACCGGATTCTCACCGAGGCAAAGCAGCGGCAGGTCGACATCATCGGACTTTCAGGCCTGATCACGCCGAGCCTTGACGAAATGCGCCACGTCGCGGCTGAGATGAAGCGCCAGAACTTCACCGTGCCTCTGCTGATCGGCGGAGCGACGACGAGCCGCGCGCATACAGCCGTGAAAATCGCCCCGAACTATGATCATGGCGTCGTCTATGTGACGGATGCGAGCAGGGCGGTCGGCGTCGCCGGCGCGCTCGTCTCGGCGGAGCGCCGGTCTGACTACCTTGCGGGTATCAGGTCTGACTACGACCGCATCCGCGAAGAGCATGCGAAAGGGCGCGAGCGCAATCCGCGCATCGACCTGAAAGCTGCGCGCGCCAATGCGCCGAAGTTGGACTGGACCAAGTACGCGCCGCCGGCGCCCTCGTTCACCGGCGTGCGGGCGTTTCGCGACTACGACCTCAGCGTCCTCGCAAAGCATATCGACTGGACGCCGTTTTTCGCATCCTGGGACCTTGCAGGGCGGTATCCGCGCATCCTCGAAGACGAGATCGTCGGCGAAGCGGCGCGCGGGCTCTATGCCGATGCGCAGAAGATGCTCGCCGAGATCGTCGCGGGCCGGCGCCTGACGGCGCATGGCGTCGTCGGGTTCTGGCCGGCGAACGCCGTCGGCGACGATATCGAGCTTTACGCCGACGAGGCTCGCCGCGCGCCGATTGCGGTGCTGCACGGCCTGCGCCAGCAGATCGCCAAGCGCGAGGCGGGCGCTCCGAATTTCTGCCTTTCGGATTTTGTTGCGCCGAAGGACAGCGGCAAGCGCGATTATGTCGGCGCCTTTGCAGTGACGGCCGGAGTCGGCGAAGAGGCGCTCGCCGCTTCCTTCGACAAAGCGCATGACAATTACTCCGCGATCATGGCGAAGGCGCTCGCCGATCGCCTCGCGGAGGCTTTCGCGGAACATCTTCATGCGCGGGTACGGCGCGACCTGTGGGGCTATGCGAAGGATGAAGCGATCAGCGTCGACGAAATGATCGCGGAGAAATATCAGGGCGTCCGCCCCGCGCCCGGTTATCCCGCGCAGCCGGACCACACCGAAAAGGCGACGCTCTTCCGTCTGCTGAACGCAGAGGAAAACGCCGGCATGGCGCTAACGGAAAGTTTCGCCATGACGCCGCCTGCCTCAGTCAGCGGGCTCTATTTCAGCCATCCAGAGTCGCTCTATTTCGGCGTCGGCGCGATCGCGCGCGATCAGGTGGACGACTACGCGCGCCGGAAGTCGATGAGCCTTGACGAAGCGGAGAAATGGCTGTCGCCGATCCTCGGCTACAACACCTGATCAAGAAGCGGGATAAAGTCCGCCGAGCGCCAGCAATATGACCATGAACGCGGCGCCGCACAGAAAACCGCCGCCGACGACGCGCAACTGATCGAAGAGCGTACTCATAAAGGTCCCCCAGGACGGCGCCCTTGGCGGGCAAGTAACAGTTGCGCGACGGCGCTCTCAGGGGAACCCGCACTTCCTCTCGTCTACGCAGCTATTGCGCCTTACAGCGTGCAAGCCCCTATTCCTGCTTGCAGAATAAATTTTCCCCCAGATCACGCTCTCGCCTTGCGGCGGCAGCCGGGCTAAGAGCGTCGCCGCCATGAATTTTTCCAGCCGCCTCGCCGATGCGATCGACATCGCCCGCAAGAAAACGCTGGGCGCCGCCTTTGATGCGCTCGCTTCGGCAAAAGCCCGCCGCGACGAGGAGACATTTTCAATCGCGCTGATCGCGCTGTCGGCGAAAATCGCGAAGGCTGACGGCGCGGCGACCGACGCGGAGTTCTCCGCGTTCCGCAAGTTTTTCGAGTTTCCCGAAGGCGAGGCGACGAAGGTCCGCATGATCTACGACCTCGCGAAGCAGGATGTCGCCGGTTTCTCTCACTATGCAGGTCAGGTCGCGAAGCTTTTCGACGACGATCCGGCGATCCTCGAAGATGTGGTCGATTGCCTTCTCTATGTGGCGCTCGCGGACGGCGCTGCGCATCCGCAGGAACTGTCCCTGATCGAAGCGGCGGCGGAGAAATTCGGGATCAAGCCCGCGTGCTGGCGCCGGCTGAAGGCCGCGCATCTCGGCCTCGGCAAGGATGACCCATACGCGGTTCTCGGCCTTGAGCCCGGGGCGCCGCCTGCAAAAGTGCAGGCGCGCTACCGCGACCTGATGCGCGAAAATCACCCGGACACGCTGATGGCGCGCGGCGTGCCGGCTTCGCTCATCAAGATTGCAGACGGCCGCGCGGCGACGATCAATGCGGCCTATGAAGCGATCCTTGCTGAGGCTCGCCGTTAACCAGGGCGGCGCCAGCGCCATATTTTTGCTTGAGCCCGTCCTTCTAATCTCAGGGCGAAAGGCGCAGCTTTTGCTGGACGCTGGCTGTTAAAGGCGCCTATCCTTGGATCAGTGGCGTAGGGGTTGGTGACAGGCATGCCAATAGTTGCTGACGAACTTGGAAACGATCTGATCCGGAATACTGAAAATACAACGATTTCAGGTATTTGCGACGCAATCCTGTTTCTCGCCGTGCTTGGGTTTTCGGCGGTGGCGCTGCTTGCGTTCGCGCTCGCCGCGCCGCTCGCCCTCGCGATATCAGCGATATCGGGCGCTGCCTCCGCCCTCTTTGCCGGACCGGGGCGCAGCGGCGGGTGGCGCACAGCAAACCCCGCCTGAGAGACTTTGATCCGTCCTTAAGCCAGGATCGATTGCCCGGAAATTCGGCGCAGCGTAAGCCTCGCGTCCTTCAAGAACTGTCGGGGCCCCCTTTTGAGCGCGCGCGAGCTGACCATCCTTCTCGCGATGTGCGTGATCTGGGGTTTTCACTATGTCGTCATCAAGGCGGCGATGGCGGAGATCCCGCCTGTCTTCTATGCGGCCATGCGCATGACGCTGGTCGCCGCCGTGCTGGCGCCGTTCCTCCGGTGGCGCCCCGGCAAGATGGGGTACGTCCTGCTGGCGGCCCTCTGCTTCGGCGCCATCAATTACATTTTCCTGTTCACCGGCGTCGCGCTCGCCAGCGCTTCGGCGAGCGCGATTGCGAACCAGCTCTACGTTCCCTTCGCGACCATTCTCTCCGTCATTTTTCTGAAGGAGCGCATCGGCTGGCGGCGCATCACCGGGATCTCGCTCGCTTTCGCCGGCGTCGCCGTGATCGTCTCTTCGCGAGGGCAAGCGCCGCCGGAAGTGCGCCTCGGAATCGGCATCGGGCTCGTCGCGCTGGCGACGCTGGTGGAGGCCGCCGGCTCGATCCTCGTCAAGAAGGCGTCGGGCTTCAAACCATGGGAGCTTCTCGCCTGGTTCGGCGCGGTGGGCGCGCCGGTGCTCTGGGGCGTCACCTTCGCGCTCGAACGCGATCAATTCGAAGCGCTCGTCGCCAGCGATTTGAAGCTTGTCGTCGCTGCGATCCTTTATTCGGCGCTGCTCGCGTCGATCCTTGGGCACACTACCTATTACTGGCTGCTCCAGCGGCGCCCGGTGTCAGAGGTCGCATCGTCGAGCCTGCTGACCACGTTTCTCGCCGTCGCGTTTTCGATCCTTATCCTCGGCGAGCCGATCAACGCCGCGATCATCATCGGCGGCGTGATGACGCTATTCGGCGTCGGCGTCGTCGTCTTGCGGGCGCCGACGACGGCGCCGGAACCGGGCGCGCCGGAGGCGGTCGTCGTGCGCGCGGAGACGAAACCATGAAGAGGCTGAAATTCGTGGAGAAATCCTCGCCCAATTTCGACGAGCGCGGTCGCGCGGTCGACATGATCGTTCTGCACTACACGGGGATGCTTTCCGGCGCCGAAGCGCTCGCCCGCCTCACCGATGCGGCGTCAAAAGTCTCCTGTCACTATCTCGTCGAAGAGGACGGAACGATCTTCAGCCTTGTGCCGGAAGGAAAGCGCGCCTGGCACGCCGGCGTCTCGTTCTGGCGCGGCGAGACGGAGACGAACGCCCGCTCGATCGGCGTCGAGATCGTCAATCCGGGCCACGAATGGGGCTATCGCAAATTCCCGAAAAAGCAGATCGACATGGTCGTCGCGCTCGTGAAGGACATCCGTACACGCCATAATGTGCCCCTATCCAATGTCGTCGGCCATTCCGACGTCGCCCCGCAGCGGAAGGAAGACCCCGGCGAGCTGTTCCCGTGGAGGCGTCTTGCCGAGGAGGGGCTCGCTGTCGGCCCCTATAAGGGAGATCCCGATCCCTCGATCAGCTATGAAGATGCGCTCTCGATGCTGCGCGCCATCGGCTATGACGCGCCGGACAAAGCCCACGCCGCCGCGCTCGTCGCCTTCCAGCGCCGCTTCTGCCCGGAAGCGCTCGCCCAAGGGTTCAGCCCGCTGACCAAGGCGGCGTTGAAGTGGGCATCCGCACAGCTCGCTTGACCGGCGCTATATCGCGGCCCACATCGTCCCAGCGTCAGGCGGCCGGGCGGCTGCGGGGTGAAAGCCCTGAGGAAAGTCCGGGCTCCAGGAAGACAGGGCGCCGGGTAACG
>CAZGXT010000123.1:0-8898 GCA_964529675.1 uncultured Caulobacterales bacterium
ACCAGAGCGCCAGCAGGCGTCCGTTATGAACGACGATATCGGTATTGGCGGTGTCCCGGTAAACCGTCGATCGCCCGGCGACCTCTTGCGAGCGCTCGAAGATCCCCGGCATCGCCGCCGCGCCCTTCGCCTCGGCGAGGATGTCGGCGGTGCGCACATAGCGGTTGGCGTAGCGGGCTTTCCCGTCTTCGAACCAGACGCAGTGCACCATCCCGTCGCCGTCGAACCAGTGGTGCATGCCCTTCGGCGGGGATTTCGGATTGGGCCCGTTGCGAAAATAGGCGCCGTTGAGGTCGCGCGGGATCTCGCCGATGACGGGCAAATCTCGTGCGGTCACTTCCTCCGAGACCGGCGCGAAGAGGCCCTGGAGGTATGGGTTGAAGCTGTTAAGCGGGGCTTGCGACATGCGCCGACTGTACCGGCGGCGACGCGCCCGGCGCAATGCGCCACAGCCGCTGACGTTAGGCCGTCGTCGACACCGTCGCGCCGGCGGCGCCGAGAGCATTGAGCTCGGAGAGCGCCGCCGCGTCGCCGCCTTGCGCTGCGGTGACGAGAGAGGCGATGCGCCGCAGACGCTCGACTGCGGTCTCGACGAAGCCGCTGTCGACCTCGGCGTTGAAAAGCGTCGCCGCCTCTGCGCGGAACCGGTCGATGACGCCCTCGACCGTCGTTTCGTCGATCTTGAACGCCGCGGCTTCGATAGTCTCGAACAGCACAAGGAGCGGGGCCTGCGTCTGGTCGGGATCGCGAATGACCCGGCCTTCTTCCGCCGCCGCGCGGCGGGCGATTGCCGCGACCTGTTCTCTGCTACCGGCGTAAGGATGCGAGTTACGCTCTTCCGGCGACAAGCTATCGTAATATGCGAGGTATCCGAGCGCAAAGTCGAGCGTGCTGGTCGCCGCAAATCTGCCGAACGCGAGAAACTCGCGCGAATTGATCCGGTCCGAAATCTCCGCCGCTTCCGCACGCGATAGATTGGGCGAAAGCCTGATCTCTGTGAGATTTTCAAGATAAGGATTAAGGTCGCTGAACGCATTCCTGAATAGATCAGCGTCTTGAAACACCCCGGTTGGCGGCGCGTCGGATTGCGCGACACGTTGAGCCCCGGTTTCGGTCAGGTCGAGGATGACAGCGGGAGCGTTCTGGTTGGTGGGTCGTGTCGGGGCCGCGATTCTTTGGGAAATGGTATTAAGCGTCAATGATTGCAATACTGAGTTCGCAAAATTCACTGAGCCAACGGACACGCGCGCACCTCAATGAGCTTCTTAGTGCTTTTTCCATAATACATCTAACGAGTCCTTATTCCAAAGGGTTCCTACCATAAATTGTCCTTTGTTAACTTTTGTTCTTCGCTCGGCGGTGTATTGTTCTGGCACTTGTGGAGGTAAGCATGTTTCAAATTGGAGCTAAAGCCGCGCTTGTCGGCGGCGCGGCAGTGTTTGCTGCATCTGGGATAGCGAATGCGCAGCAACTGTTGCCAACAAGCGTTTCCGTAAAGAACAGTACGAGCACCCCCAAAACCCTGCTAAGTACAAATCTGACCGGCGTCTTGGCGCCGCCCCCTTTAACACCTTTGCCTGCTGGCCAAACCAACAACTTTGCGTCTACCAGCTCCGGAATTACGGATGCCGGGGTGTTAACTTACCAAGTGTGTCGGTTTAACTGGTCAAAGATCAGGCAAACCAGCGGTACCTATACGTTTTCGATCGGTGGTTCGCCGATTTCGAGGTGCCGGGCTAACATCGTCAGTTCGAATTCCTCGACGGGAGCCTTCAGCGTCAGCTTCGATATAAGGCCCCGACTACGAGAGTTGCGCGAATTGAGCGGCGATGCGCAAGGTGACAGCGCCTTAACACCAATCGCCACTCGGGTCCCGCCTCTTTGCCCCGCAACGCCGACGCTTTCATCTGCCAGTCCTGCGGCGCCGTTTACGGCAAATGGCAGGGGCGGTGTGATGCGTGCGGGGAATGGAACACGGTTGCTGCGGAGGCGGTCGAGTCAGGGCCGCCCGGCGGCGTCAAGGCGTCGAAAGGAAAGGCGATCGAACTCGCCTCGCTGAAAGGCGGCGCCGAGTTTGAGCCGCGCCTCCTCACCAGCAACGCCGAGTTCGACCGCGCCTGCGGCGGCGGCCTTGTTCCGGGGTCGGCCCTCCTCATCGGCGGCGATCCGGGGGTCGGTAAGTCGACGCTGCTGCTCCAGATCGCAGCCGGACTTGCACGGGGCGGGACGAAGGTAGCCTATATTTCCGGCGAGGAGGCCACAGCGCAAATTCGGCTGCGCGCGCAGCGGCTCGGTCTTGCCGAGGCGCCCGTGGGCCTCGCCGCGGCGACGGCGTTGCGCGACATTCTGGCGACGCTGAAGGCCGAACGGCCCGACGTCGTCATCATCGATTCCATCCAGACGCTTTGGTCGGACACGCTGCCCGCCGCGCCTGGCACAGTGACGCAGGTGCGCGCTTGCGTTCAGGAACTCATCCGCCTCGCCAAGGGCTCCGGCTCCGTCATGCTGCTCGTCGGCCATGTGACGAAAGACGGCCAGATCGCAGGACCCCGCGTCGTCGAGCACATGGTCGATGCGGTGCTCTACTTCGAAAGCGAACAGGGTCGGGCGTTCCGCCTGTTGCGCGCGGTCAAGAACCGCTTCGGCGCCGCGCACGAGATCGGCGTCTTCGAAATGACGGGCGCAGGCCTGCGCGAGGTCGCCAACCCTTCCGAGCTGTTTCTCTCAGAACCCGGCGAGCCTGCGCCCGGCGCCGCCGTCTTTGCGGGTGTTGAGGGGACAAGGCCGGTGCTCGTTGAAATCCAGGCGCTTGTTTCTCCGACTACTTTCGCGGCGCCGCGGCGGGCCGTCGTCGGCTGGGATAGCGCGCGGCTCTCGATGTTGCTCGCCGTGCTCGACGCCCGCTGCGGACTGGATTTCGGCCGTCATGACGTCTTCCTCAATGTCGCTGGCGGGCTGCGAATCATCGAGCCTGCAGCCGACCTCGCGGCGGCGGCGGCGCTCGTCTCCTCGCTGTTCGACCGGGCGCTCCCGAAGCATTTTGTTTTTTTTGGCGAGGTCGCCCTGTCAGGGGCCGTCAGGCCCGTCACGCAAGCGGACGCCCGCCTCAAAGAGGCCCGAAAGCTCGGGTTCAAAGGGGCGGTCGCGTCGGCAGGGGCCATAGATTCCCCGCTTGAAATCGTTACCGCCGAAACCCTCAACGACCTCCTAGACTGGGTGCGGCGGCTAAAGGCCTGAAGAATGGTTGAGCGGGGCCTCTATCGCGGCTATCAGGACGCGCGGGAGAGAGGCGCGGGTCTAGGTCGGACGACCTTGGACCGGCAGTTTAGCGTAGGCATGGCATGACCGTATTTGACGTGCTTCTCTTGGGCGTCCTCGGCGTCTCTGTCGCTTTCGCTGCGGCGCGCGGCGCCATCCGTGAACTGACAACTCTCGCGGTGCTGAGCCTTGCAGCGGTTGCAGCATGGCTCGGGGCGAAACCAGCGCTTGCGTTCTTCGGTTCAAATGGCGTCTTCCAGACGATTGCCGCCGCGGGCGTCATCGGCCTCCTCGCTTTCGGCGGATTATACTTCATCGCCCACAGGGCGCTCTTGCGCTTGAAACTCAACAAGAAAATGAAGCGCGCGGACCGGATTGGCGGCGGCGTCTTCGGCCTGGTGCGCGCGCTGGCGCTGATCGGCCTCGGGTTTCTTGGCTACGGCTATTATCTCGATGAGCCGAACCAGCCTGACTCTGTGAGAAAAGCGCTGCTGCGCCCGCTTGCAGCGGCCTCCGCCTCCTTTTTCGAACAGTTCGCCCCATCAGAGCGCGCCTTGCGCAAGCAAAAGGAAGCTGCGGCTGTCAAGCCTGTTGACGCTGCCAAGGAAGGCTACGCCAACGCCGATCGCACGGGGCTGAAGGAAATCGTAGCGACCGTCACGACGACTGACGCCGCGAACGGGCGGCGCAATTCAGACACTATAGCGGACATCCTCAACGAGGAGCCTGAGGCCGATGGCTCACCCGAGCGGAACTGACTTCGCAAAACGCGCGGCGCGCCGCCTGAAAGGGCTCGGCCGCCGTTATCGTCGGCGGGTTGAAGCGGCGTGTCTTGTTGCGCCGCGCGCGCTGAACGAAGAATGCGGCGTCTTCGGAATCATCGGCACGCCGGATGCAGCAGCCATCTCCGCACTTGGGCTCCATGCGCTCCAGCACCGCGGCCAGGAAGCGGCTGGCATCGCGAGCTATGACGGCGTCGCCTTCCGGACCGAGCGCCATCTCGGCCTCGTTTCCGACAATTTTTCTGACGCGACCGTGCTTGCGCGGCTCAAGGGCGTCGCCGCCATCGGCCACACGCGCTATTCGACGCAAGGCGAAACCGTTCTCAAGAACGTCCAGCCGCTTTACGCCGACCTTGACCGCAACGGCATCGCTATCGCGCATAACGGCAATTTGACGAACGCGCGCAGGCTGAGAGCGGAACTGGTGCAGCGCGGCTGCATTTTCCAGTCGACGTCGGACTCCGAACTGTTTCTTCATCTCACAGCGCGTTCGCACCATCTCCTTATGGTCGACAAGGTGATCGACGCGCTGAAACAGGTCGAAGGCGCCTATGCGCTCGCCATCCTGACCAAGGACGGCTTGATCGGCGCGCGTGATCCTGTCGGCATCCGCCCGCTAATTCTCGGCGATCTCAACGGCGCGCCGATCCTTGCGTCGGAGACATGCGCGCTGGACCTCATCGGCGCCAAATTCGTGCGCGACATTCGCCCAGGCGAAGTCGTCATCTGCAGGGAAGACGGCGAAGTTGAGAGCCGCCAGGCGTTCCCACAAACGACGCCGGCGCGCCCCTGCATCTTTGAACTGATCTATTTCGCACGCCCGAACTCCGTCGTCGACGGCAAGAGCGTCTATCAACTTCGGAAAAGCCTCGGCGCACGTCTCGCCGTCGAAGCGCCTGCAGAAGCGGACATGGTCGCGCCGATTCCGGATTCTGGCGTCCCCGCCGCAATCGGCTTTGCGCAGGCCTCCGGCCTTCCTTATGAGATGGCGCTCATTCGCAGCCATTTTGTCGGGCGCACCTTCATCGAGCCCGAGCAGCGTATCCGCGAGGCTGGCGTCGCGCGAAAACACTCGCCCAATCGCGGGGCCATCGAAGGAAAGCGCATCGTCCTCGTCGACGACTCAATCGTTCGCGGAACGACGTCCCGCAAGATCGTCCAGATGCTGCGGAACGCCGGCGCGCGCGAGGTTCACATGCGCGTCGCATGTCCGCCTATTCTCTATCCTGACTTTTACGGCATCGACACCCCCTCGCGCGAGGAGCTGATCGCCGCGCAGATGTCCGTCGAAGAAATCCGCGCCGAGATCGGCGTCGACAGCCTCGCTTTCCTGTCGCTGGACGGACTTTACGAAGCCTTCGGCAAAGGCCCACGCGACAAGGCGGCGCCCGCCTTCACCGACCATTGCTTCACCGGCGATTACCCGACTCGCCTCACCGATCTTGGCGAGACGCAGCGAAGCGCGATGATCGAGCAATTGTCACTGCTGGCGGAGACAAGCTGAGCCCGGTCAATCTGCAGGAATGGAGTAAGTCCCCGTCGCCTGGGCGACCGGCTCATCCTCGCCGTCCGAATAGATCGTCACATAGCCGACCGCGAGCCGCTTGCCGAGCTTCAGGAGGCGGCACTCAGCGATGAGGTCGGACGGCGGCGGCTTGCGCAGAAAATTGATCGACATGTTCGTCGTCACCGCCAGCGCCTTCGGTCCGACGCTGGCGAGCACTGCGGCGTAAAGCGCCGTGTCGGCGAGCATGAACATCGTCGGCCCGGACACCGTGCCGCCGGGGCGAAGCGATCGTTCGCCGGTGGTCATGCGCAGGCGAACGGCGCGATGTTCGGCATGCTCGATAGTGACGCCCGCCCGATCCCAGCGCGGAAACCCCGCAAGCATGAAAGCGTTAAGGTCGGCGGCGGTCATGGCAGAAGGCTTCATTCGCCGTCGATAGCCTAGACCGATAGAGAACGGAAGCCGAGCGAGCCGCGCCGCGCTCTTGGCAAGGCCTGTCCGATCAGCCAAATCTCGTCTCATGACACCCAAGGAAAAAGCCCGGGAAGATTTCAAACGCGCGCTGGTGCAGACGACGCGGGCGCTCTCTGCGACGCCGGAAGTTGAAGTCTCCTTCGGCGGCGAACATGCAAGCGTATCGGGGCGAATCGCGAAGATCCCCCTGCCGGCCAGAAACATTGATCGCAACGCCGCGATGATCGCGCGCGGAGAAGCAGATGGCGCCGCGTTACGCCTCGCGCATCACGACGCCGCCGCCTCTCAGCGCGTCATGCCGAAAGGCGCCGAAGCGCAGGCCGTGTTTCGCGCCCTTGAGACTGCTCGCATCGAAGCGATCGGCGCACAGGCGCTGCGAGGCGTCGGTGACAACCTCGCCGCGGCGCTCGACAAATCGATCGCGGAGCGGCGCCTTGACCGGCTTGACGCGACGGCGATGGCGCCGATCGCGGATGTCGCCGCCTTGCTTCTTCGCCAACGCCTGACCGGCCGACCGCACCCGCCCGCCGCCGCGGCGATGATGGCGGCGCACGCCGGCGAAGTCGAAGCGCTCGCCGGCGCCTCCCTCAGCGCCCTCGCAGCGACAAACGACCTTCACGATCAGGCGGCGTTCTCCCGCCTCGCGCGGCAAGTCATTCGCGACCTCAATCTCGACGATGAAGGCGGCGAGGAAAAGGGCGACGACCAGACAAAGGGCGATGAAGAGGACGAGGCGGAAGACAGCAAGGCCTCGGACAATGACGAGGACGGCGTCGCCGAGCCATCCGACGAGCAGTCTGGGGACGAAAGCGAGGGCCCCGAGAGCGAATCGGAGATGAACGAGCAGGATTTCGAGCAAGCCGATGATGACGCCGACGGCGCCGTCGAGAATGCGAGGATTTCCTCCATTCGTGCGAAGTTCGACGGCGACAGCGGCATGCGCTATCGCATCTTCACCACGGAATTTGATGAGACGGCCGAAGCAAGCGTGCTGTGCGACGCGGAAGAGCTCGGTCGTTTGCGCCGTACGCTGGACCGGCAGCTTGAAAACCTCCATTCCGTGGTTTCGCGCCTTGCGAACAAGTTACAGCGGCGCCTCATGGCGCAGCAGAACCGCAGCTGGATCTTCGATCTCGACGAAGGCGTTCTTGATGCGGCGCGCCTTGCCCGCGTCGTCGCTGATCCGATGCAACCGTTGTCCTTTAAGCGCGAGCGCGAGCTTGAATTCCGGGATGCCGTGGTGACGCTGCTGATTGACAATTCGGGGTCCATGCGCGGCCGTCCCATTTCGATCGCGGCGATCTGCGCCGACATTCTCGCCCGCACGCTGGAACGATGCAGCGTCAAGGTTGAAATTCTAGGCTTTACGACGCGCGCGTGGAAAGGCGGCCAGGCGCGCGAGAAATGGGTCGCCGCCGGGCGCCCGCCCAATCCCGGCCGACTCAATGATCTGCGTCACATCATCTACAAGGCGGCGGATACGCCGTGGCGCCGGGCGCGCAATTCGCTCGGCCTGATGATGAAGGAAGGCCTCCTCAAGGAGAACATCGACGGCGAGGCGCTCTTATGGGCGCATTCGCGGCTGGTCGGGCGCCCCGAAGCGCGCCGCATCCTGATGGTCATTTCCGACGGCGCGCCGGTCGATGACACGACCTCTTCGGCGAATGGCGGCGCCTATCTCGAACGCCACCTTCGAGAGGTGATCGCGGAAATCGAAAACCGGTCGCCAGTGGAACTCATCGCCATCGGCATCGGTCATGACGTGACGCGGTATTATCGCCGCGCAGTGACGATCGTCGATGTCGAGCAGCTCGCCGGGGTGATGGTGGACAAGCTGGCCGAGCTGTTTGAGGAAACGGGGGACGAAGGGAGAATGGAGCGCCGCAAACGGGCGTAAGCGTTCCCGATACGCCGCCGTCACCTTTCAACTGGCTCGCTCGCTTCCAAGACTTAACTCGTAACAGCACGGAGGGCGTTCATGCCAACTGCCTTTCACAACCCGTCCGCCGTCGCCGCGCCGCTCGGACGCTACACGCATGCGGTAGAGGCGCCTTCGGGCGCGCGGGTGGTTTTTCTTTCCGGTCAGGTTCCTGTCGCAAAAGATGGAAGCGTGCCCGCGACGCTCGCTGCCCAGGCTGATCAGGTCTACGCCAACATCGTCTTGATCCTCGCCTCGCTTGGCGCTGCGCCCTCCTCGATTATAAGGCTCACGACCTTCATGACGGAGGACGACGACGGCGACGATTGCGTCAGGACGGCGCGTGCGAAGCATCTCGGTGAGCACCGGCCGGCCTCGACCGCGGTGTTCGTGTCTCGGCTCGTCGATCCAGCGTGGAAGATCGAGATCGACGCGGTTGCGGCGCTCCCTTAGCGCCGTGCGCTTTTTAAAGCCTCGCCAAGCTCGATCTTCGGCTGGCGTCCGACACGACAGTCGAGGACAGCTTCCAAGGCTGAAGCGCCACCTCGTGGAAAAGGGATTTCCAGACGCAGAAGTGTAGATGAGCGGGGGTGACGGCCCGACCAAAGCCGCCGAAGGCAGCGCCGCAATCGCCGCACGACAAGGCGTCTACACGCGCGCCGGCGTCGCGAATACGTTGTATCTGCGCAATGCGGGATCTTGGCCGGGATGCGTCTTTGCTGGCGATCCGCTGAAGCTGCCCGCGGGCCCGTGCGGCCTCGGACACGGCGCCGGCGCTCATGCGCCCGATGAGCATTACGTCACCGAGTCGACGAACGAGAAAGTCGCGGGGCTCGTCGACGCGACGATGGGCTATGTCCACTTTCCTTTTGAGATGGCCACAACCTACGAATAACGATCGACCCTATTCAGCGGCGACAGCGCCGTCATGGGCGAGGAACCCGCCAGACTGGCGCGCC
>CAZGXT010000124.1:0-8723 GCA_964529675.1 uncultured Caulobacterales bacterium
CCCTTGAAGCGACGCCGCCCGATCTGCGCGGGCGGTGAGACTTGGAACCGGCGCGCCGTCCGGCGCTCGATCGCGTCGTTGACGGCGTCTTCGTCCTGACGATGCCGGCGCTCGCCTGGCTCGCGGTGTTCGGCCATCGCGGGGCGGCGGTTGTCGCCGGGCTTTCGGCGCTGGCGATCGCCTTTCGGGGCGCCATCTGGCGCGAAGGGCTGGGGATGCTGACGCCGGCGAGGATCGCCGGGGCGCCGCTGCCGCGCGCCGGGCTCGCCTTTATGTTTTTTGCGGCGTGGATCGCCGTCACCGGGTTCTGGTCGCCGACGCCGGGCGCTGCAAAGCTCGGCTTCACCGTTGCAGCTTACGCGCTTGCGGCGGGGGCGCTCGTTTTTGAGGTCTCGCGGGCCGATGCGGCGCGGCGGCGACGTATGGGCGATCTCTTCGCCGGCGCCGTCACTGTCGCCGCAGCGCTGCTGCTCTTCGAAGGCCTGACGGGCGGGGCCCTGCGGGCGGCTCTTCCGCCGACGGATCAATCTCCGGAGCGCGTCAAGGACTTGATCGCGCTCGCGCGCGGGGTGACCTTCATCGCGGCGCTCTCGTTTCCGGCGGCGGCGATCCTCCTCGCGCGAACCGGGTCGCGCGCATTCGCGCTCGCGCCGGTCGTTCTCACGCTGCTGGCGGCGATGCAGTTCTCCGTCGCCGCCAATGTGATCGCCATGCTGGTCGCGATCGGGGCGGCGGCCGCGGCGTATGTCCGGCCGCGGCCGGCGATCCTCGCGCTCGGCGCGCTCTTCATCTTTTCGTTTCTCGCCGCGCCCCTATTCATCCTGACGCCGGCGGATGCAATCACCGGGGCCGAGACCGCCGTGCTGGAGCCATCCTGGGCGCAGCGCGCCCATATGTGGCGGGAAGCTTCCGACCGCATTCTCTCAACCTGTTGGCTTGCTGGATGCGGGGCCGACTACACCCGCGCCTGGGCGGATGAGGGGGTGATGATCGACGTGCCGGGCTGGCCGGTCCCAGTGATGGAGGCGCCGATCCATCCTCATAACATATTCTTGCAGGTGTGGCTGGAACTCGGGGTCATCGGTCTTGCCGCGCTGACGGCGTCGCTGTGGTTCGGACTGAAGCGACTGAGCGTGATCGAGCCCGACCGCCTCGCCTTTGCGGCGATCGCCGGTGCCGCCGCTGCGTCTTACGTTTCGTTCATGTTCGAAGCGAGCCTTTGGCAGGCGTGGCGACTCGCCATTCTGGCCCTTGCCGCCTTCGGCACAGCGTTGGCATACTTCGCGCGAGGAAAAAATTCACAATAGCGCTAAAGAATAGGGTCATATCGCCGGCGTCTTGGTCAGGCGGTTTTTGGTAAGTGCTGGGTCCATGCGTTCAATTTCAGCGATCGTCGTGACCTACAACACAGGGCCGGTGCTGGCGCGTTCGCTTGCGGCGCTGCGCGAGCAGGACGGCGTCGCGGAGATCATCCTCGTCGACAACGGCAATCCCGAGGGCGCCGTCGCCGCCGCGATCGGATCGCAGACCGGCGGACCGCCCATTCATGTTCATGAGGGGCAGGGCAATGTCGGCTTCGCCGCGGCATGCAATCTCGGCGCGCGCGCAGCCACGGGCGACATTCTGCTGTTCGTCAATCCCGACGCGATCCTGCCCCCCGGCGGCGCCAGGCGGCTTGCGGCCGACGGCGCCTCTCACAAGGGGCCCTGGCTCATCGGCGCGAAGATCGTCGACCCCGAAGGCGGCGAGCAGCGCGGCTCGCGCCGCACGACGCTGACGCCGTGGCGCGCTTTTGTCGAGACGACGCAGCTTTATCGGCTGGCGCCGCGCCATCCCTACTTCCGTCGCTTCAATCTTCACGGCGATCCCTGTCCAAAGGAAGTGACGCCGATACCGGTCATTTCAGGCGCCTGTTTCTGCCTTCCGCGCGAGGACTATTTCGCGATCGGCGGCATGGACGAGAATTATTTCCTCCACGTCGAAGATGTCGACTTCTGCCTGCGCTTTGCGGACGCCGGCGGCGTCGTGCTGTTCGATCCCCATGTCAGCGTGCTGCATTACAAGAGCTCCAGCAACGTCGACCCGATCCTCGTCGCCTATCGCAAGACCGTCAGCATGCGCCGCTATTTCCGCGCGCATTTCCTCGACCCCTATCCGGCGCCGTTCCTGTGGCTTCTCGGCGCGTTCTTGTGGGCTCAATTCGGGGTCAATGCGGCGGCGACGCTGCTCCGGCGCGCGGTCAAACCTTCCGGGAGCGCCTTGCCGGCGCCGACGCTTCAGCCGTCGCCTGCGCGGCGCCCGGAGATATCGAACAAATAAAGCGTGCGCGTGCGCGTCGGCGTCAATTGCGCAACGCTCGCGCCGAGCGGCGTCACCGACTGAAATGCGTTGTTCAGCGTCCTGGCGTTGGGATCGGCGGTGACAAAAAGAAAACGCTCGCCGCGCGCCGGATCGAACGCCTTGAACGCTTCATAGTGGCTGTCGATCCGCCCGTTTGAATCCCACGCGACGACTGGCGGACCAGGTCTGGCGTAGAAGAGGAGCCCGCTCATCACCTCGCGATCGTCGGCGAGAATGGCGTCAAAGCCTTCGCCGAGCCGCGCGATTTCCGGCCCTTGCGCATCCCAGCCGCGCAGGCGTTTGAAAGGCCCTGAGGCGCCGATCGCGTCGGCGAGCGGGAAACTCATGAACGCCAGCAGGAAGCCGGCGCCCGCCGCCGCATGCAGGGCAAGGCTCGACTTCAGCGCAAGATCGCCGCGCGCGAGGCGCCCCGCGACGATCGCTGCGGCGATGACGGCGGAGGGGTAGGCGACGGCGGCCCAGTTCGCATGGGCGCGGGAAACGAACGCCTGCGTCGAAACGATGAGAAGGGCCGGCGCTGAAAACGCCAGCAGCAGCCCGATGCGCGCCCGGTTCTCCTCACGCAGCGCGCCGGCTGCGGCGATGATCATCAGGACAAGGAGGATCGGCCCCGCGACGCCGAACTGATCGCCCAGGAACTTGACGAGCTTGTCGGGATGGCCGGCCGACTGCGTCCAGTTGGCGTTGGCGGCCGTATGGGCGATCGTCTGGAAGTCGTTCGCGGCGTTCCAGGCCAGGTTCGGCGCGAGCAGCGCGAGCGCGATCAGCGCCGCGACGGCGGCGGGCAAGGCCTTGAGCGCCCGCAGCCGCTCCGGCGCAGCGAACAGCGCCAGCGCCGCGCCCGGAAGGAAATAGAGCATCGCATATTTGGACAGCAGGCCGAGCCCGATCGCAGCGCCGAGGATCGCGCCCCACAGCACGCGCCGCGGCTCTGCGTCGTCGGTCGCCCGCAGGAAGGAATAAAGCGCCAGCGCCCAGAAAAAAAGGAGCGGCGCGTCCGTCGTGATGAGCGCGGCGGAGAGAAAGACGCCCGGCATCGTCAGCCAGGAAACGCCCGCCCAGAACGCCGCGCGGTCATCGGCGAGACGGCGCGCCGCCAGAAACAGAAAGATCGCGACGCCAAGCTGGTAAAACGGGGCGGAAAGGCGGACGGCCCATTCGCTGTCGCCGAACACCGCCGTCGTCGCAGCGATCGACCACGCGACAATGGGCGGCTTTGAATAATAACCGAAGGCGGGCGCTTTGCTCCAGAACCAGTATTGCGCCTCGTCCGGCCCGAGATTGGGATCGCCGAGAATGAGCGCGATGACGCGCAAGCCCGTCAGAGCCAGTGCGAGCGTCAGGAATCGCCGCCAGGGCGTTGCAAGAAAATAGGCCCCGATGCTCAAGGGCTCGTCCCTTCATCCGCGCGGCGAAAAATGGCGAGGCTTGCGCGCCTTCCCTTTGAATAGTTGAAGCCGTCGATGACCGCCACCGTCGCGGCGCGCCCGCCCCGTTCCTTGAGCCGCACCTCGAACGCGGCGCGCTCGCGTTCTTCAACAACAGCCGCCGCGCCGCGCTCGATGAGCGCGTCCGCCGCCGCCGCCCCGCTTCCAAGCGCTGTGCGCGTTCCGAGCAGGAAGACCGCCGATGGCTCGTAATATCCGGCGAGCGCGGCGGGCGCTGCGCCGTCGCGCAAGGGGTGAAGGTCCGCTTCGTCAAGCGCTGCGGAAAGCCGCGGAGAAAGCGCGAGCGGCGTCAGGCCCGGCAGCACCCCGGCGAGAAGCGCGACAGCGAGGACCGCAGCGGCCGGTATCGAAAGCGCCGCGCCCTGCATCGGCTCGGCGCGCCAGTAGCGGGCGGCTGCGGCAAGGGTAAGCGCAATTACAAGGACCGCCGCACCAGCGCCCAACACGCTGACCTTGGCGCCGACGGCCAGCGGCAGCAACGCCATGGCGCCGGCGAGCGCAAGACCCGCGCCCGCATAAAGCGCAGCGCCCGCGCGCCAGGCCGCGCGCGGCGCCGCTTCGGGGCGGAAGGCGGCGAGCGCGGCGAGGCCGGCGAGTGCGGGATAGAGCGGCAGCACGTAATGGGGAAGCTTCGTCGCCGCGAGTTCGAAGATCAGCCAGCCGGGGATGAGCCAGGCGAGGAGGAAGAAAACGCTGAAGTCCTTCCGCAGACGGATCGCCGCGACAAGGCCGGGAATGATCAGCGCGGCGAAGGGAAAGGCGAGGAACGGCGCAAGGAGAAGATGATAGCCGGGCGGGCCGGCGTGGCTCTCCTGAGCGGATCCGACCTTGGCGAGCATGTCGGCGCCGGCGGCTTCGGCGAAGAACCGGCCGTCGGTCGCAGCGCCGATCGCATACGCCCACGGGCCGATCATCAGGGCAAGGATCAAAACGCCGGCAAGCGGACGCAGCGTCGTCAAAGGGCGCGTCTCGGGGAAACGCAGAGCCGTCATCAGGATCAGCGGCGCCACGACGATAAGGATGATCGGCCCCTTGATGAGGATGCCGGCGCCGATCGCCACCCAGAAGGCGGCGGCGAGCGCCGCGTCGGCGCGCCCGCGCGCGCGCGCGTCGGCGAACAGATGCGCGAGCGCGGCGCCCGCGGCGGCGACGCAGGCGAGAAGGAGCGCGTCCGTCTTGGCGATCATCGCCTCAGCGGCGAAGACCGGCGCGGTCGCCACAAACAGCGCGCAAAGGACGCCCGCCGCCGGATCGAACAGCCGCGCGATCGCCGCATATGCGAATATCGCCGCGAGCGCGGCGGCGAAAACGGAGGGCAGCCGATAGGCCCAGATTTCGCGCGCCTTCGCGTCCGAAAACGCAGCGACGCTCGCTGCCTGCAGCCAATAGGCGCCGGCGGGCTTCTTGTTGCGCTCCTCATCCTGGAAACGGATGACGATGAAGTCGCCGGTCTCCAGCATCTGCGCCGAGGCCTGCGCAAAGCGCGCCTCGTCACGGTCGAGCGGGGGCAGGGTGAAGACGCCGGCAAGCCCCATCATCGCGGCGACTAGGCCGACAAATCCCATGCGCCGCGCGGCGGCGATCCCGCCCCGGCCGGAAAGAAAACCCTGAAAATCCATGTCTGACGCAGACTACCGGCGCCCGCGCGCGAAGTCAGCGGCGTTTGCTTTTGGCGAAGATTCTGCGATGAGCCGGGCCGCCGACGCTTCAAGGACCTGCCTTGCCGCCCCTTTCGACACCGGCGCCGCTCTATGGGTTCGATCGCACGCCGTCTGCAGGGTCGCCGGCGCTGAGCGTCGTTGCGCCCATGCATGACGAGGAAGGGGGCGCGGGGGCGCTGGTCGCCGAGATCGCCGCCGCGCTCGCCGCCATCCCGCACGAAATCATCGCCGTCGATGACGCCAGCCGTGACGGAACGCGGGCCGCGCTTCAGGCCGTGCAAGAAATCACGCCGTCGCTGCGCGTTATCGTCCACGGCGCCAATGCGGGGCAGAGCCGGGCGGTCCGGACGGGCGTTCTCGCGGCGCGCGCGCCGGTCGTCGTTACAATCGACGGCGACGGCCAGAACGACCCCGCCGACATTCTGACGCTCTACAAGGCGCTGACGCGGCCGGACGCCCCGCCGCTGCTCGCCATGGTCGGCGGCGAGCGGGTCAACCGGCGGGACCCGGCGTCAAAGAAAAGGGCCTCGGCCCTCGCCAACCGCATCCGCCGGCGCCTCCTCGATGACGGCGCGGCCGACACCGGCTGCGGCCTCAAAGCCTTCTACCGGGACGCCTATCTGAGGCTCCCTTATTTCGACCACAACCATCGCTATCTGCCGGCCCTGATGCGGCGGGAAGGATTTGAAACGGCGTTCCTGCCGGTCAATCACCGCCCCCGCACCCATGGGGCGTCTAAATACACCAATCTCGGGCGTCTCGCGGTCGCCTTTCGCGATCTTTCAGGGGTAGTGTGGCTTAAAGCGCGCGCCCGCGCGCCTGTCACAATTTCAGAGCTAGAGCCGGGCTCCGGCTATGTTAAGAAGGCGATCGAATAGAAGCGCCGCCCTGGGGGGCTGCGAAGAGGGAGTTCGGCCGTCATGGCGTTGCAAGTGTTTCCCCTGCTCACCATCAGCCTCATCATCTACTCGGTGCTGACGCTCGCCGGGATGGGCGGCGCAAACGGCGTTGCATGGCATGATATCGTCGTCATCGAGCTCAACATGTATTCCGGCGATATCTGGCGCGTCACCTGGGGGACGATCTTCCTGCTCGGCAGCGTCGGACTGCTGTTCGTGGAATTGGTGCGCGCGACCAAGGTCGGCACGGCCTCGATCACCAACCACCTCCTGTCGTTCCTGGTCTTCGTAGTCGCGCTCCTTCTCTTCATCCTCGCGCCGGGCTTCGGGAACTCGACCTATTTCCTGTTCCTCGCGATGGCCTTCCTTGATCCGATGGCGGGACTTGTCGTCACCACTGTCGGCGCCCGCCGCGACCTCGCCGTCGCCGATCCGACCGGCGCAAAGCACTGACAGAAGTCAAACGACCCGATCGATGGAAAGCGCATCCTTGCGCCTGCTGAGCGCTGTCGCGCGCGCATAGCAGCGCGCCGCCTCAAAACGGGACAGCGCCTGCCCGCTCTGGCGCAGCGCCAGGATCGGGAAAAGCCGCGCCGGCAGGCGTTTTGCCAGCTCCGTCCTGACGATGAGGGTGCGGTGTTCGCGGCTCATGAGCCGACCAAGGCAAGAGCCCTGCCGCCCGCCTGAAGGATCGCGCGTGTTTTAAGTTTCTTTACGCGTCGCTGGTTACAAAGTCCCGTAATTTGCGGGCGAAATGACATCATGGTGGAACGCGTAGAAGCGTTGTTTCGCGGCCGGCCGGGCGCCGGCCCGACGGAGGCGCGAGCGTCAGCCGAGCCCGCGCTTCAGGCGCTGTTCGAATTCGATCCGGCGACGAACCTCGTGTCGTGGTCGGACCCGGCGCTCGCCGCCCGCCTGCTTGAGCGTCCGGCCGCTGCGCCCGTCATCAACCGCGCCGATTTCGACCGCGCGATCGTCGGGGGCGATCTCGCCGCCCGCGCGCTCGCCTTCGCCGGCGGCGTCCAGAATTATTTCTGCGAGTACCAGATCGAGCGCGAAGGGCGCACGCCGCACTGGATCGAGGAGCGCGGCGGCTGGGTCGGCGACGGCGCCGGCCGTCGTCTCATCGGCGTCATCCGCTCGATCGAGGCGCAGAAGAGCCGCGAGGCGCATCTTGCCTGGCTCGCTGAAAATGACGAGCTGACCGGCGTCATGAACCGCGCGCAGATGCGGGCGCGGCTCGACGAGGCGCTGAAAAAGGCCCGCACGACCGGCGCGACAGGCGCATATCTCCTTGTCGGCGTCGATGATGTCGGGGCCATCAACGCTGATTTCGGCTTTGACGTCGCCGATGAGGTGATCGTCGAATGCTCGCGCCGGATCAGCGCGGTGCTGCGCGACGGCGATCTCGTCGGGCGCGTCGCCGGCACCAAATTCGGCGTCTTCCTGCCGGGCGCGGATCAGGCGCGCGTGCGCGACGTCTGCGTGAAACTTCTCAACACCGTGCGCGAACGCGTCATCGACACCCAGAAGGGCGCTGTCGCCTCATCCTTGTCGATCGGCGCCGTTGAAACGCCGCGCGACGCCGACAGCGCGCACAAGGCGATGGCGAGCGCTGAAGCCGCGCTCGATCAGGCCAAGCGCCTCGGCCGGTCGAGCTGGTCGTCCTTCAGCGAAAAGACCGAGACCATCACCACGCGCCGGCGCAACACCCATATGTCGGACGTCATTCTCACCGCGCTCAACGAGCGGCGCGTGCGGCTCGCCTTCCAGCCGATCGTCGCCGATCTCGGCGAATCCCCGACCAAATTCGAATGCCTCATCCGCATGCGCGCCGAAGACGGACGCGAGGTGCCGGCGCCGGAGTTCATTCCGGTCGCGGAAAAGCTCGGCCTCGTCCATCTGCTCGACCGGCGCGTTCTCGAACTCGCGATCAACACGCTCGCCGCCTGTCCGAACATGAAGCTCAACGTCAACGTCTCGATGGAGACGGTGAAGGACCCCGTCTGGGCGGACGGCTATCTCGCGGTGATGCGCGCCAACGAGTCGCTGGCGCGGCGCATCACCGTTGAACTGACCGAGACGCAAGTCATCGACGCCATCGAAGCCTCGATCGAATTCGTCTCTGAGATCAAGAAGCTCGGCGCCTCTTTCGGCATCGATGATTTCGGCGCGGGCTACACCTCGTTCCGGAACCTCAAGGCGCTCGACATCGACATCCTGAAGATCGACGGGTCCTTCGTGACGGGCGTCGCGTCGAGCCGCGAGAACCAGCTCTTCGTCCGGACGCTTCTCGACCTCGCCCGCAATTTCGGGATGAAGACGGTCGCCGAATGGGTCGACAACGAAGCGGA
>CAZGXT010000125.1:0-8616 GCA_964529675.1 uncultured Caulobacterales bacterium
TCGCGCGCTGAGGCGACAACCCCGTCGGCGCCGGCCCTGACGCAGAATTCCGCGCGCCGAAGCACAAGATCTTCAAGGCGCATGGAAATTCCGCTTTCGGCGAGGCTGTCCTGCGTCAAGCTTGTCAGCACGGTGACGCCCAAGATCTTGAGCCGCTTCTCGCCGCCGCGCCCGGCGACGGCGCCCTTGAGCACTTCCGGTTCGGCATGCACGGTTAGAAAATCGGCGCCAAGTCTTGCGACCGAGGCGGTTCCGCGTTCGACCGTCGCGCCGATGTCGTGGAATTTGAAGTCGAGAAAGACCTTCTTTCCTGAGTCTGACAAGGCGAGGGCGAGGTCGAGCCCGCCAAGCGGAATAAGCTGATAGCCGATCTTGTAGAATGAGCCTGCGTCGCCGATCGCCGCGATCGCGGCGCGCGCTTCCTCGGTAGACGGAAGATCGAGCGCGACGATGAGGCGGTCTGCAGCGGCGAGGGTCATGCGGATTTCTTTTTGGGCCTGGCGCGTGGATTCGCCGCGCGCTTCTTTGCAGTCTTCTTCTTTGGAACCAACCCCGGCGCAAGCTCCTTCGGCTTGAAGGCGCAAAGATCCGAGATCAGGCAGCGCCAGCATTCGGGCCTTCTCGCCTTGCAGACATAGCGTCCGTGGAGAATGAGCCAGTGATGCGCGTCGTGAAGCAGCGCCGGCGGCGTCACTTTCATCAGCCCATCCTCGACCGCGCGCGGCGTCCTGCCGCTTGCAAGCCCGGTGCGGTTGGCGACGCGGAAGACATGCGTGTCGACGGCGATCGCCGGCGCCCCGAAAGCGACCGAGGCGACGACATTGGCGGTCTTGCGGCCGACGCCAGGCAGGCTTTCCAGCGCCTCGCGGCTCTCCGGCACCTTTCCGCCATGCACGTCGATCAGCTTTTTCGAGAGCGCGATCACGTTCTTCGCCTTCGCGCGCCAGAGCCCAATCGTCTTGATGTAGCCGCCGAGCCGCTCCTCGCCGAGCGCCAGCATCTTCGCCGGCGTGTCGGCGACCGCGAAGAGCGCGGGCGTCGCCTTGTTGACGGAGACGTCCGTCGCCTGCGCCGACAACACCACTGCGACCAGTAGTTCAAAGCTGTTTCGGTAAGCGAGTTCGGTGGCGGGCGCAGGCGCCGCGGCCCTGAACCGCTCGTAGACCGCCGCGGCCGCAACGCGTGTCAACTTCGCCATCTGACCACCGAAAAGCGCCGCGACCATGCGATTGCAGCCGCCCCGCGTCAACGGCGACGCTGACGCCGCCGCCGGGCGGCGCTATAACCCCGGCATGCAGCACCATGGCGCCGCGGTTGAGAACATGGCCCCGGATGAGAGGGGGCGCGCGCTCGATGTCGGCGGCGAAGAGGACCGTAGCGACGCGGTCTTTGACGCCGTGCTGCACCCCAATCGCTCGCTTCCAAGCGCCGGCTTTCTCGCCGTCATGGCGATCGTCATCGGCGCCAATATCATCTTCGGGATTTATTTCTTTGCGATCGGCGCATGGCCTGTCATCGGGTTTTGCGGCCTCGATGTCTTTCTTGTCTGGCTCGCCTTCCGGATTTCCTATCGTCAGGGCCGGTTGCGCGAACGGGTCATCATCCGCGGCGGCGAACTGCGCGTTTCCCGAATCCTGCCTTCGGGACATGAATCACGGTGGCGATTGCAGCCGTTCTGGACGCGCGTCGTCATCGACCGCCCGGACGAACACGAGGCTCAGGTGCGCGTCGTTTCCAAGGGCCGCTCGCTGGTTCTCGGCGCATTCTTGTCTCCAGACGAGCGCATGAGTTTCGGGCGTTCGCTGGCTGACGCGCTCGCGCGCGCCGGTCGCGGGGATTGAGTGACGATGGGGCAGATTTTCCTGATTGCGCTCGGCGCGCTTGGCCTTGCTGCGCTTCTCTACTGGCTCTGGGCCGGACGAACGCGCGCCGAAATCCGCGAAAGCGCGGCGCTCAACTGGCGCCGCCGCAGCGAGACCGATCCGGAGTCGGTCGCGGGCCTCAGCGAGGCCCAGTTCACCGCCGTATTCGAGCGCGTTCATTTCCCCCGCCTGCCTAAATATGCGTTGGCGGCGGCGGCCGCGTTTGTGGTCGCGTCGCCCGTCACTTTCTATATTCTCGGCGCGATTTCCTGGGCGATGGGCTCGCTCGGCATGTCGCCGGACGCCGAGCGCCTTGCGCGCGCCGTGCCGGTTGAGGGCGCCGAACGGCTGCTCAATCGCGACGACGGCGAAACCGTCGCCATGCTGTGGATCAGCGACATTCTGCTGATCGGCTATTATTTCGGCCTCCTCATCGTGTGGATCGCGATCGTCGCCGTCGCGATGCGCCGCTATCATGCGCGCCGGCCGGGCTATCTCGACGAGGAACTGGCTATTGCGCGAACGAAGGGAGCCGCGCCGTGAACTACCTCCACACCATGGTGCGCGTTTCAGATCTTGAGGAATCCCTTCGCTTTTATCGCGACGGACTCGGCCTGACCGAAGTCAGCCGCGCCGATTATGAGAAGGGCCGGTTTACCCTCGTTTTTCTCGCGGCCTCAGGCGACGCGGAAAACGCCCGGGCGCGCAAGGCGCCGATGATCGAGCTGACCTATAATTGGGACCCGGAGGAATATCAGGGAGGACGCAATTTCGGCCACCTCGCCTATCGCGTTGACGACATCTACGCAGCCTGCGCGCGGCTCGCCGCCATGGGCGTCGTCATCAATCGGCCGCCGCGCGACGGCCACATGGCGTTCGTGCGCTCGCCCGACGGCATTTCGATCGAACTTCTCCAGCGCGGCGACCACCTGCCCCCGAAAGAACCCTGGGCGTCCATGCCGAACACCGGGCGCTGGTAAGGGACCTCGCCGGACCGCTTCAGCAAAGCGCCAGCCCTTCAGGAAGAAGCGACGGCGATACCGGGCCGCTGGGGACGTCGAGGGGAATCGCAGAATATGCTGGTTCCTGCCGCAATCCGGCCTTGTGAGATTGTCAGGATCGACCTTAATGGGGCGGTGATGGGTATTGAGCCAGCAGTCTTGGGGATGGATTAGCGATGCGGTTTCTGGCGATGCTTTCTGCAGTCACGTTATCGGCTGCAGCGACCCAACCCGCCCGAGCGGACGATCCGAGTTTTGAGGACTGGCTGAGGGGCTTCCGCGCCGAGGCGGCGGCGGCCGGCGTCAGGCGCGATATAATCGACCAGGCATTCGACGGCGTCGTCATGAACCAGCGCGTCTTCGAGCTGAATGACAATCAGCCGGAATTCGCGCGCTCGGTGTGGGATTACCTCGACAGCGCCATTTCCCCCAAGCGCGTCGCCGACGGCCGGGCGAGAGTCTCTGAAAACAAGGCGCTTCTTGACCGGATTGAAGCGGAGTTCGGCGTCGATCAAGAAATCGTCGCCGCGATCTGGGGCCTTGAGTCTTCTTATGGCGCGGTCATGGGCGACCACGATGTATTCGGCGCGCTGGCGACGCTCGGCTGGAAAGGGCGGCGGACCGCCTATGGGCGCGAGCAGCTGATCGGCGCACTGAAGATTCTTCAGAACGGCTATGCAGAACGGGCCCAGCTGCGCGGCTCCTGGGCGGGCGCCATGGGCCAGACGCAGTTCATTCCGACGACTTACCTCGTCTACGCGGTCGATCATGGCGGCGACGGCAGGCGCAATATCTGGACGGACCTCGACGACGTGTTCGCCTCAACCGCGAATTACTTGCGCGCATCCGGTTATCGCGTCGGCGCGCCCTGGGGTTTCGAGGTTACGCTTCCAGACGGCTTCGACTATGCGCTCGCCGACGTGGACGTGACCAAGGCGGTGATCGAGTGGGCTGGCGCCGGCGTTTCCGGCGGCGCGGTCAACCTCGCGGCCGATCTCGATCCCAATATGAGGGGCCGAGTACTCTTGCCGGCAGGAGCGAAGGGACCGGCCTTCCTGGTGTTTGAGAATTTTGAGGCGATCCTGAAGTACAACCGATCGACCTCTTACGCTCTCGCCGTCGGCATGCTCGCTGACACCTTTTCGGGCCGGTACAGGCCGGTGACGGCGCCATGGCCGCGCAGCGATCGCGCGCTGACGCTCGACGAGCGCAAGACCCTGCAGCAGGCGTTGAAAGAAAAAGGGTTCGATCCCGGACCGATTGACGGCGTAATCGGCGCCGGCACCAAGCGGGCGTTGAAATCGTGGCAGCGGAGCGCCGGCCTGCCGGCTGACGGGTATGCATCGCTCGACACTCTGACCCGGTTAACGTCCTAGGACTTGCTGCAACGCAAAAAGTAGTTTATCCCGCGAGGCCATGCTGCGCTGCAACATGGCGTGGCCGCCCGTTCCGGGCCGGACAACATAGCGAGGAGCCCCTTATGGCCGCTGCCAAGAAAACCCCGACGCGCCGCGTCGCCAAGGATATGGAAGACACCTTCGAGAACGGCGCGGAGACCGCCTTCGTCGCCGTCAACAATTGGTCAGACGCCGCGCGCGACCAGTACGAGACCGCGCTGAAGTCCTTCAACGACACCGCCGAGAAGTTTCGCGCTGACGCGGAAGAGGCGATGGCCGCCGCCCGCTCAGGCTTCGACGCCGCCAATGAGCGGATCCAGACCGTCAATGCTGACATCATGAACGCCACGCGGGAGGAAATCTCCGACGCTGTCGAGTTCGCCAATGAACTCGCGCGCGCCAAGTCGGCCGCCGACGCCTTCGAAATTCAGCGCGGCTATTTCACCAAGCTGTTCGACACCCGCGCCGCGCGTTTTCGCTCGATGACCGAAGCGTCAGCGGACGCCGCGCGCGCGGCCTTTGAACCGATGACGAAGACCTACGCCACGGCTTTCTCCTTCGCGCCTTCCTTCGACAAGTTCTTCCCGTTCGGCGGCAAGTAACTTATCAGCCCGTTCATGACGGACGGGCGTGTCATCGACTACGCGCAAGTGGACTGGGAGGCGGACGCCCCCCGGTCCATTTTTTTTGACGACATCTATTTCTCCGGCGGCGGCGCGGAGGAAACCGAGCATGTTTTCCTGCGTGGAAATGATCTGGAGCGGCGTCTCGCCGAAGCCGGGCGATTTACGATCGGCGAGCTTGGATTCGGATCAGGTCTCAACTTTCTTGCGGCTATCGACCTTTGGCGCAGGGTCCGCCGCCCGGACGCGCAGCTCAACTTTCTCTCTTTCGAGAAATTCCCGCTGCATCCTGACGATTTGAGACGCGCGGGCCGCGCCTGGCCGCAGTTTCGCGACAGCATTGACGCGCTTGCAGACCGTTTTCCGCCGCCGCTCAGCGGGTTTCACCAGTTGCGATGGTCCGACGGCATCACGCTGACGCTCGGCCTCGGCGACGCGCGCGATCTTCTGGCGGTCTGCGAGGCCGAGGTCGACGCCTGGTTTCTCGACGGGTTCTCGCCCGCGAAGAACCCGGACATGTGGAGCGAAAGCGTCCTTCGCCAGGTTGGAAGACTGTCCGGCGAAGGCGCAACGGCGGCGACGTTCACCGTCGCCGGCGATGTGCGCCGCCGTCTGGAAGCGACGGGGTTCAGTGTCGAAAAACGCCCTGGTTACGGTCGCAAGCGTGAGATGTTGACCGCGCGGACCGGCGTTCGGGAGCAATCATCAAGGCGCGCGCCCTGGTTTCCTGCGGCGCGCGAGCGCCCGCTTCCACCGGGCGACAGCGTTGTGATCGTCGGGGGCGGCGTGGCGGGCGCAAGCCTTGCCGACGCGGCGGCCGCCGCAAGCCTCCAAGCCATCATCATCGATCCTATGGGGCTCGCGGCCGGCGCATCCGGCAATCCGGCGGGCCTCATCATGCCGCGGCTCGACCTTGGGGAAAGCCCTGCTTCACGCTTCTTCACCGCCGCTTATCTCAGCACCTTGCGCGCGATCGCGCGTCTTGAGCGCGAGACCGGCGCACATTTCTTTAACGCGTGCGGCGTCCACGTTCCATCGCTCACGCCGGAGGACGATCAGTGGGCGGATAAAATCATCGCCGCCCGCCTGTTGCCGCCGGACTTCATCCGCCGCCGTGACGGCGGTCTCTTCTTCCCGCAGGGCGGCGTCATTGATCCGCCGTCCTTCGTCCGCGCGCTGGCGCGACCAGCGCGCGTGATCGAGGCGAAGGCCGTCGGGTTGACCCGGTCGGATGACGGCGTGCGCGTGCATCTCGACACTGGAGAGTCGATCGCCGCCGGCGCTGCGATCGTCGCGAACGGCGCCGACGCGCTATGCTTCGCCGAAGCGCGCACGCTCCCCCTTTCGCGCATGGGCGGCCAGATCGACATCTTCCCGACGGCAACGGCGGCCGCGACCGCGTGCGCCTTCGGCCCCTATGCTGCGCCTGCGCCCTCCGGCGGGGTTGTCATCGGCGCAACCTATGAGCGGCTGCCCGCGGGAAGCAGGGCGCGGCCAAGCCCCGCCGCGACGCGCTCGACGATAGACGCGATCGCCGCAGCGCTGCCGGATCTCGCCCGGCAACTGAGAGACCTCAGCTCGACGCCGCGCGCGAGCGTCCGGTGCCAGACGCCTGACCGCCTGCCCGTCGCCGGTCCGGCGCCGGACATTCACTACTACGGCGCGCATTATGATGACCTGCGGCTCGGCAAAGCGCGGAACTATCCGCAAGGCCGCGTCGCCGCACGCATTTATTTGTTGTCGGGCCTTGGTTCGCGCGGGCTTGTCACGGCGCCCTTGTGCGCAGAGATGATTCTCGCCGACATGACAGGCGCGCCCTCGCCCGTCGGCCATGACGTCGCCGAGGCCCTGCATCCCGCCCGTTTTTTCATTCGCGACCTGAAACGCGCGGTCCGGCGGCGGAAATGAACCGCCTCGCTTGCCGCCTCGCGGCGGGTCGGCTTTAAGGGCCTTCAATTTCGCCTGGAGAGAACCATGCAGGAAACGCCGTTCGGACCGGTCTTCGACAACGTTCTCGAGGGCATCGGCAGGACGCCGATGGTGAAGATTTCAAAGATCGACACCGGCCCTTGCGAATTGTTCCTCAAGCTTGAGGCGAATAATCCCGGCGGCTCGATCAAGGATCGGATCGGCCTCGCCATGATCGAGGCCGCCGAGCGCGAAGGAAAGCTCAAGCCCGGCGGGGCGATCGTCGAAGCGACCGCCGGCAATACCGGCCTTGCGCTCGCCCTTGTCGCTGCGCAGAAAGGCTATCGCCTCACCATTGTCGTCCCCGACAAGATGGCGCAGGAGAAAATTTTTCACCTGAAGGCCCTCGGCGCCGACGTTCGCCTCACCCGCTCCGACGTCGGCAAGGGCCACCCCGATTATTATCAGGACGTCGCGCAGCGCATCGCCGACGAAACCGGCGCTTTTTACGTCAACCAGTTCGGCAACAAGGCGAATCCGGACGCGCATGAGCGCATCACAGGCCCTGAAATCTGGGGTCAGATGGGCCACGACATGCACGCGATGATCGCCGGCGTCGGCTCGGGCGGAACGATCACCGGCCTGTCGCGCTTTTTCGAACGCGCCGCGCCCCATGTCGAGATGATTCTTGCGGACCCCAAGGGCTCGATCCTCACCGAATACGTCAACACCGGCGTCAAACCGAACGAAGTCGGCTCCTGGCTTGTCGAAGGGATCGGCGAGGATTTCATTCCTGACATTTGCGACCTGTCGCGGGTGAAGAAGGCCTACGGAATTTCCGACAAGGAGAGCTTCGAGGCCGCGCGCGACCTTCTGAAGAAGGAAGGCATTCTCGGCGGCTCGTCGTCAGGCACGCTGCTCGCCGCCGCGCTGAAATACTGCCGCGCGCAGAAGACGAAAAAGCGCGTCGTCGCGTTCGTCTGCGACCGCGGCGATAAATATCTCTCCAAAATGTACAACGACTACTGGATGTACGATCAGGGCTTTTTGAAGCGCCCGCCGAAAGGGGACCTCACCGACCTTATCACGCGCAAACATTCCGAGCGCGCGACGGTGACGGTCAAGCCCGATGATACCTTGATGATCTCCTATGGCCGCATGAAGCTTTACGACATCTCGCAATTGCCGGTCCTCAACGAGGACGGAAGCCTCGCGGGCCTGATCGACGAGGAAGACATCCTATTCGCCGTCGTCCGCAATCGCGACAAGTTCAAGGACCCGGTGAAATCGGCGATGACCTACCGCGTTGAAACGCTCGACGCCGCAGAGAAGATGGAGGAACTTCTCCCCGTCTTCGCGCGCGGCCATGTGGCGGTCGTGACGAAAGGCGGCAAGTTCGAGGGCCTCATCACGCGCACGGATTTGCTGAATTATCTGCGGTTGCAGGTGGCGTGAGCGATGCCGCTCGACGTTTACGGCCTCAAGACCTGCGACACCTGCAAGCGCGCGCGGAAAGAGCTCGACGCGGCGGAAGTCGCCTACAAATTCCATGACGTGCGCGAGAACGGCGTGGCGGAGGCGGAGATTTCCAAATGGGCGAAGGCGGCCGGGTGGGAGGCGATGTTGAACAAGGCCTCGACCACCTGGCGCGCGCTGCCTGACGATCAAAAGATCGGCCTCACCGAAGCCAGAGCCGTCGCGCTGATGGCGGCGCACCCGGCGCTGATCAAACGCCCGCTGATCGTCAAAGGCGACACCGAAGTCCATGTCGGATGGACGGATGCGGTGAAGACGCGGGTCTTGTAGCGTCCGATTGGTCAAGCGG
>CAZGXT010000126.1:0-8598 GCA_964529675.1 uncultured Caulobacterales bacterium
GTGTACGGAGAATGGGCATGGCCCCTTCCCCCGCTCATCCCCGCGCAGGCGGGGAGGTGGGTTTACGGTTGAGGCGGAACAGCTTTGAGCCTCTTCACGCCTCCTTGCATCCTCAGTTGCGGTTCGGCTGAATTCGCCTTATTCCCGGCGCCTTGGGGTCGGATGAATTGGCGGCGGCCGGCGGCCCGCAGGCGGTTGGGGCGGCTGACGCGGAACGGTAGAGCGTGCGCAGGAACTTTCTGAAAACCCTATTGAAATCAACCTGTTTCGGACTGGCGGCGGCGGCCTCGCTCGGCTCGGCTGCGCTCGCGCAGGCGTCCGCAGAGGGTGAGAACCGGGCAGGGCTGCCCGCCTCCTATAAGGGGCCGGCGAGCGCAGTGGCGGCGATCGTCAATGACACCGTCATCACCACCTATGACGTCGAGCAGCGCCTTAAGCTGATGATCATCTCTTCGGGCGGGCGCGTTAATCCCCAGCTGCTGCCCCGCCTGCAGGAGCAGGCGGTGCGCGATCTCGTCGAAGAACAGCTGAAGCTCCAGGAAGCGAAGAAGTTCGAGCTTGAGGCGCCGGAAACGGCGATCCAGTCGGAGCTGCGCACCATGGCCGGGCAGAGCGGCCTCACCGTCGAACAACTCGAGCAGGTGCTGAAATCCGACGGCATTTCGCTCGACGCGCTCAAGAACCAGATTGCAGCGAGCGTCGTCTGGCCGGAACTCGTGCAGGGCCGCTACGGCAAGCGGGCGCGCGTCACCGACGATGAAATCGCCCAGACGCTTGAGCGCCTGCGCGAAGACGCAACCCAAGAGCAGCTGCTGGTGTCGGAGATTTGCTTGCCCGTGCCCTCGCCTGACCAGGCGCAGGCCTATTATCAGGGCGGCCTCCAGCTCATCGAACAAATGCGCAAGGGCGTTCCCTTCGCCGTCGTCGCCCAGCAGTTCTCGGCGTGCACGACCGCCGCGACCGGCGGCGACATGGGGTGGGTGCGCCCCGGCGAATTGGCGCCTGAACTCGGTGAGGCCGTGCGTGAATTGCCGCCGGGCGCGGTGACGAACCCCGTTCTCGCCGACGGGGCCTTCATGATCATGGCCGTGCGCGACAAGCGCGCCGCCGTTCAACAGGGCGAAAAGAGCTGGACGCTCGCTTACGCCGGCGCGCCCCTGTCGATGGGCAGGGCGGCGGCGCGGACGGCGCTGGAAAAGCTCGCCAGCGCGCAGGCTTGCGCCGGCGGACGCACGCTGCGCCAGGACCTTGGCCCCGATGTCGGCGTCGCCATCATCGAATACGCGCCCCTCGGCGCGATCGACGAACGCTTCCGCAGCGCTGTCGAAGGGCTTGGCCGCGGCGATCTCAGCGACATCGTCGAGGCGGACGACGCGCTGCACGTCCTATACGCGTGCGAGGTCGACGAAGGTTTCGGCATCCCCCCTCGTGATGCGATCGAGGATCGTCTTTACAAGCGCCACCTTCAGCGCATCGCCAACCAATATCTGCGCGACGTCGAGCGCAAGTCCTCGGTCGATGTCCGCCTGCGCTCGCCGGAGCCTCGCCCCCAGGCGGGCGGCTAAGCGAATGGGCGGCGCGTCGCGTCCATGACGGGCCCCCTCGCGCTGACGATGGGCGAGCCGGGCGGCGTCGGGCCTGAGATCGCGCTGAAGGCGCACGCGGCGCTGAAATCCTCTGGAACGGGATTTTTCGTGCTTGGCGATCCGCAGGTCTTTCCGGCGGGCCGAATACGGACGATCAAGGCCCCGCGCGAAGCGGCGAAGGTCTTTGCGGACGCGCTTCCTGTTCTCGACATCGGCGTCGCTGCAAAGGCGCGCCCCGGACTTGCCGACCCTGCAACGGCGCCGGCGGTGATCGCCGCAATCGAGCGGGCGGTCGCGCACGCCGCCGCCGGCGAGGCGGCCGGCGTCGTCACCAACCCGATCGAAAAATCGAGTCTCGCCGCCGCCGGCTTCCCGTGGCCGGGCCACACCGAATTCATCGACCATCTGACGCGGGCGGCGCCGATGCCGGCGGGCCGCGCGCGCGGCGCCGTGATGATGATCGCCGGGCCGGACTTGCGCACGGTGCCGGTGACGATCCACCAGTCGGTGCGCGAGGCTGCGGCGGCGCTGACGCCCGAGATGATCGTCGCCAAAGGAATCGTGACGCTGGAAGCGCTGGAGGCCGATTTCGGAATCGCGGCGCCGCGCCTTGCCGTTTCCGGTCTCAACCCGCATGCGGGCGAAAAAGGAACGATGGGACGAGAAGACGCGGACATCATCGAGCCGGCGATCGCCTTGCTTCGCGCCCGCTTCGGCGACCGCGTCACCGGCCCGCATCCCGCCGACACGCTTTTCCACGCGGATGCGCGCGCGCGCTATGACGCGGCGCTCTGCATGTTGCACGACCAGGCGCTGATCCCGGCCAAGACGCTCGCCTTTCACGAGGCGGTCAATGTGACGCTCGGGCTTCCGATCGTGCGCACGTCGCCCGATCACGGCACCGCGCTCGACATCGCCGGCAAGGGAACAGCGCGCGCCGACAGTCTGATTGCGGCGATCCGCCTGGCGGCGCGGCTGGCGGCGCGGCGCGCCGGCGCATGAGCGACGAGCTGCCGCCGCTGCGCGAGGTGATCGCCCGCCACGATCTCGGCGCGAACAAAGCATTCGGCCAGCATTTCCTGCTTGATCTCAACATCACGCGGAAGATCGCGCGCGCGGCCGGCGCCGGCCCTGGCGACATCATCTTGGAGGTCGGGCCGGGTCCCGGCGGGCTGACGCGCGCGCTCCTCGAAACCGGGGCCGCGGTCATCGCCGTCGAGCGCGACCGGCGGTTCATTCCGGCGCTCGAAGAATTGCAAGGAGCCTTTCCTTCGGCCCTTGCGATCGTCGAGACGGATGCTCTTTATGCAGACGAATGTGCGCTGGCGAAGGGCGCGATCGTCAAGATCGTTTCAAACCTTCCCTACAACATCTCGACTGAACTCCTTGTGAAATGGCTCCTTGCGAACCATGAGGCGACGCCGCTGTGGTCGCAGATGACGCTGATGTTCCAGAAGGAAGTCGCCGACCGCATCCTCGCCCCGCCGGGGTCGAAGACCTATGGGCGCCTCTCGGTCATCGCGCAGGCGGCGAGCAGGCCGCAGCGCGCCTTCGATCTGCCCGCGCGCGCCTTCACCCCGCCGCCGAAAGTCGCCTCGAGCGTCGTCGTGTTCGCGCCGGCGCCCGCGCGCCTGCCCAACATAGCCAAGCTCGAACAGGTGACGCAGGCGGCCTTTTCGCAGCGTCGCAAGATGCTGCGCTCCTCGCTGAAGCCGCTTTTCGGCGCCGACACGGAAAAGCGCCTTGAAGCGACATGCATTGCGCCGACGAAGCGCGCCGAGGAAATCTCGGTCGAGGATTTTCTAAGGCTCGCGGGCTGAGCCCGTCAGGCCTGCAAGACCTCGAACTCTCCGCGTATGAACGCTTCGCAAAGCTTGAATTTCTGGATTTTCCCGGAGCCGGTGAGCGGCCAGGCGTCGACCCAGATCCAGTACGCCGGCGTTTTCTGCGCCGCGAGCCGCGCGCGAATGAACGCTTTTAGGTCGGCAGGCGAGGGGCGCAGCGTTCCCTTCGCGCGCATGAAGCAGGCGACCTGCTCGCCCCATTTTTCATCCGGCACGCCGACGACAGCGATTTCAAGAATGGCCTCGTGTTCAAGCAACGCGTTCTCGATCTCCGCCGGGAAAAGGTTTTCTCCGCCGCGAATGATCATTTCCTTGACGCGCCCGGTGATCGTCAAGAAACCGCGCGCGTCCATGCGGCCGAGATCGCCGGTGTGGAGCCAACCGTCCTTGTCGATCGCTTTGGCCGTCGCCTCCGGGTTATCGTTGTAGCCGTCCATGATGAGATAGCCGCGCGCGCAAATCTCGCCTTGTTCGCCGATCGGCGCGATGGTGTTGGTCGCGACGTCGCGGATCGACACCTCGACATCATCAAGCGGAGAGCCGATCGTGCCGCAAAGATCCTCGAACGCGTCGTCATGGCGAGTTTGCGTGATGACAGGCGAGGCCTCGGTCTGGCCGTAAACGATCTGGATGACAGACCCGAAAACGCTTTGCGCCTTGCGAACCAGCTCAGGCGGCACCATCGATCCGCCCGACATGATGCGCCGGATCGACGAGACGTCGCGCCCGCTTTTCTCCACCGCCTCGACCAGCGCGACGATCATCGTCGGCACGCCGAGCATGAATTTCGGCCGCTCGCGCTCGATGACGCGCACGACCATGTCGGCGTCGAAGAGCGGGGCGAGCAGCATCGTCGCGCCGCGCGCCAGCCCGCCGAGCGCCAGGATCGCGCAGCCCGTCGTATGAAAGAGCGGCATGTGATGGACGAAGCTGTCGCCCGGGTCGACGCCGGCGCGAGTCATCGAATCATGGCCGTTCTTCAGGAGGCCCCAATGGTGCAGGAGAGCGCCCTTTGGGAAGCCTGTCGTGCCCGAGGTATATTGAATCTGGCAAACGTCGGAGGGTGCGATCTCCGGCAACCGCCCGCGGTCTGCGCCCTCAAAGAGCGCGGCGTGATCCGTGAGGCGGATGACGTGTCGGATCGCGGGAAGCTCAGCGCAGACCTCGCGCGCGATCTTCGCCATCGGATTGCCGCGAAACTCATCGACCAGATAGAGCCCTTCGGAGCGCGATTGTTCGAGCACGAATTTGAGCTCGCGCGTCTGGAAGCCGGGGTTGACGGTGACGAGCGTCAGGCCCGCCATTGCGGAGGCAAACTCGATGAGCAGCCATTCCGGAATGTTGTTCGCCCAGATGGCGATGCGCGCGCCCTTTTCATGGCGGTTCGCCAGCGCGCGCGCGAGACGGCCCGCGTCTTCATAAAGGCGGCTATAAGTCCACACACGTCCGATGTCGCCGCCGGCCGTGAGTTCTTTAAGCGCAACGGCGTCGGCGCGCGTCTCGGCCTGCCGGCGCAACATGGCTCCGATCGTCATCGGCGCTGCAAAGGAGCCATTGCGCGCCGGCCAGCAGCTTTCCGCGAGCATCGCCTATCCCCGCATCGGCAGTATCATCTGGGTCTGCGTCACGATGGCGGCGAGCTTTCCGTCTTCGCGGCTGATCTCCGTTTTCCAGACTTGCAGCGATCTCCCGATGTGAACGGGCGTCGTCAGCGCCCGCGCCTTCTGCCCGACGGGAACGGGACGCAGGAAATTCGTCTTGCTTTCGACGGTCGTCGTCATCATGCCCTCGGGCATGTTGAGGAACGCGCCGCAGCCGCCCATGTTGTCGGCGAAGGCCATGATCGCCCCGCCATGGAGCGTCGCCGGTATCGTGCAGTGATCGGGCGTCACGAGAAGTTCGGCTTCAAGGCGATCCTTCGTGACGAGGGTCATTCTCACGCCGAGCATCCGCGCGAAGGGCGCGTTCGATTCATTGAACGCCGCCGCGAGATTTTCTTCCGCCATCAATCGCCCTTCGCGTTGATCAGGACGGCGACGAGCAGCGCCGTCTCCGTCCCATGATTGACCCAGGCATGGTTGGTCGCCCGCTGGATGACGACGTCGCCGGGCTTCAACGCCTTCGCTTCGCCGCTGTCGAGAAGAAGATCGACCTCTCCCTTCACGAGAATGATGACGTCGAGAGTCTCGGTCTTGTGCATCATCGGATGCCGGGACGTGTCGACGCGCGCCGCGCTCGCTCCACAGGCGGCGAAGGCGAAGGCGGCCTGCGCTTGGCGGTCTGCGAGCGGGATTGTGTCATTCTCCGGCGGTACGGTGAACCAGCGCGCTTTGACTGCGCCCGTGTCCGGTTCAAGGCGCACCTCTTCTGTCGCCAGACGGTCGCGGCCGTCCAAGAGATCGCGCCCGAACGCCGCGGCCCAGATTTCGGCCAGGCCTGCTTCCTCGACGCTGAGCACTTTCGCCGCCGGGCCGTCGATTTTGACCGAGGACCGGCCCTTCGCGTCGTTTTCGGTGACGATGCGGCGGAGCTTGTTCCAGATCATGACGCTGGGGCGGTGCGGGCGCGGATGGTGTCGGCAAGAGAGCGCGCATCGTAAACTTCCTGCGCGTCAGCAGGCTTCTCGCCCCGGCCGAAAATCACTTCCATCCGCGCCGTATAGAACTTCCGTGCGCCGATGGTTCCAAGATTGCCGCTGACGCCGCCGCCGACATTGCGCCCGCCGCCGCCAAGGCCTGCGCCGATGCCGACGCCGCCTTTCTCATCCTCTTCGACGACGCGACCGACGACGCGAAACCAGTCATAGCCGCTCTCAAGGGCAAGGTCCGCCGCCCGCAAGAGCGCATAATCTTCGACCACATTGACCGGCGTCGCGCCATCGCCGGCGAAGACGACACGATAGCGGCCGTCCTCGATGCGCGTCTCGGAATAGCCGTAGCCGGACTTCCCAGCGGGCGCGTACGCCGTGCCGATGGCGGTGGCGCAGCCCGCAAGCGTCAGCGCCAGCGCCGCGGCGATCAGCTTCTTCATGAATTTCCTCCCGGAGTCTTTCGCCGAAGTCTTAGCATCGGCGGGCGAGGCGGCAAACGGGGCCGGTCAGGCCAGCGTCTGCAGCGTCGGAGTCATCCCAGAAACCGGGTGATCACCTCCGGCCGCATGATGACCGTCAGCGCCGCGCCGGCGAGCGCGCCGCCCAGGTGGCCTTCATGCGCGATGATGCGGTCCGAGCGTTCCATCAGTCTTGCGGAGATGAAAATGAAGAGCGCGCCGTAAAGGATCGCCGGAATGCCGAAGGGAATGAAAAGGATATAGATCGGCTCGAACGGATAGAAACAGCAAAAGGACAGGACGACGCCGGAAGCCGCGTCCGAGGCGCCGACCGAGGCGTAGTCGGGATTGGTCCGGTTCACGCGCAGGGAGACGATCCCGCTCGTTACAATCGCGCCGAAATAGACCACGAGAAATCCGAGCGTGCCGAGGATCGCCTCGATCGTCGGCCCAAAGAAGAAGATCGTCAGCATATTGAGCAGCAGGTGCGGCATGTTCGCGTGGAGGAAGCTCGACGTGACGATGCGGTGGTGCTGCTTCTGCTCCGTTACGGCGCGCACCTGAAAGGCGAACTGGTTGATGAATGTCCGGTCGCCGAAGAACGCATAAAGGCTGACCGCGACGTTGACGAAAATGAGCGCGTAGGTCGCCGGCGCTTCGTGGGGGGCGATCATCCTGGGGCCTTGGGCTGGGGCGCGCGGTCTATTCGGCGGCGATGAATTCGGCTGGCGTCAGGGTCTTCAAGGCGAGCGCGTGGACGGGCCCGGCGAGTTCATCCTTGAGCGCCGCATTGACGGCGCGCTGGCGGGCGACCGGCGGCTGGCTCTCGAACAGCGGCGACACGACCAGCACCCGGAAATGCGACTCGCCGCCGTCGCGCGCGCCGGCATGACCCGCGTGAAGGTGCGACTCGTCCTTGATTACAAGGCGTTCGGGTCGAAGCGCCGCGACAAGCTTGGTGCGGATGGTCTCGGCGACGGTCATTTCCGGCTCCCGCCTTTCTAAAGGCTGCGGCGAAGGGGCGCGCAGCGCTTGAAACACCGCCCTTTTCGGCTGCGTCTCTTCACTGTCAAGATTGTTTCAACCGGCCGCAAGCACCATAATCGCCGCATGAGTTATTCCTACCGCCCGCGGCATGGTTTTGACATTCGGGTCCGTCCCCCCAGAGACGCCGCCGAGGCGCCCCCCGTTTGGGCGCGCGGCCATACGCGCCGCTGCGACGCCGAGGGCTGCGAGAGCATCGCCATCGTCCGGGTTTCGAAGTCGCCGCGCGAGGAGGGTCAAAAACTCTGGCTGTGCGAAGCGCATGCCCGCGTTCACAATGCGCATTGGAATTTCTTCGAAGGCCTCTCGCAGGAGGAAGCCGAATCGGCGCGGCTCGGCGCTATTTACGGTGACCGGCCCACCTGGGCGATGGGAAAGAACGATCGCGCCCGCGCCGCCGCCCGTGCCCGAGGCCCGGCGGATTTGCGCGATGCATTCGGAATTTTTTCCGAAGCCGTTCGCGCCTCCCAGCGCAATCGCCCTGAGACGCGGGACGGCCGGCCGGTTTCAAAACTGCAATCGAAGGCGTTCCAGACGCTCGACCTGCCGGTCTCGGCGCCCGCCGCCGATATCAGGAAGCGCTATGCGGAGCTGCTTCGGCGCTTTCACCCGGACGTCAATGGCGGGGACCGCAGCGCAGAAGGTCAGTTGCAGGATGTCGTCCGGGCCCATCACATCCTGAAGAAGGCCGGATTTTGTTGACCGCCAGCGGCGCTGCGCCCCTGTCTGCGGCCCTTGAATTCCGCGGGCGTTCGGGCAAGGGTCCGGGCCGTTTTTGGGGCTATGTTCATGCCGGTGACCGACGATAAATTCCTGGAGAAGCCCGATGTCCGGGTTGACGCCAAAACAGCGTTCGGCGTCGATTTCGCCGGCGGCGTGCCGGCCTTTTCCAAGCCTAACGAATACGTGCCGGCGATCGATAGCGCCTACCGCTTTGATCCGCAGACGACGCGGGCGATCCTTGCAGGTTTTGCGCACAATCGCCGCGTGATGGTGCAGGGTTATCACGGCACCGGAAAATCGACCCATATCGAGCAGGTCGCCGCGCGCCTCAACTGGCCGTGCGTGCGCGTCAA
>CAZGXT010000127.1:0-8578 GCA_964529675.1 uncultured Caulobacterales bacterium
CGGCCCTGCGCACCAATCCCGAACTCGACACCGCGGAAATCGTGCGCCTGCTGCAACGGCACGGGCGGCGCTGAGGCTTCAGCCAGACTGCAGTGAGCGGCACAGCGCCTGTGAAAGCTCAGGCGGCAGCCTTGGAAACCCACCCTCGCGCGGTATCCACAAAAATCATCTTGGCCGCATCGTGATTCTTGCGGTCCAGATCGTTTTCGCGATCAATCAGCTCCCGAATCTTCACGTTGCCCTCAGCATGCTCGCGATAGATCAGCCGCAGCATTTTGTCGGCAAGTTTGGGCACCCGCTGCTTGTTCTTTTCCCACAACGCGATCGTCTGTGCTTCAAAACCGAACATGCGTCCCAAGGCCGACTGCGAAAGATCGAGTTCCTTGCGGATAAATCGGAACTCCGCGCCCGTCAGCTTAGGCTTACGCGTGATGGCTTTCGCCAAGGCGCGATGCAACCCCTCCACATCCTGGATCGCCACCGCCACCCCATACGGGGTTTTTTTCCTGGTGTAGCCGTTCTGCAGCCAGACGTTCCGCAGTCCGCACCCCGTGTACTTCAACATAGCCAGACCCTAATCGGTAATGTGATACACCGTAATGACCGTAACCCCGGTCGACTGAATCGACTCAATGGCTACTGCCACACCGACTGAATCCCCCGCCGTGTGATGTTCCACCGTGCATTTCCACCCTCCTTTGATGACTTCCCGTACTGGCCCTTCGCTGATCCGGCCTGCGCGCAAGACGCGCAAAAGCTGGACCAGCGTAATTTTTCTGGTACTCATGCGTTGCTGCGCATGAGTTGTCAGATAGACCCGTGACGAATCCTTCGCTGCCTCGCGGATGATTTGCAAGGCGCGGGTTCCCGTCAGTTCCAGCAGTCGTATCTTTGGGCTCACCTATAAAAATTATAGGCTTTATTTGGACTCGGGCAAAACATAATCGTTCGCGGACAAGCCAGCATTCGAGTTTGGTGACTCAAAGCCGATGAGTTGTGAAAACAATGCCCGCCAAAGGAAACATCATAACTTATTGTTTTTATTGACATTTTTAGAAATGTTTCAGCAAATCAAGCTGGAACACTCGATCCAGCTCATTACGACCGAAGCCCTCTTTGAACTCAACGACCATGAATCGCCCCGAATCCTCGCGAACAACCATCATCGGGCGCTTGTAGACCTTGTGCTCGGAAATCGACTTATCGAGATCATCAGTCTTGTTAAGAATGTGGTCGCCTTTGACCTCGATCAGGAGCAGTCCGTCGCCTTTGGTTCTGCCGCTGACCTTCACCACAAAATCTGGGAAATACTGTCCCCCGTTCGGCAGCACGATGCCGACAGACCAGGGTTTTCGCGGTTCATTGCGATGCCACCACTCCACCGTGCCAGAAGTGTCGCTGTCGAGTAGCTCCGCGAAGGCGCTTTCATCGCGGTTCAGATCAGCGGGCATGACCCCATAAACGTTCAATCGTGAGGTGCGCGCCCCCGGCGGATGACTGATGCCTTCCGGCAACAGCGCCGTATCAACCACGTCCTTGTATTGGGCGGCACATTTCCGTGCAGCCATCCGCACCAGGTGCGGATGGCTCACCAGGATCAGGTTCAACGCCACGTCCAGCCGCTCGTCATCCGCATCTATACCGTGGCGCTCATACTCGGCACGCAAGCGCTGGATCAGCGTATCGTGCAAATCGCGGGGATCGAGATAATCCGGCTCGAACAGCACTTTTTGGGCGCGCCTTGCTATTTCAGCCCGGGACAGCCGCACTTGCACTACGCGGTCGCCAATCTGACGGGTAAAAATCTCCTCCTCCCGCCGGGTGACCGCAGCCTTTTCCTTCAATCCACTCGTGAACACCTTTTCGTCAATGGCTACAGTCGCCCCGATACATTTCAGCAATTCATCGGTCGCAATCGGCAGCAGCTCACGCTTGAATACCCTGGGAATTCCGGCTTTAAGGGAAAAAACTGTATTTCCCGGGAGTAACGGCTTTGCTGCATCCCCGGCAGCAGGCTTGGAGCCCGCCGCACTCGAAGTTGAATCAGGCATTTCCGGCAACAACAATGAAGACAGCAAACCCTGGGACATCGGCGTCTGGGCCTGCTGCCCCGCCAGCCCCATTGTTTGCTCGGTGGGCATAACCACATCACGATACCGATCAGCCGAAATCGGAAACATCTGGGGTTGACCGTTATCGGTGACCACCTGAATCTGGGTTTGCCCTGCAATCCGGACCACCATCGCATAAGGGCTGATTTCTGACAGTTCGGTCTTGATGGCGTTGATCTTGTCAGCCGCGCTGGTCAGACCAGTCTGATTGTCCGCGTCGGCGAGGAACACATACCCATAACGCAACAGTTCTGGCAGTTCCCTACGGCGCAGATCCCGGTGCACCCGCAATATCCGACCCACAACCTGAATGCCGAAATCGGTATCCCTAGCACCCCGCATTGATACCAAAGTGAAGGCACGCGGCGCATCGAAACCCAAGGCTGCCGCCAGTTTAAAAATCAACACTTCCTTGGTTTCATCCAGCGCCACCGACAGCAGATCATCACTGGGTTCGTTGGCGGTATAGGACGCAATCGCCTCCTCGCGGAACCCTAATTGCAACAAGCGTTTTCTCGCCTCCTGCACGCTATTGTCGGTGGATGCCACCTGCACCAGCATCAGGGGCATCAGGTTGATGCCCTGCGCCTTGAGTTGCGCTTTGATCTGGGCATGCACGTCCCGGGCATCGCTGAGTGCCGCGAGCTGAAAATCGACCAGTGCCTTTTGGTCATCAGGGGCCAGATAGGCAATCGATTTGATGCCTTCCTTGATCAGCCCCTTGTCCACGGCATCCTTGCGGCTGACCGTGACACGGTGCAAAACCGCAATGCCGGCCGCCTGCTTGAAGCGCTCGGCATCCGCGTCATCAGGCGTCGCCGTGATCAACAGGGAAAATTCCGGCCGCAGGACTGTGTTGTAGAAACGAACCGCTTCGGTGCCGTAACTGAAGGTGTGGTGCGCCTCGTCGATCACCACGCCGATGCGGAAACCCGCTTCCCGCAAGGAGGGCACCAAGGTGTCGAGCGCCAGTGAAAGGTCACCGTCGGTACGCAACCTGCGGCTTTCCTTGTTGCTGGCGGCCACGGACGCCCAGGTCGATACGAACACATCCCCGCTCCGGGTGCCCATCGCCAGCCGGTCCGCCTGAATATCGCGGATGCGCAGGCCCTGAAACTGCCCGCGCATGGCCGCCCGTGCCTGCTCCACCAGACCCGAAAACGGCGTGAACCAGAACCAGACCACCTTGGTGTCCTTCGAAAACCGTTCGGCCACCATGCCCGCCATCAGTGTCTTGCCCGCCCCGGTCGGCGCCTGGATCAACACGCTGCCGTTGTGGGCGACCGCATTGCGGCGACTTTCGTCATCCATCGCCTCGGCAATCTGCCCCTCGGCATAACGAAAAATGCCCAGGACATTATCGACCGCGTCTTTCTGATACTGCTCGGGGTGAATCATCATCGATCACCTCCAAAGCGGGCGACCAGAAACTCCGGGATTTTCTCGAACACTACATTCGGCAGCTGAATCCGTTCCCGCAACTGCGCTGGCTGCCACGAATACAGCACCAGCTTGGGCAGATTCCCCGCGATAAGCGCGATCTCTTGCGCAGCCTTTTCGTCGAGGCGAGGCAGATAGGCGACCGTCACCGGCACACCATGCGCCACCTGCAGATTCTCTTTTGGATCAAAAGCCTCAATCCCCGAAAAGTGGATCAACTGCAGAGAAAGCCAGACTTGTTCATGGCGAATATCGGTCAGCACCCGCTCTGCAGGGATGCGTCCCGCCCGCAGATAAACAAATGCGTCTCTTGTCGCCAATTGCTCGATGATTCTGCTCACCCGGGCCGCGCAAACGTCGCGGCAGACATTTTTCTCGGGGTCGTTTTGGGTGGCCTCCGTGCTGGACACCAGAATAAACCTTCGCTGGCCGCCATCCTCCTTGTTTTGCTCCAGAACGGCCTGCGCCGTTGTCCCCGAACCGGCGAAAAAATCCAACACAATATCGTGATCGCGGGTAGCCTGAGAAATCAGCGCCTTCAGCAGCGAGGGGGGCTTTGGGTAATTGAATGGCTTGGAGCCGAAAATCTGCGCAAGGGCACGTGCGCCCTCCTGATTGGTGCCCGATACCACGGCGTTCTCGGCTTCGTATTCACCGGCCTCGAACTTCGGAACAATCCAACTGCTGACCGGCTGGTTCTGATTGCGCAAATCGGCCTTATAGCGCTTGAAGGCCGGGCGGCCAAAGCCTACCTTGCGGCCGACCCATTGCTCCAGGTCAGGCAGATCACGCCGGAGAATCGGATTCTTTCCTGTTTTCGGCACTTCTCCGGCATCAATAGCCGCCAGCAATTCGTCCAGACTGTTCCACTGCACCACTTTTTGTTTGACCGGAAACAGGATTTGCCCGAGTTCGATGAACTCTTCGATGGTCTTGGCCTGCACCTGCTGACCATCCTTCAGCCGTTCTCGGGTCGCATAAACCCACACCCGATCCGGATTTGCAGGGTAGGCAATGCCTGTTTTCGGATCGACTATTGGATAGTAGAGATTGGGGCGCTCTTTGTGGGAAAAGCCCAAAGTTAAGTCAGAGGCTCGCCAATCGCCCCTTGGATCGTTATCCGGATTGGAATACATCTCATAGCTTTTCTCAAACCCGGAGAAGCGAAATCCTGGCCCACCGTAGACCAGAATGTGCTCGTGATCCACACTGAGGAAACAGGCCTGATCAGCGTTGGATCCTTGGCGGGTCCGCCATACAAACGACCCCAGCCGCATGCCTGGAAATATCTGATCTAGCAGCAATTCGAGCTTGGCGCGGTTTTCGTCATTGATCGATACCAGCAGCACGCCATCCTCGGCCAGCAGCTCGCGCGCGAGCAACAGGCGGCGATAGAGATATTCCAGCCATTTGCTGTGCTTGTAGACGTCTTCCTTGTCGACAAAGCGGTCGTTGTAAATGAAATCCTTGTTGCCGGTGTTGTACGGGGGATCGATGTAGATGCAGCGCACCTTGCCGGTGTGGGTCATCCGCAGATAACGCAGCGCATCGAAATTGTCGCCCTCGATGACCAGATTGCGCCAAGGCCCTTCGCCTGCCGAAAGTTCCGGCACCACATCGAGCGCGACAAAATCGTCGTTGAGCGAATTGTCGTGGTCAATCTCGTCGCGCTCCCAGACCAAGCCGAACTTCGGCTTGCGGTCGCGCTCGCGCAGCAGCCGGATCAGTTCTTCCCGGGAATAGTGTTCGTACTTGTCCGCCATCACGCCCGCATGTTTTTTCAGTTTTTATGGTCTGCAGCGAATATACCCGATACCGGGTACTTGCCGATCCGCGCTGTCAGCCCGCTGTCAGCCCTCATCGTTCGCGAAACCCTGATAAAAAATCTCACCGGTTTTCCGCTGTACGACCAGCAGCCGGCTCGGTCTCAACATGAACTTGTCATCGGCGTAGCCATACTTGATGAAAAAACATTCCTCCGAACCGGGCCATCGCGGCACAAAATACGCCGCACCGTTGTGCAGCCGGTCGTAAATGCGCAGCCAGGCCAGATCGGGAATCCACGTGATACTGCGGCGGATGCCGTCCGGGACATGCAGCTTCGTCGGCGTCGTGATGATGCGAGTCGCGCCGTCAGGCAGCACCGAAAGTTCCTCAGAATATACTTTAAAATCAATTATTTGCATCGATACATCTACCACCAATCATTCGTCGTGCTCGGCATGCATTGGACCGCTCTACCACTTCCGCAGCCAGTCGCTGCAGTTCAACCGTCGGCGGTCGGTTGGCAAACCGCCGAACATCGAACATCAGCCAGAGCTTCCCCGTCTGGTCCCGGCAAAGCCCGAGGGTAGCCATTCGTTTTCCGGTTACAGCGCAGCGCAGTGAGAATAGGCAAACCTCGCCCGCAACGCAGCGCACAGCATAGGTTTCCAAGCAGTTTCGCATCGCGAAGGCCTCATCCACCAGCGCGGCGCCGTTCGTCAGCGGCCATACTTCAAAACGGCCGATCGCCATGCGCGGCAGCGGCGAACCCCAGTCCGGATAGCGCAAGGCGTCCGCCCTTTCCCTCTCCGCATACCAGGCCTGACAGCGCCGGCGCAACCAGCCCCAGCCGGCGCGTGCCTGCGGCTTGTCCAGCACATGCGCCGTGGCAATGGCCCAGTGCAGCACGCCCACAGCCTCATTGACGAAATGGGGAAGGTCCGGCGCAGAGCGCCGGGCATCGGCTTCGAGCAGAACGGCACGAATCACCGAGGGATGCACGGAGCACCAGCGCTTGTAAAACAACTGCCGGTCACGACCGGGTTCGACGTAGCAACGAAACCATGCCCGCGCCATCGACGGCGGCGGTGGCGGCGGCAATCCCGCCCGGTCCAGCGCGAGCAGGTAGGCCACACAGACTTGCGACAGATGGCGGTTGGACGCCATGCGGCAGGCCTCGCCGAACAGGCGATCACCGTGCCGGTGCACGTAACGCCAAGCGGCCTCGGAGCAACCGCTGCGCCGGAAGTAGTCGCGCAGTTCGGCAACCGGGTCGCCCTTGAGCGGCAGCACCCCGTCGCGCAGGCAAGATTCAAGGAGACGCAGCAGCTGCGGATTCTCGCGTGCGACCTGACGGAAGCGGGTTTCGTGCTCCCATACGAGGTTATAAGTGCTGCGTGGCATTTGCCCCTGGACGCGCGCCGGCCGGGCGCGAACCGCGAGCGCCGACAGCGTTGCATCAAGCCCCAGTGCGCGAGGCAAACCGACCTGTCGCAGCCAGACAAACCGCGGCTCGTGACGCAAAAATCCATATGCCGTGGCAATCAGCCAGCGGTCATGCGCTTCGGCCTGTCCAGGCGCAGCGAACAGCGCGCGCTGGCCGGCGGCGGTACTCAGGGACAAATTCTCGATGACCCAGGTCAGCCATTGCGCGGTGCAGAGCGGGGCGCGCAGTTCGACGTCGATGTCCAGCGACCGTGCATTGCCCCGGGCATCGACGCGCGCGGCAAAGACCCGGCGAGCCACGTGATCCACCCGGAATCCGACACACTGGAACACCGTCACCAGCCGGCTCGCCCCCTGTACCGTCACACAGGGTGCAAGCTCAAGTTGTGCATCCAGCCAGGCGCAAAGCTTGGCCAGCCGCTCCCGCAGCAAGGCGCGCCCCGCATCCATCGAGACGCCGCAGCCCGATGACCTGGCCAGCGCATCGGGAATCGGGACCGGCAGCCAGCGGTCGGCAAGCCGGGGCGGACGACCATAATGGCGCGCCAGACGCTCCGGAAACACGACCGGAGTCGCCGCTTCGCGCAACGACAGTGCGCGCGGCCGCGGATGGTGCAGCCGATCAAAACCAAAGAGGCCGGGCGCGTGCTGCGCACGCAACTGCAGCAGCGGTGACATTGCCGGGTTGGCGTTCCCGGGTAAAACACGGGGCATTTGGAGAGCGGACATGGAGCACCGGTGTTGGTGGATGAATCACCAATCTAGCCGGCCCGGCCCGACTTCGGGCAAAGTTCCCCTATTATTTCCGGCGTCCGGCGGAATCGCCGGAGCAAAAAAACCGCTAGTCCCCGTCCGCCTCCGGCAGACCACGCAGCATTTCATCACGCTCCGGCAGACGCAGATGTCCCATATAGGTGGATATCAACACTTCGCGGATGAAATGCGACAGTTTGATTCCGGCATGGTCGGCAAGGCGGGCCGCGTCGTCGCGCATGCGCTCTGGCATCCAGACTTTGTAATTGAAAAAATTTTTGCCGAGGGATGCCTGAGTCGCCGGCTCGTCGCCATCCCAGTCACCGGTGTCTACCGGATTTTTCAGTGCTTCCTCCTCGGACTTTGTCGATTTGCGCAGCGGGGTTTTGGTGCGGTCCCCGGAGCGGGAGAACAGAATGGGCGGCGCAAAAAAACCTTTCTTCTGCAGACGCATTTGCTCAAAGCGGTATCGTCCATACACATAGATGAACAGTGTCTGCTTGATCAGTTCGGTGCGACTCAGGACAAAATACTCCGACAATTCGCGCAGAATCAAATCCATCGGCTCCGGCAACCACACCTTGACGGGAACCTTCGCTGATTCGAACTCATGAAAGTCGCCCTCGTACTGGGTCACCGGTATCCGTCTCGGAAATTTCCCACCAATTGAACCCGGTATCTTCTTTGAACCGGTTTTCTTTGTCCTGAAAAACATGGCGCTATCAAGAATCAAATTTTCGGCACCGCCATCCCGCGCTGCACCGCCGGCCGCGCCGACATCATGTCAAACCAGCGTTTGACGCCGGGAAAATCCTTGAGGTCGGTCTTGTGCCATTCATGGCGCGCGACCCAGGGATAGGTCGCCATGTCGGCAATGGTGTATTCGCCGCCGGCCAGCCATTCGTGGCCGGCGAGCTGCCGGTCGAGAACGCCGTAGAGCCGCCGCGTCTCGGTCACATAACGCTCGATCGCGTACGGCACCGGCTCCTTCGCCGCGCGCAGGAAATGATGCACCTGGCCGAACATCGGGCCGACGCCGCCCATCTGGAACATCAGCCACTGCA
>CAZGXT010000128.1:0-8512 GCA_964529675.1 uncultured Caulobacterales bacterium
CATCCCAAGGTGTTCTGGGAGTGGGCGGTGTCCAATCACGCCTACGCCTCCATCTCGCCCATGTTCCACAAGTTCGAGCAGGCCATCAGCGACCTGGCCTCGGGCACCATCGGCACCTTCTGCGTGCGCTGCCACGCGCAGATCGGCACACAGATGGCCGAGCCGCGCGAAGCGCCGCTGTGGGAGCGTTCGCCGATTTCCCGCGAGGGCATCACCTGCGTCACCTGTCATCGCGTCTCGGCGCAGTTCGGCAAGGTCAACGGCGAGCGCCACGTCGAGCCGGGCGACATCAACAAGCCCATCTACAACACCGGCGTCGGCCAGGCCTATGCCGAGGTCGCCGGCAAGTCCGCCGAGTACGGCGTGTCGCTCTCGCCCGGCCAGCCGGGCACGCCCATGCACGCAGCGCCGATCAAGTTCGAGCAGATTTCCAAGAGCGAATTCTGCGTGTCCTGCCACCAGGTGGCGGTGCATCCCGGCATCAAGCTCGAAGTGGTGTGGGACCAGTACCGCGGCGCGCCGGCGGCCAAGGAGGGCATCAGCTGCCAGGCCTGCCACATGGGCAAGGTGCCGGGCGAGCCGCTCGGCTACGAGACCTGGCCCATCGCGGTGGTCAACGGCCAGACGGTCGGCGACCCCAACCAGCGCCATTCCAATCACATGATGTTCGGCCCGGGCTATCCCATTGCCCACCCCGGCATCTTCCCGTTCAATCCCCGCGCGCAGCGCTGGGGCATCGAGACCTGGCTCAAGTTCGACTATCGCCAGCCCTGGGGCGATCCGGCCTGGGAGGACAAGGTCGAGAAGGGCGAGATCAAGACCGAGTTCCCCGCCGAGTGGGCGGCGCGCGCCGATCGCGAGGAAGCGCGCTACGTCATCTCGCTGAACGAGAAGCTGCTGAACGACAAGAAGCGCTCGCGCATCGAGGTGATGGAGAACTCGATGAAGATCGACGGGCCGTTCTTCAAGGGCGAGCCCAAGGTCGGTGAGAAGCTCAAGCTGCACTACCTCCTAACCAACGTCGACAAGGGCCACAACCTGCCGTCCGGCTCGCTCGGCGCGCAGCCCGAACTGTGGTTCAACGTCGCGCTGATCGACCCCGAGGGCCAGCGCGTGTGGGAGTCCGGCTATGTCGACAGCAATGGCGACATGGCCGACATCCACTCGCTCGACGTGGCGGCCGGCAAGGTCCCCTACGACAGCCAGCTGTTCAACCTGCAGACCAAGTTCCTGACCACCAACGTCAAGGGCACCGATCGCGAGATGTACCTGCCGGTCAACTTCGACTTCGACCAGCTGCCGCACATCCGCCCGCCGGGCGTGCCGACCACGGTGCTGAACCATCCGCCCTTCATTCGCATGGAGGGCCGCAGCCTGCCGCCGTTGGCGTCGCGCAAGATCAAGTACTCGATCCCGGCTTCGGCCTTCAGCAAACCGGGCAAGTACAAGCTGCAGTCGCGCATGCGCAGCCGCGCCGAGCCTATCTACTTCATGAAGTTCGTCGGCGCGACCGTGGACATGGAGCAGTCGATCAACGAGTGGATGATCGACATCCACCCGCAGGCAGCGGAGTTCGAGGTCAAATGAGCGCGCGCACCGTTCCTACCCTGGTGGCGGCCGTGCTGGCCGCGATCCTGGCCAGCGGCGCGCAGGCCGCCGAGCTGCCGCGCCGCAAGCCAGTGACGGAGACGACCCTGCCGGCCATCCCCGAGCCGACCGACGGCAAGGTGCACGGCGACCACGCCAAGCCGCGCGAGGTGGAGATGTCGCCCCACGCCGCGCCCGCCGAGGTCACGCGCGAGCTGTTCGGCCCCGATCCGACCTACGCGGACAAGCCCTATGACGTCAAGGCGCAGCTCGCGATCTACGGCGGCAAGCGCGCCGTGGTGGGCCCGCGCCCGCCCATCGAGTGGGGGTATCCCATGTACCAGCCGGGGCCGCTCGGCAACGGCATCACCATCTTCGGCGACAAGAACCCGGCGCGTCCGCAGCTGCTCGCCTACGGCGACTTCCGCATCGGCCCCGGCTACAACGACAACGGCAAGGTCGACACCGGCAACTTCGCCGCGCGTCTGAATCTTGATCTCGATCTGCGCCTGACGGCAACCGAGCGCATCCACGCCTTCCTGCGTCCGCTCGATCGCAACCGCGTGGGACGCTTCACCCGCGTCGAGTTCGCCGGCAACCAGCGCGATCGCTTCGGCGATCACGAGATCCTGCTCGACGCCGTGCCCGAGACCCTGTTCTTCGAAGGCGACCTCGGTCAGATCGCCGCCGGCATCACCGACGAGTACAACCTCTACGACATCCCGATAGCCTTTGGCCTGATGCCGATGGTGCTGCAGAACGGCATCTGGATGGACGACGCGATCCTCGGCGGCGCGATCACCATCCCGGCGCGGAACAGCGCACTGCTCGACATCTCCAACATGGACATCACCTTCTTCGCCGGCTCGGACCGCGTCACCACCGGTGCGCTGTTGAAGAACGGTCAGAAGGAAGACCACGGCGCGAACCTCTACGGCACCGCGATCTTCATCGAGACGCGCGAGATGTACATCGAGGCCGGCTATGGCTACACCGACGACACGCGCGACTTCCTCGGCAGCGATTTCAGCTATCACAACCTCACGCTGGCGGTGACCAAGCGCTACTTCGGCAAGGTCTCGAACTCGGTGCGCATGATCTACAACTTCGGCCAGGACGATCCGGGCCGCGGCCTGCGACGCACCGCCGACGGCTGGCTGCTGCTGCTCGAGAACTCGCTCATCACCAGCAAGCCGCTGACGCTCGTGCCCTACGCGAACTTCTTCTTCGGCTCGCGCCGTCCGCAGTCGCTGGCGCGCGACTTCGGCGCGGGCGGCGTGCTGCGCAACACCGGCATCAACTTCGAGACCGACGGTCTGACCGGCTTTCCCAAGCTCGACGACACCGCCAACGACACCTGGGGCGGTGCACTCGGCGTGAGCTACCTGTTCAACCTCGAGCAGCAGGTGGTGGTGGAGTTCGCGGGGCTGAATCCCTTCGACGAGGACAACGAGCCCGGGCGGGTCGCCAAGGGTCACCAGTACGCCTTGGGCGCGCGCTACCAGCGGCCGCTAACCAAGCGATGGATCTTCCGCACCGACGCGATCTACGGGGTGCGGGAGCACGAGGCGAACCTGGCCGGCATCCGTGCCGAGATGCGCATGAAGTTCTGAGCATGGCGGCGACCACGAGCGGGGCGGGAATCATGAGGGCGATGCGCTCGCTGACGCTGGCAGGCTTGCTGCTGTCGGCGCTCGTGGCCGCGGCCGGCGAGGCGTTGCCGAGCCTGCCGGTGGATCGCGACGCGCGCTTCCTCGGCGTCGACACTTGCGGCTCGAGCGAATGTCACGGCTCGCAGGAGCCCTGGCGCAACGCAACCGTGAGCATGAAGGAGCGCCTGGTGTGGCAGGCCCACGATCCGCACGCCAAGGCCTACGAACACCTGGCGGGCGACAAGGGCCAGGCCATCGCGCGCAAGTTCGGCGTGGCCGACGCCACCGCCGCGCCCGAGTGCCTGGTGTGCCACAGCACCTTCGTGCCGGTCGCGCAGCGCGGCCCAAAGTTTTCCTTGAGCGCGGGCGTCGGCTGCGAGAGCTGCCACGGGCCCGGCAGCCAGTTCCTGAAGGCCCACGTGCAGCCCACCTCGCGCCACGCGGACAGCGTCGCGGCCGGCCTGTACCCGACCAACCTCGCCGCGCCGCGCGCGGCGCTGTGCCTGTCCTGTCACCAGGGCGACGCGCAGCGCGGCATCACCCACGCGCTCTACGGCGCCGGCCATCCGCGCCTGCGTTTCGAACTCGATACCTACGGCGCGGCCCAGCCCTATCATTACCTGGCCGACGCCGATTACCGGCGGCGCAAGCCGCTGGCCTCTCATCTCGAACTGTGGACCGCCGGACAGTTGCAGGCCGCGCGCCTGTTGCTCGGCCAGGTGGAGCGGGCGCACGGCAAGGGCCTGTTCCCGGAACTCGCCAACTACGACTGCCAGGCCTGCCATCGGCCGATCAGCACGGATGCCGACTACCGCCCGCGCCCCGGCGTCGGACCGGGTGGCCTGTCGGTCAACGATGCGCCGCTGCTCGCGCTGCGCGCGGTGGCGAGCGTGGTGTCGCCGACGGAAGTCGACGGTCTGCGCGAGGACACCCGCGCATTGCAGACAGCGTTGTTCGACCGCGAACGGCGCACGGCGACGGTGGCGCGCCTGGGCGCGCGGCTGGACACGCTGGCGCGCGCCTGTGAGGCCCGCGGCCGGCGGGACGGCGACACCGCGGCGGTGCTAGTCGCGCTGCTCGCGCTGGCGCGCGAGGAGGCGGCGCTCGGCTATGGCGCGGCGGAGACCATCGCCATGGCGTCGGCCACGCTGGTGGCGGCCGAGTTCGAGCAACAGGCGCTTTCCGCCGATAAGTATGCGCGGGCCAACCAGGCCCTGGACGGCGTCTACGCGGCGGTCGCGGACGAACGCGCCTACCGCGCGAAGACCTTCGTCGCGGCGCTGGACGGTCTCGCCACCGCGCTCGGGAATCAATAGCGCCATGCGCACAGGATCCAGGAACATGAGGCGTCGTATCGCTACTCCATCGCCGGTTGCCCTGCCGCCCCTATGGCGCGTGCTGGCACTGGCCTTCGGCCTGCTGCTGGCCGGCGCCTTCGGTGTCGCGCGCGCCGAGGAAAGCCCCGACGGACCGCCGAAGTATCTCGGCGTGGTGACCTGCGCGGGCTCCACCTGTCACGGCGCCGGACACCCGGTGGGCGACGCGCGCATCAACCAGACCGAGTTCCTGACCTGGCATCGCGAAGACGCCCATGCCAAGGCCTACCGCGTGCTGCTCGAAGACAAGGGCAAGCGCATCGCGCAGAACCTGGGGCTCGGTGACGCGGCGTCCGCGCCGGAGTGCCTCGCCTGCCACGCGACCTTCGTGCCGGCCGACGTGCGCGGCAAGCGCTTCCAGCTGTCCGACGGCGTCGGCTGCGAGTCCTGCCACGGCCCGGCGTCCAAGTGGCTCGGCCAGCACGTCACCGGCGAGGCGAGCCGCGAGGACAACATCAAGGCCGGCATGTACCGCACCGAGGAGCCGGTGTCGCGCGCCGCGCTGTGCCTGTCCTGCCACCTTGGCAACCAGGACAAGTTCGCCAACCACCGCCTGATGGGCGCCGGCCATCCGCGCCTGTCCTTCGAACTCGATACCTACACCCTGCTGCAGCCCGCGCACTACCGCGTCGACGCGGACTACCGCGCGCGCAAGCAGCTCGCGCCCCACGTGCAGGTGTGGGCCGTGGGTCAGGCCGCCGCGGCGCTGCGCACCTTCGAGCTCTTCACCAGCGACAAGTGGCAGGGCAAGAGCGTGCTGCCGGAGTTCGCGTTCTTCGACTGCCACGCTTGCCATCACGTGGTGAGCGAGCCGCGCTGGGCGCCGCGCGCGACCACCGGCCTGCCGCCGGGTGTGCCGCGCGTGAACGACGCGCACGTGTTGATGCTGCTGTACCTCGCCAAGGCCATCGCGCCGGATCTCGCCACGCAGCTGCATGACGGCCTGCTGGCCCTGCACAAGGCGAGCCTCGACTCGCGCGAGGCGACGCTGGGCGCGGCGCGTGGCTTGAGCGAGCTCGTGAAGAAGGTGCAGGGCAAGATCCTCGCCCATACCTTCAGCTCGGATGAGACCCGCGCCATGCTGGACAGCATCGTCGCGGGCGGCGTGGCCGGCGACTATCGCGACTACGCCGCCGCCGAGCAGGCGGTGATGGCGGTGCACGCGCTGACCGACAGCCTGGCGGACGCCAAGGCCCTGGACGACGCGCGGAGCAAGACGCTAGCCCAGCAGATCAAGGTGCTGTACGAAGTTCTCCAGGACCAGAACGCCTACCAGCCGGCACGCTTCAGTGGCGAGATGCAGACGCTCGCCAGCGCGCTGAAGTAGGCGCCATGGCGAGCGAACGCTATACCATCGCCATCGTCGGCGCGGGACCGGGCGGCCTGTCGGCCGCCGCGCGCGCCGCCGAGACCCAGACCTCGCACATCCTGCTCGAAGCGGCGCCGCAGCTCGCCAACACCATCTACCGCTACCAGAAGGGCAAGCACGTGATGGCCGAGCCGGGGCAGCTGCCGCTGCGCGCCGCCATCGGCTTCGAGGCCGGCACGCGCGAGCGCATCCTGGACACCTGGCAGCGCGGTATCACCCAGACCGGCGCCAATGTGCGCTACCGCGCGGCGGTCACCGCCATCGAGGGCGAGCAGGGCGACTTCCATCTCAAGCTCGGCGACGGCGAGGTGATCCGCGCCAAGCACGTGGTGCTGGCCATCGGTCTGCAGGGCAACCTGCGCAAGATGGAAGTGCCGGGCGACGACCTGCCGGACGTGCAATACCAGCTGGACGACCCGGACGCCTACAGCGGCGAGACCATCGTGGTGGTCGGCGCGGGCGACGCGGCCATCGAGAACGCGCTGGCGCTCGCTGCGCGCAACAATGTCATCATCCTGAACCGCCGCGACGAGTTCACCCGCGCGAAGGACGGCAACCTGCGCGACATCACGCGCGCCATCGACAGCGGTCAGATCGAGTGCATGTACAACGCGAGCCCGAAGGCCGTCACCGCGCTCGAGCGTGACGATCCCTCGCGCAAGCGCCTGCATTTCCAGGTCAAGACCAAGGACGGGCTCGCCGAGGTGCTGTGCGATCGCATCATCGCGCGCCTGGGCGCGCTCCCGCCGCGCGCCTTCGTCGAGTCCTGCGGCGTGGTGTCCCCGAGCGAGGATCCGGCCGCCGTGCCCTCGGTCTCGCCGCGCTACGAATCGAACGTGCCCGGGCTCTACATCATCGGCGCGCTGGCCGGTTACCCGCTGATCAAGCAGTGCATCAACCAGGGCTACGAGGTCGTCGAGTTCATCTGCGGGCGCGACGTCGAGCCGGCCGACGAAGGCCTCCTGCGCGCCAAGTTCGCGCACGTGCCGGGACTCACCAAGGTCAATCTCGCGATCGTGCAGATCCGCTCGAACATTCCCTTGTTCGCCGGGCTCACGCCGCTGCAGCTGCGCGAGTTCCTGCTCGATTCCGAGATCCGCACGCCCGCCGAGGGCGAGGCGGTGATCAAGATCAACGACTACACCAACACCTTCTTCTCCATCCTGCGCGGCAAGGTCTACATCCAGATCGATCCGGACAACCCGAACCGCACGGTGGAACTCGGCGTCGGACGCTTCTTCGGCGAGATGTCGCTCATCTCCGGCCGGCGCCGCGCCGCGACCATCATCGCCGGTCCGGACTGCGTGCTGATCGAGACGCCGCGGCGCTCGATGAACAAGCTCATCCAGTCGGTGGAGTCGGTGCGCCGCACGGTCGACGAGACCTTCCTGCTGCGCGCGATCCGCATGCACATCGCGCCCGACGTGCCGGACGACGACCTGGTGGAAGTGGCGCGCACCGCGCGCATCCGCCAGTTCGCGCCGGGCGAGGCGCTGTTCGAGGAGGGCGATCCGGCGCATTCGCTGCACCTCATTCGCTCGGGCTCCGTGACCGTGTCCCACGAGATAGGCGGGCGCGAAATCGTCATCGCCTACCTGCCGTCCGGCAACTACGTCGGCGAACTGGCGCTGCTCACCGAGTCGACCCGTACCGCGACCGTGCGTGCCGCCGTCGCGACCGAGACCATCGAGCTGCCAGGCGTGGTGTTCCGTGAGCTGCTGGCGTGCTTCCCGCATCTCGAGACCGAGCTGAAGGCCCGCGCCCAGGAACGCCTGTCGGCGAGCGCGCGCCAGCGCGGCGTGCGCAAGAGCGCCGGCAACATGATCGAATTCCTGGTCGCGCAGGGCATCGGCGAGGCGACCGACGTGCTGCTCATCGACGAGTCGCTGTGCGTCGGCTGCGACAACTGCGAGAAGGCCTGCGCGGATACCCACAAGGGCACCTCGCTGCTCGATCGGCGCGCGGGTCCGAGCTACGCGAGCGTGCACGTGCCGACCTCGTGCCGACATTGCGAGCATCCGCACTGCATGAAGGAGTGTCCGCCGGACGCCATCCACCGCACCGCCGAGGGCGAGGTCTACATCGCCGACAACTGCATCGGCTGCGGCAATTGCGAGCAGAACTGCCCTTACGGCGTGATCCAGATGGCGGTCAAGGGCGAGCCCGAGAAGCCGAGCCTGTGGAAGTGGCTGCTGTTCGGCCAGGGCCCCGCGCCCGGCAGCCGGTTGCACAGCGAGGACAAGTCGCAGGCGAAGAAGGCGGTCAAGTGCGACATGTGCAAGGACCAGTCCGGCGGCCCGGCCTGCGTGCGCGCCTGCCCGACGGGCGCGGCGATACGCGTGAGCCCGGCCGAGTTCATGGCCATCGCGCGTTGAGCGCGCCGCGAGCCTGAGCGCCATGCACGAGTCCTACGTCAGCTATCGCAATTTCTTCTTCCTCAAGGTCGCGGCCGGGCTGTGCGCGCTCGCCATCCTGGTCTACGGCCTGCACACCCCGAGCGAACCGCCGAACGGCGGCACCTGGCTCGG
>CAZGXT010000129.1:0-8498 GCA_964529675.1 uncultured Caulobacterales bacterium
CGCGCAAGTGAGGCCGTTATGCCCGGCGCCGATGATGAGGATGTCGGTGGTCATCGTTCAATCTGCTTTCTCATCGCCACGCGCGGCGCGAAGGCGAAGCCCCAGGCCGCCTCTCTTGCTATCGTCGCGCGCAGGCCCGACCGCTCGGGACCGGGCTCAAATACGCCAAAGCCGAGCCGGGCGTAATAGGGCGCGTTCCACGGGACGTCGCGATAAGTCGTCAGAGTCAAGGCCCTGAAGCCTTGGTCGAGCGCCCACGACTCGACCGCCGCGATCAGAAGCCGCCCGATACCATGGCCCTGCTGGTTAGGGTCGACGTCGATCTCGATGAGATGGGCTTCTCCGTCCAGCGGCTCGGCCATCGCAAAGCCGGCGACAGCGCCCCCGCTTTCGACGACGAAAGTCACACCATCTGCAATTGCACGACAGGGCTCATCCGCGTCGCGCACAGGTCCGTCTGCGCAAAAGTCATAGTTGATCGCGCGAAATTTCTGAGCGGCGCGCCGCTCGAGCAAACGCATCGGTTCAATGTCGGCGGGGCGCGCCCGGCGAAGCCGATATTCGTCAGTCACGAGGCCGCAAGCCCGATTTCCTTCAGCCGCTGTTTCAGGAACGCGTCCGCCGTGATCGGCGGATATTTCGCGCCGGCGCCCTTGCAGCTCGGGATGCAGTCGAGCACCGCCTCTGAATGCGGGTGCATGAAGAAGGGCATCGAATAGCGCGAGACGTTCGGCCCCTTCGGGTTGACGACACGGTGCGTCGTCGCCGGGATGACGTCGTTCGTGACGCGGGCGAGCATGTCGCCGGCGTCGACGATGAGATTGTCCGGGTCCGTATCAACCGCCAGCCATTTGCCGTCGCGGTCGAGGAGTTCAAGGCCGCCGCCTTCGGCCGCGACGAGAATGGTGATGAGATTGATGTCCTCATGCGCGGCCGCGCGCACGGCGCCCGGGTCGGCGTCGGGCGGGACGGGGGGATAATGGAGAAGGCGCAGGATTGAATTGCCGTTCGTCGCCATCTTGCGGAAATAGTCGTCCGGCACGCTCAGCGACGGCGCGAGCGCTTCGAGCATTGCGAATCCTGCGTCCTCTAGCGCATCGTATAACGTAAGAAATGTTTCCCGGAACGCCGTCGGCCGCTCCGGCCAGACATTCGGCGGATAGGTCCGGGCGAGCGGCGAGGAAGGCGGGAATTCGCGCCCCACATGCCAGAACTCTTTCAGGTCGCCGACCCTGGAAGTCTTCGCGTGCTCCTTGCCGAACGGGGTGTACCCGCGCTGCCCGTCCGGTCCGGTCAGAAAGCGCCGCTTTTCCTCGACGGGCAGCGCAAAGAACGCGCGCGACATTTCATAGCTGCGCGAGAGCAGATCGCGGCTGACGGCGTGATCCTTCAGGATGATGAAGCCGAAATACTGAAAGCCCTCCATCAGCGCGTCGATGAAATCCCGCCGCTCGCGCGGGGACCCATGCGTGAACGCCCTGAGGCTCAGTTCCGGAACGCGGTCGAATTTTCGGGCCATGCCGGTCTTCCCTGGTTTGGCCGCATGAAGGGCCGCGCCAGCGCTGGCGTCAAGGCGGCAATAGCGCTTCCTTAACCAAGCCGGGCTCTAGTCGCTCGCGGCGGAGAAACCGGGCATGGGCCTCAAGCTTTCCCTCAAACCGGGCGAGAAAATCGCCATCAACGGCGCGGTCATCGTCAATGGCGACCGGCGGACGGAGTTCGTCGTCGAGACCCAGGCGAATGTCCTGCGCGAGCGCGATATCCTGAAAGCGGAAGACGCAACGACCCCGGCCCGGCGCATCTACCTGCCGGTGATGATGATGGCGCTTGATCCCGCCGCCAGGCGCAGCGCCTTTCCGGAGTTTGAGCGGCGCCTCACCGAATTCGCCAGCGCGGTGAGCGACCCCGGCGCGCTGTCGCTTTGCCTCAAGATTTCCGCCGCCGTCGCCAACGGCGCCTATTACCGGGCGCTTAACGCCTGCCGCGCCCTCATCGAGTTCGAAACGGAAAGACTGTCCCATGTCGCATGACGCTTACGCCCGCGCCCAGAAGACGACGGCGCATCCGCGCGACGCGGAATACAAGGCCTTCGCAGAGGCGACCCGCAAGCTGATGTCGGTCGCGAAAGAGGGTCGCGAGGATATCAAGCAGCTCATCGACGCCGTGCATCTCAATCGCTCGCTGTGGACGACGCTCGCGAGCGACTGCGCGGACGCCAAGAACCAGCTGCCTTCCGAAACGCGCGCGCTGATCATTTCCCTTGCGCGCTGGGTGACGCTCTATTCCAGCGACGTGATGCGCAAGAAGGAAAGCGTCGAGCCGCTGATCGACGTCAACCGCATCATCATGGACGGCCTCTCGGGAAAGCAGCCGGCGGCTTAGCGCTGCGCTGAACATCTCCCGCAACAAACAACGGGAGGAAGAAAGCGCCGCGCGGCAGATTTTGCCGGGCAAAGCGTGCCGGTTCCCGCAGAAAACTTCGTTTACGAGCGATTAGCCTTACCAGAAGAACCGCAAAGACTCTGGTCTCCAGGGGCTTCTTTAATATTTCCAAATCAGGCGTTAAACGGCAGCGGAATTGCTCGGTCTTTCAGGCCGGCGTCGCCGTTCGTGGCGGCCGGGGAGCGAAAAATCGCTTCTAACCCTGAAAGGGAGCTGACCGATGGTCAACAACGTCAATACGAATCCGGGCGCGCTCGTCGCCCTTCAGAACCTCACCCGTATCACCGACCGCCTCAACGAAACGCAGCGCCGCGTGTCGACCGGCCTTGAAGTGTCGAGCGCCAAGGACAATCCGGCGATTTTCGCGCTCGCCCAGAACCAGCGCGCCGATCTCGCCTCAATCGAGACGGTGCAGCAGGGCCTGTCGATCGGCACGTCGACGGTCGACGTCGCGCTCGCCGCCGGGGAAGCGATCTCGGACATTCTGGTTGAGTTGAAGCAGGTTGCGAGCCAGGCGGCGGACGCTTCGCTATCGACCGAGAACCGGGCGATCCTGCAGGAGCAGTTCGTCTCCTTGCGTGAACAGATCACGCGCCTGGTCGACAACGCGTCGATCGGCGGCCGAAATCTCATTGCGGCGTCCGCGCCGGATCTGACTGTCGTCGCATCGACCGACGGCACTGATACGATCACGGTCGCAGCGCAGGACCTTTCTGTGGGCGGCGGCATCGTCAACATCGACAATTCCGGCACGCCGCTCGCCGACGCTGCAGCAGCGACGACCGAAATCGGCGTCATTCAGACCGCCATCGATTCGCTTTCCGCTGCGCTTGGCCGTCTTGGCGCCGGTTCGCAGGCCCTGACCCTTCAGGACCGGCTGCTGACCCGCATTTCAGACGCCCTTGAAGTTTCAATCGGCAATCTCGTCGACGCTGATCTCGCCAAGGAAAGCTCGCGCCTGCAGGCGTTGCAGGTTCAACAGCAGCTGGCGATCCAGACCTTGTCGATCGCCAACTCAGCGCCGAACGCCATCCTCGCGCTCTTCGCGTAAGGAGGGCTTGCGAACCGCCGCTCGTTCATGACGGCCGGCGGCGGGCAGGACAACATGGACGTGGGAAGCCTTACCAACGCGGCTTTCGCTCCCCGGCCGCAGCAAGCAGGGGAACAGCGCTCCGAGGCGCTCGCGGAGCGCCGGCGCCAGTCGAACACCGACTTGCAGCAGCGCGCCGCGGAATCGCAGGCGCGCAGCGCCGACAGGCTCGCCGAAGTCCGCGAGGCTGTCGCGCGCGTGCTTGGCGCCAACACCAGATTGTCGATTACGCGCACCAGCGCGTTCGACTTCGTCTACCGCGCCGTAGACGTCGATACCGGCGAAGTGGTCAATGAATGGCCGCAGGCGGTGTTTGTCGAACTGATCCGCGGCGTGCGCGACGACGTGCGCGCCGATGTCGACGCCGGAGCTTTCCTCGACCGCGTCGCGTGACGGCGAAATCCGATCCTTGAAGCCCGGCGGTCTCAGGCGGCCGGGCTTTTTTTCGCCCTCCGCTTCGCGCAAGATCATTCCATGGGGCGGACCATCCTGATCTATGCCGGGGTGCTGGCGATTGCTGCTTTTGCGTTGCAGCAACTCGAATATCGCTACTTTGCACGCGCTTTCGCGACTGAGATCTACATCGTCCTTATCGCTCTGGGCTTTACAGGGCTCGGCGTCTGGGCCGGCCGACGCCTCTCCGCCGCCCCTCCTGTTGAACCGTTCGCCCGCAACGACGCCGCGCTGAAGAGCCTCGGCGTCACCGACCGGGAATATGAAGTGCTGGAACTTCTCGCCGAAGGACTAGCCAACAAGGAGATCGCCCGCCGACTCGCTGTTTCGCCAAACACCGTGAAGACTCATGTCGCAAGGCTTTATGAAAAGCTGGGGGCTGAACGGCGCACGCAGGCCGTGCAGAAAGCGAGAGAGCTGGCGCTGATCCCCTGACGACTGATTTTCGGGGGATTTTTTCGAAATCACCCCTTTGGGCGATGGCGCCAGGGGCGCGAGCGGGCAAGCCTGAGCGCGGGATCCAATCAGCAAAGGACCATAACCATGGGCGGCATCGCATTGACCTACGGCGCCATCGCCGGACTGGTTGTCATCGCTTCGATCATCGTCGGGTTCTTACTGGGCGCCGACCACGGAAGCGGCGGCATGTTGCTTGGCTATCTGATCATGATCGTTGCGCTGTCGATGATCTTCCTCGGCGTGAAGCAATTTCGCGATCGCAACAAAGGCGGGGTCATCAATTTCGGCGACGCGTTCATGATGGGATTGATGATCGCCGTCGTGGCCGGTGTTTTCTACGTTATCGGTTGGGAAGGCTATCTTGCTGCGACGGGCTACACGTTCATGGAGAGCTATGTCGAAAAGACCATTGCTGCAAAGGAAGCGGCGGGGCTTGCCGGCGAAGCGTTGGCGCTAGAGGCCGAAAAGCTTCGCGCGATGGCGGAAAGTTACAAGAATCCGGTCTATCGGACGGGGATCACTTTCCTGGAGATCTTCCCCGTCGGTCTTGTCATCGCTCTGATTTCCGCAGCGCTCCTTCGCAATCCGAAGGTGTTTCCGCAGCGAGCGGCCTAAGATTGACCGCTTCCAAGCCGGCGGCGCATAAGGCCGGCATGACACGCCAGACCGCCGCCCGCCATCTTGTTGACGCCCTCGTCATGAACGGGGTCGATCACGTCTTCTGCGTTCCGGGCGAGAGTTATCTCGCCGTGCTCGACGCCCTTCATGACGTACGCGACCGCATCCGGATCATCGTCTGCCGTCACGAGGCCTCCGCGTCGAACATGGCGGAGGCCTATGGCAAGCTGACCGGCAAGCCGGGCGTCTGCATGGTGACGCGCGGACCCGGCGCCACACAAGGATCAGTCGGGGTCCACACTGCGTTCCAGGACTCGACGCCGATGATCCTCTTCATCGGCCAAGTCGCGCGCGACATGCTCGATCGTGAGGCGTTTCAGGAGATCGACTACCGGCAAATGTTCGGCCCGGTCGCCAAATGGGCGGCGCAGATCGATGTCGCCCACCGCGCAGCTGAATATGTGAACCGCGCCTTCGCAACAGCGCAGAACGGACGGCGCGGGCCGGTCGTACTCGCTTTGCCGGAAGACATGCTGACCGAAGAAGCGGAGGCCGAACCGCTGCCGCCTGCGCCGATTGCGATGGCGGCGCCGGACGAGCGCGCGCTTGAACGTTTCCGCGAGCTGCTCGGCGGCGCTGAGCGGCCGTTTCTCCTCGTCGGCGGCGGCGGCTGGACTCCGCAGGCGGTCTGGGACCTGCGCAGCTTTGTCGAGGCGACAGGCCTTCCCGTCGGCGCTTCGTTCCGTTCGAAGGATCTGTTCGACAATCTTCATCCGCAATATGCGGGCGACGTCGGCATCGGCCCCAATCCCAAACTCGTGGAGCGGCTGAAGTCGTCAGATCTCGTCATCGCCTTCGGGCCCCGCCTCGGCGAAATGACGACATCCGGCTATGAGCTGTTCAAGGCGCCCTTGGCTACGCAGCCGCTGATCCACATTCATCCGGGAGCGGAGGAGCTGGGCCGCGTTTATCAGCCGATGCTGGCCATCAACACAGCGCCTGAGACGATGGCGCGCGCGCTCGCCGCCGAACCCTGGACGCAGGATGAGAACTGGCTCCAACAGGCTTACGCCGCGCACTCGGAGTTTGAGGCGTTTTCGAAACCGGTGACGGTCGGGGAGGGGGTGAACCTCTCCGAAGTCTTTTCCTGGCTCGACAAGCATCTCCCGGCGGACGCGATCATGTGCAATGGCGCCGGGAATTACGCGGCGTGGCTGCACCGCTTCTATCGCCACAAGGCTTTCAAAACGCAGCTCGCCCCGACCTCCGGCGCCATGGGCTATGGCTTTCCCGCGGCGCTCGCAGCGAAAGCGGCATTTCCACGCCGTGACGTAGTCTGCGCTGCAGGCGACGGGTGTTTCATGATGGCGTCGAATGAACTCGCGACCGCGATGCAATACGGCCTCAACGTCATCACGCTTGTGTCGAACAATTCGACTTACGGCACCATCCGCATGCATCAGGAACGCGACTATCCGGCGCGCGTCTCCGGCACCGATCTGCGCAATCCTGATTTCGCAGCCTACGCCCGTTCCTTCGGCGCATTCGGCGCGACGGTGACGCGCACTGAGGATTTCCCGGCGGCCTACGCGGAAGCGGAGGCCAGCGGCCTGCCCGCCGTCATCGACCTCAAAACCTCGGCGAACGACATCGCGCCGGGAAGGACGATTGAGGGTTTGCGCAAGCGCTAGGCGTGCTGGCGCGTGATCTGTTCCATCGTTACGAACTCGTCGATCAGTTTCAGACCGGCGGGCGTTGGATAGCCCTCGCGGTTCAGCCAATGACGAGCGATGGCGGCTTCAAGGACGCGTTCCTCTGTCTCGCCGCCGTCGAGCTGGCGAACGAATTTGAGGATCGTCTTCGCTATGGCGTCGTCGGTCACTCTGGCTCTCCTTTGGACGAAGAAGCCGGTCCTTCACCCCCGCTTGGAGGAAACGGCCAGCTAGGCTCGCCTGATTGGTACGCCTACGCTGTAACGCGACATGGTCAGTACACACCTTTGTAGGAGCTCTGACAAGGGGCTGAAGGGCCGCAACGGCTTCCACGCGGCGCTGCCAAACGCGCCAGAACATGCTAAGGCCAGCGCCGAACCCCGCGAATTTCCTTGAAAAACCGGTCCCTTGCCCATGTCCCACGGAAAGAACGAATTCACCTCAAATGCCGCGCTCAAAGCCCGCCGCGATGAGGCGCTGCCTGCCGGTTTGCCCTCAAAATCAGGTGTTTACGTCGCCAAGGCCCAGAACGCCGAGCTGTGGGACGTCGAGGGCAAGCGTTACATTGATTTCATCGGCGGCATCGGGGTTTTGAACGTCGGCCATCGCCATCCCAGGGTTGTGGAAGCGATCAAGCGGCAAGCGGACAATTTTATCCATACGAGCTTCGGGATCGCGCAATACGAGGTCTATGTCGAACTCGCCGAACGCCTGAACCGCCTTGCGCCGGGGCCCGCGAAAAAGAAGACGGCGCTGTTCAATTCGGGCGCGGAGGCAGTCGAAAACGCCGTCAAATTCGCGCGCCGCATCACTGGCCGCGCCGGCGTCATCGCCTTTGAGGGCGCCTTCCACGGCCGAACGCTGCTGGCGACGACGCTGACCGGGAAGTCAAAACCCTACAAACAGGGTTTTGGACCGCTTGTCCCGGGAATTTTCCACGCGCCGTATCCCGACGCCTATCATGGCGTGTCGGTGCGCACTTGTCTTTCCTGTCTCGACCACATCTTCAAGACCGCAATCCCCGCGGAGGAAGTCGCGGCGATTATTGTCGAACCGGTTCAGGGCGAGGGCGGCTTCAATCCGGCGCCGGCTGAATTCCTGCAGTCGCTGAGAAAGCTCGCCGACCAGCACGGCATGCTGCTTATCGCCGACGAGATACAGTCCGGCATGGGCCGCACGGGCAAGATGTTCGCCTTCGAACATGCGGGCGTTGAACCTGACCTTCTGTGCGTTGCGAAGTCGATTGCAGCGGGGCTCCCGCTTTCAGCGCTCGTCGGCAAGGCGGAACTGATGGACAAGATTGCGACGGGCGGCATGGGCTCGACCTATGGCGGCAACCCGGTCGCCTGCGCCGCCGCGCTCGCTGTCCTTGATATCTTCGAGGAAGAACGTCTGCTCGACCGGGCGCACGCGATCGGCGAGAAGGTCGCATCGAACTGGCGGTCATTGGCCGCAGGAATCGCAAAAGGTCACTTCGGCGACGTACGCCAGATCGGCGGCATGATCGCGGTCGAATGCGTAAAGGACGGCGATCCCATGAAGCCGAACGGCGACCTCGCCGCGAAAATTCAAACCGAAGCGCGCGACCGCGGCCTCATAATGACAACAGCGGGCGCTTACGCCCAGTGCCTCAGATGCCTCGTGCCGCTGACGATTTCCGACGCGCATTTGGATGAGGCGCTCGGCATTTTCGCGGAAGCGACCAAAGCCGCGATAGCTGTTTA
>CAZGXT010000130.1:0-8495 GCA_964529675.1 uncultured Caulobacterales bacterium
AGCCGGTTCGCAACCAGACGATCATGAAGGCGGTTGATGACTGGGCGTTTGTTTTCGGCGTCAAGGCGCCGGCGCTGAAGCGGTCGCGGCATGTGTCGAGCGTGTGCGTCTACGGCGCCGTCTCGCCTGTCGTCCTGATGCCGCACGATCTCGACGACCGCGTCGCGCTTGATGACATCGCCCTGATGTGCGCGCATGAAATCGCGCATTTGAAACGCGGCGACACGCGCCTTTTCACGGCGACAGCGCTCGCGCGTGTTCTCTTCTGGTTCAATCCGCTGGTCACGCGCATCGCCGCCAATGTCGAAATGTCCGCGGAAGAAGGCGCGGACCGCCTCGTGATCGAAGCGGGCGTTGATCGGCGCGCTTACGCCTCTTGCTTCGTCAAGGGCCTGAAATACGCCGCGATGAAGCAGAATATTCTGCCTGCGCTCGCTCCCGGCTTCACCCCGAACGACCGCCAGGCTCGCCGCCGCCGCCTCGACTCCATTCTGTCGGCAGGCGGCGAACGCCTGACGACCGCGGGCGCGCGCGCGATGCTCGCGGGCGCGGCGTCGATCGCGGCGCTGCTCGCGATCGGACAGGCGGCGTTCGCGGTCGATCCGGAGGCCGTCGAGGAGAAAAAACGCCTCGCCATGGTCGCAAAGGCCGACGCGCCGGACTTCAGCAAGCCGGTCGACGGCGACGTGACGCTGAGTTACGGCGCGACCTATACGAGCCTTGAGGACGACAAGACGCCGGCCGTGCACAAGGGCGTCGACATCAAGGCCGCCAAGGGCGCGCCGGTCAAAGCATCTGCGCGCGGCGTCGTTATCGAAGCGACGACGCGCCTTCCGAAGCTGCCGCGGTACGGAACGACCGTCGTCATCGATCACGGACACGGACTCATTTCGCGTTATGCGCATCTCGACAGCTACGCGGTAAAGGTCGGCCAGACCGTCGCCAAGGGCGATCTGATCGGCGCCGTCGGCGAGACCGGTCTTGTCACCGGCCCGCACCTTCATTTCGAAGTGCTGAAGAACGGCGAGCCCGTCGATCCATCGCTCGCCATTGCGCCTGCCGCGCCGGAGCCGCCCGAAGCGCCGGCGTGGGCCGCCGTGGCAGACCCCGTCGAGCCCGTTGCGCCGCTCGAGCCTGCCGAGCCGTTGGAACCATTGGATCCGGTCGTCATTATTGACGACGAACTTGTCGATCCCGCGCTGCATTTCGTTTTCAAGGGGGCGGACGGCTTCGCTTTCGGCAATGGCGACACGCTGACGGATCGCATGGCCGCCGATCTCGAGCAGCGCCTTCTCGGCGACATCGAACTCGCAGACGGCGCCGTTTACGACATCTCGTTCACGATCGACGGCGAAACCCATCGGTTTACGAGCGACGACCCGATGACCCCGGAAAAACGCGCTGAGCTGAAAGCGGTCATCGACGAAATGCGCAGTCAGCGCGAGCACGCGCGCAAGGAAGTGGAAAAGGCCCGGACAGAATGGCGCCAGCACGCTGAAAAATGGCGCGCCGACGCCGGCAAGCACGCGGCGGCGATCAAACGCGACCTCGAAAAGAGCTTCGCCAAGGAACAGAGTTTCGTGTTCCATTGGACGCAAGACAACGAAGCCGCCCGCCGCGAGGTCGAACAAGCGCGCCGCGAAGCAAGAGAGGCCGAGCGCGAGGCCCGCGAAGCATCGACAGAAGCTGAGCGCCTTGCGCTCGAAGCCGAAATCGACGCGCTCGCGGCCGCGCGCGAAGACCTTGAAGACGCCGTCAACGACGGGCTCGATGAAGCGCTCGCCGATCTCGACGCAGAGCAGGTCGACTTAGACGCCGAAATCATGAGCGAAGACGACCGCCGCATCATGCGAGAGGCCTTGGCTGATGCGCGGCGAAGCATCGAGTTTTCGCGCCGCAATCACGAACGCGAGATTGAACGCGCCCGCCGCGAACTGGAGCGCCGCGAGTCGGAAATCGAACGCCGGCTTGAGGCGCTCGACAGAGAATTTGACTCCGAGAATTAACGTCTTTCGCTTCGTCGCAATCGCGACTCTGCTCGCCGCTTCATCGGGGCCGTTGGTCGAATGACGATCAACGGCCCCTTGTCGTTTGGGGCTGAAATGAGGCTTATGCTGTCAAGCGACAAATGTCGCTTCCGCGCGCAAGGACGGAGATCGACATGGGTCTTACAAAACTCTGCCTCAAATATCCGGCCGCCCTTGGGGTCGTGCTCGCGGTCATCTTTCTTTTCGGCGGCGTATCGCTGACGCGCCTGCCGATTCAGCTGCTGCCGAATATTGAGCGGCCCGTCCTCGGCGTTTGGACGGGCTGGCGCGCAGCCTCCCCGCGCGAGGTCGAGAGCGAAATCATCGATCCGATCGAGCGCGAGCTGCGCGGCGCGCCAGGACTTAAATCGATGCAATCCTGGTCGAATTCGGGCGGCGGTTTCATTAATCTTGAATTCGCGCTCGGCACCAACATGGACAAGGCGCTGACTGAAGTGACGAGCCGCCTGCAACGCGTGCAGGGCCTGCCCGCCGAGGCCGACCGGCCGCGCATCAACAACGAGGGCGGCGGCGGCGCGGGCGAAACGCTTATCTTTCTCTTCCTGCAGCGCCTGCCAGGCAATGAGACCGCGTCCGCCAAGCTCAGCGAGTTCGCCGAAAACCGCATCGCGCCGGAACTCGAAGCGATCGAAGGCGTCGCAGGCGTCGACGTCAACTCAGACGACGGCGAGGAGATCGTCCGCATCTCGTTCGATCCCTTCCGGCTCGCCCAGCTCGGCGTCACCATTGACGAGATCGCGCAGACCGTGAACCGGTCCTCGGACGTGACGGGCGGCGCCATCGAGGTCGGCCGCCGCAGCTACACGATGCGCTTTGAAGGGCGCTACTCGGCCGAACAGCTTGAAGACACGATCCTCGCCTGGCGTAACGGCGCCCCGATCCGGCTTGGCGATCTTGCAGATGTCGCCGTCGTCAACGATCGCGGCGGCGGCGTTGTCTACCAGAACGGCAATCCTGCCATCGGCATGCGCGTCCTTCGCGAGCCGGGCGCCAACACCCTCGCCGCGATCGACGGGATCACCGAGAAACTTGACGAGCTGAACAACGGGCCGCTCGCCGAGCTCGGTTACGCCATTCACAAGAGCTTCGATCCGTCGCTCTTCATCAAGAACGCGCTGTCGATGCTGACCGGAAACCTGTTCCTCGGCGTCCTGCTTGCAACCGGCATTCTGTGGGCTTTCCTGCGCCGCACCGTGGCGACGTTGCTGATTGCGACGGCGATACCGGTCTGCCTGGCGGCGACCATCGTTTTTCTCAACGTCAGCGGACACTCGATCAATGTGATCTCGCTCGCAGGCCTCGCCTTCGCAACCGGCATGGTGCTCGACGCGGCGATCGTCGTGATGGAGAATTTCGTCAGACTTCGGGAGAATGGTCTCGAACCACGGGAGGCCGCTTCGAAGGCGGTAAGCCAGGTCTTCGGCGCGCTGTTCGCCTCCACGGTGACGACCGTCGCCGTTTTCGTCCCGGTCATGTTCTTTGAAGATGTCGAAGGTCAGCTCTTTTCCGACCTCGCCTTGACGATCGCCGTCGCGGTCACCTTCAGCCTCATCGTCGCTGCGACGGTTCTCCCGACGGCGGCGGCTTATCTCATGAAAGCGAAGCCGAAGGCCGTCGCATCGAAGGCCGGCGGCTTCTTCGAGCGCGCGCCGGACGCCGTCATGGCGCTGACCGCGACGCCGGCGAAGCGTTATGCGTGGATCGCCGGGCTGACCGCCGTTCCGGTTGCGCTCAGCGTTCTTCTTTTCCCGTCGCTCAATTACCTGCCGCCGGTGAAGCGCGCCGCGATCGACGGCTTCATCGGTTTTCCCTCCGGCGCCAACGCCGACACCATCCGCGAGGAGTTCGCCGAAGTCGTGGTGGCGCGCCTCGACCCCTACATGAAGGGCGAGAAAGAACCGGCTCTCCTCAACTATTATCTCTACTCGGGCAATTGGGGCGGCAATATCGGCGTGCGTCCTAAGAAGCAATCCGACATGGCGCGCCTTGAGAAGATCGTGAACGAGGAGATCCTCGTCGGCTTCCCGGATACGCGCGCCTTTGCGCGCCAGGGCGAGCTGTTCGGAGACTTCGGCGGCGGCGGGGATTTTCGCATCGATCTGCAGGCTGCGGACTATGAGGCGCTGATGGCGTCGGCGCCCGCCGTCATGGACATCATCACGGCGGCCCTGCCCGGCGCGACGGTATGGCCGAACCCCGACCCGCAGGTCGTCGCGCCGGAGATAACCCTCGTCCCCAACGACCGGCGCATCGCGGAAGTCGGCATGACGCGCCAGAGCATCGCGAGCGCCGTGCGCGCGCTCGGCGACGGACTATGGCTCGGCGAATTCTTCCACGAGGACGGCCGCATCGACATCATCCTTAAGGCTGACGAGTGGGGCGAGCCGGAATATCTGTCGACCGTGCCGATCGCCACGCCGCGCGGCGGCGCCGTACCGCTCGGCGAGCTGGCGACCTTCAAGCGAACCGTCGGCCCGCAACAGATCGCGCGCAGCGACGGACGCCGGACGCTGTCGCTCGCCATCAATGCGCCGGAAGGGATCGCGCTCGGCGACATGGTCGCCGCCATCAAGGAAAAGGCGGAGAAGGACATCTACGCGGCGCTGCCCGAGGGCGCGAGCGTGAAATACGCCGGCGAAGCCGACAGCCTGAAACGCGCCATCAGCAATCTCGGCGGCAATTTCCTCCTCGCCGTCGCGATCCTGTTCCTGATCATGGCGGCGCTCTTCAAGTCGGTACGTGATGCGGCGATCGTCCTCATCACCATCCCGATGGCCGCCGTCGGCGGGGTCATCGCCATCAGGCTCCTCAACCTCGTCAATCCGACCCCGCTCGATCTTCTCGGCATGATCGGCTTCATCATCCTGCTCGGCATCGTCGTCAACAACGCGATCCTGCTCGTCGAACAGGCCCGCCAGTCCGAGGCCGAGGGCCTGTCGCGCCCTGAGGCGGTGCGCGAGGCGCTGCGCCTGCGCGTGCGTCCGATCTTCATGACGACGGCGACGACGCTGATGGGCATGGCGCCATTGATCCTCGCGCCGGGCGAAGGCGCCCAGATCTATCGCGGGCTCGCGACGGTCATTTTCGGCGGCATGACCGTGTCGACCCTGTTCACCTTGCTGCTGACGCCGGCGCTGCTGCAGCTCGGCGCAGAAAAGCGGGCGGGCGCGCGCGCCGGCGGCCTCGTCCTTCAGCCTGCAGAATAATCGGAGGGTTTTATGGTTCGCATTCCCAATCTCATGACAAGGCCTCCGCTGCTGGCCGCGGCGGGCGTCCTCGCCCTCGCGGCCGGCGGCGCGCTTGTGAACGGCCTCCTGCAGCCGAAGGCCGACGCCGCTGAGGCGTCCGCGCCGCAGGGCCCGCCGCCGGCGCCGGTCAGGATCGCCGAAGCAGTGATGACCGAACTCGCCCCGCATGCCGGAGCGCCCGGCTCAGTGGTATCGATGAGCGACAGCCAGATTGCGGCGGCGACGCCCGGACCGATCGTCTGGGTCGCCGAGATCGGCGCCGAAGTTGGGAAGGGCGACGTCATCGCCCGCATCGACCCGGCGGACGCGTCAGCTAGCCGCGATGAAGCACGCGCGGACATCGGCCGCCTCGCGGCCCGCGCGGACCAGCTCGCCAAACTCGTCGAGCGCTATGAAGGCCTCGGCGAGGACGGCGGCGAATCCGAAGCGACGATCGACGAATTGCGCGCCAATCGCGACGCCGCCCGCCACGATCTCGCGCGTGCGCGGGTGACGCTGCGTCGCGCCGAAACGGCGCTTGAGCGCACCGCGGTGAAGGCGCCGTTCGCGGGCCGCATCGTCGCCCGTCAGACGGATGTCGGCGAATTTGTCAGCCCCGGCGCGCCGATCATTCGGCTCGTCAACACCGAAGACCTCGAAGTCGCCGCGCGCGCGGCGGATTCGCTTCTCGCCAGCGTGTCGCCGGGCGATATCGTCACCGTCAAAAACGGCGAGGACTCGGTCGAGGCGGCGGTGCGCGCGGTGGTGCCGGTCGGCGATGAGCAGACGCGCACGCTCGAAGTCCGCCTCGGTCTTCCCCAAACGGACTGGCGGGTCGGCGCCGCTGTTGAAGTACGACTGCCGCGCACTGCGAAAAGGCGCGTCGTCGCCGTCCACCGCGACGCGCTGATCCTGCGCGCCGACCGCGTCAGCGTTTTCGTCGTCGGAACCGACGACATCGCCAAACAGGTCGACGTCGAGCTTGGCGCCGCGGACGGCGACCTGATCGAAGCAATCGGCGACATCAAGGCCGGCGACCGCATCGTTATCCGCGGCGGCGAACGCTTGCGCGACGGCCAGAAGGTCCTCGTTCAGGGCGGCGGTCCGGCCGGGGCGCTGAGCTGACGCTTTACGCCAGTCTTCGGTGCTCGTAACCGATCGCCGAAAAGCATCCTCGCTTCGCCGCCGGCGCGCAGTCGCGCTTGCCGGCTTTCAATGAATCGCAGTCAGTGAAAGCTGGGATCACTCCCCCTCGCCGAATTTGTCGGCGATGAGGCCGATCAAGGTGTCGAGCGCCTCGCGCGCCTGCTCTCCGTTTGCAGTGATGGTGACAGTCGAACCCCTGCCCGCGCCGAGCATCATCAGCCCCATGATTGAGCGCGCGCCGACAGTGACGCCGTCCTTGGAGACGCGGACGCTGGCGTTGAAGGAACCGGCGACCGCCGCAAGTTTCGCGGAGGCGCGCGCGTGAAGGCCGCGGCGGTTGACGATCAGAACTTCAGCGGAGACTTCGATGGGATCGCCGGCGGGCATCGCCTCACCCGCGTTCGCCGGACAGCACCCACGACGCCACGTTGATATATTTGCGGCCCGCTTCATGGGCGGCGGCGACGGCGTCCTTGAGCGGCAAGCTGGCGCGGATCGAGGCGAGCTTGATCAGCATCGGCAGGTTGACGCCGGCGATCACTTCCGCGTTCGCTTTGGCCATCACCGAAATCGCGAGATTGGAAGGCGTTCCGCCGAACATGTCCGTGAGGATGATGACGCCGGCGCCGTCGTCCACCCGCCGCGCGGAAGCGAGTATGTCGCTCCGCCGCTGCTCCATGTCGTCGTCGGCGGCGATCGCGATCGTTTCAATCGCGGATTGCGGGCCGACGACATGCTCGACGGCGGCGACGAAATCCTCCGCCAACCGCCCATGGGTGACGATCACAAGGCCGATCATGCCGGCTCATACCCCCTTCAAGGCCGCGCATCCTGCGGAACTTCGCCGATTTGTCCACATAAAACTTGTCGAACGATTACGCGGAGACGATGCGCCGAGGCTGCATCCGCACCGGGCCGCCCGAAGGGAATGACCGGCAGGTCGGCGCCCGGCGCGATGCTGCGTGTTTCGATCACCGGCACGCGCGGCGCATCAAGGGCGAGATCGACGGCGGCGACGAGCCGCGCTGACGCGACGGACCGGGCGGGGACCGGGCCATAGCCGCGCAACTCGATAAGACCCTTGAGCGCCGCCGGCGCCGAGGCCTCGCCGCCCACGCCGATGAGGACCTGATCGTCAGCGATAAGCGCCGTGCGGCGGAAGGGGCACGCCTCGATCGCTTCGAGCGCCAGCGACGACTTGCCGGCGCCCGAAGGGCCGAGCAGGAGGACGCCCGCGAGCGGCCCGTCAGCGTCGACGGCGAGCGCGATCGCCGTCGCGTGGATGCGGACCCCGGTCGGCGCGCTGAGGGAGTTTCGCGCCTCCATCAAGACTTCAAGCCCCCGGCAATTCGACGACGAAGCGCGCGCCCTTGACGGCGCCGCTTTCGTCGCTGCGATTTTCAGCCCAGATCACGCCGTCATGGCTGGTCACGATCTGACGGGAAATCGCAAGGCCGAGCCCTGAGTTATTGCCGAAGGCGGAGCCTTGCGGGCGCTTCGTGTAAAAGCGCGAAAAAATCTTCTCGAGCGCGTCAGGCGGAATGCCCGGGCCGTCGTCATCGACGATGACCTGAATGATCCGCTCGCGATCGCTCGGCGGAATGAGGAACACACGCACCTCGCCGCCGGCCGGCGAGAAGGAGCGCGCGTTGTCGATGAGATTGCGGAACACCTGCCCGAGCGCGGCGGCGTTGCCGAACAGGTAGACCGGCGCGCCCGACGGGTCGAAAGCGACCCGCGCCTCGTTCGCCTTTCCTGTCATGCGGTAGAGGTCGGCGATATCGGTCAGCAGCTTGCGAATATCGACCGCCTCGCGCGCTTCGCGGGCGAGCTCTGCGTCAAGGCGCGAGGCGTTCGAGATGTCGGTGATGAGCCGGTCCATGCGCGCGACGTCTTTCTTGATGACGCCCATCAGCTTCTCGCGCGCCTCGGGCTTCGTCGCGATGTCGAGCGTTTCGGTGGCGCTTCTGATCGAGGTGAGCGGGTTTTTCAGCTCATGCGCGACATCAGCCGCGAAGCTCTCGATCGCGTCGATGCGGGCGTAGATCGCCTGCGTCATCGAGCGCAACGACGC
>CAZGXT010000131.1:0-8418 GCA_964529675.1 uncultured Caulobacterales bacterium
TCGTTTGCGGCCTCGGCCTCGCCAATCCGCTCGAAGCCGAAGGCATGACGACCAAATGGTCGATCGAACTGATGTTCACCCCGATCCAGGGCTACGACCAGGCCGGCGACCTCGCTGAACTGTTCGCCCGCCCGCTTGCGCGCAAGATGAGGCTGGCGGTCTGATGCAGCTCGCGGTCTGGACATACGAAGCGCCGCCCCATGTCGGGGCGATGCGCATTGCGACCGCGATGAAGAACACGCATTTCGTCCTCCATGCGCCGCAAGGCGACACCTACGCCGACCTGCTTTTCACGATGATCGAGCGGCGCGCGGCGCGCCCGCCGGTCACCTACACGACCTTCGAAGCGCGCGACCTCGGCGCCGATACGGCGGAGATCTTCAAGCGGACGGCGCGAGAAGCCTATGCGCGCTTCAAGCCGGAACTGATGCTGATCGGCGCCTCGTGCACCGCCGAACTGCTGCAGGACAATCCGGGCGCGCTCGCAAAGACGCTTGGTCTTGACGCGCCGGTCGTCAATCTCGAGCTTCCATCCTATTCGAAGAAGGAAAACTGGGGCGCGGCCGAGACCTTCTACCAGATCGTCCGTTGCCTGACGGATATCAACGCCGCGAAGCGCTCGGCCGAGACCGGACGCCCTTGCTGCAACATCCTCGGCCCGAGCGCCCTCGGGTTCCGCCACCGCGACGATGTCGCCGAGGTGAAAAAGATCCTTGCGCGTCTCGGCGTAGACGTGAACGTCGCCGCGCCGCTCGGGGCTGCGCCCGCGGACATCGCGGCCCTCGCGCGCGCGGACTTCAACGTCGTGCTCTATCCCGAAATCGGAGACAGCGCTGCGCGCTGGCTTGAACGCGACGCGAAGATGCCGCGCACGAAGACGATCCCGATCGGCGTCGGCGCGACGCGCGAATTCATCCGCGAAGTCGCCGCCCTTGCGGATGTCGATCCCGCCCTCGCGCTCGACGACGACGCCTCTCGCAGCCCCTGGTGGTCGCGGTCCGTCGATTCCAATTATCTGACCGGCAAGCGCGTGTTCATCTTCGGCGATGCGACCCATGCAAGCGCGGCGGCGCGCGTCGCTTCTGAAGAGCTCGGCTTCGAGGTCGTCGGCCTCGGATGCTACAATCGGGAATTCGCGCGCGAGGTCAGGATCGCCGCCGAGAAACTCGGCCTCGAAGCGCTCGTCACCGACGACTATCTCGAAGTCGAGGCGGCGATCGCCGCGCTTCAGCCGGAACTCGTGCTCGGCACCCAGATGGAACGGCACATCGCCAAGCGCCTCGCGATCCCCTGCGCCGTCATTTCGGCGCCCGTGCACGTCCAGGATTTTCCCGCGCGCTATTCGCCGATGATGGGCTTTGAAGGCGCCAACGTCATCTTCGACAGCTGGATCCACCCGCTTGTGATGGGGCTTGAGGAACATCTCCTCCACATGTTCCGCGAGGATTTCGAATTCAACGATGCGGCCGGCCCGTCGCATCTCGGCGGCCATGGCGGCCAGCGTGAGACCCCGGCCGCAGCGGCGACAGCCGACGGCGACGCGGCGATCGAATGGACCGCGGACGCGGAAAAGGAACTCAAGAAAATACCGTTCTTCGTGCGCGGAAAGGCGCGCCGGAACGCCGAACTCTTCGCTGCGGAGCAGAACATCGCCGCGATCACGATCGAGACCCTTTATGACGCAAAAGCGCATTTCGCCCGATAGGCGCGCTTCGGCGCCGCCTGTCAGGGTCGTCATCATCTCGCTCGACAGCCATTTGTCGGGCGCGATCGAAAGCGCGCGCAGGGCGCTGAAGAAAGCGGCGCCTTCGGTCGAGCTTGCGTTCCACGCAGCAACCGACTGGGCGCGCGGTTCGTCCGCGCTCGCCGCCTGCAAGGCGGACATCGCGCGCGGCGACATCATCGTCGCGTCGATGCTGTTCATGGACGACCACATCCGCGCGGTTCTTCCCGATCTCGAGGCGCGGCGCGATGACTGCGACGCGATGGTCGGCGCGTTGTCAGCGGCGGAAGTCGTGAAGCTGACCCGCCTCGGCGGCTTCCGCATGGACAAGCCGACCTCAGGCCCGATCGCGCTTCTGAAGCGCCTTCGGGGAAAATCTGCGAACGGTTCATCCGGCGCCGGGCAGATGAAGATGCTGCGGCAAGTGCCGAAATTCCTGAAGTTCATTCCCGGCAAGGCGCAAGACGTACGCGCCTATTTCCTGACGCTGCAGTACTGGCTGGCGGGTTCCGAGGAGAACATCGCCAATCTCGTTCTCAATCTCGTTGACCGCTACGCGGCAGGTCCGCGCGCCGTTCTGAAAGGAACGCTGCGCCCCGCGGCGCCGAAGGACTACCCCGACACCGGCGTCTATCATCCGGCGCTCAAGGACCTGATCGCAGAAGACGCCAAGGCGCTGCCGAAAACCGCGCGGGGAGCGCCGGCGGTCGGCCTTCTCGTCATGCGGTCCTATCTCCTATCGCGTGACGCCGCGCATTATGACGGCGTCATCGCGGCGCTCGAGGCGAAGGGGCTGCGCGTCATTCCTGCCTTCGCGAGCGGCCTCGACCAGCGCCCGGCGATTGAGAAATTCTTCATGGCGAACGGGCGCGCAACCGTCGACGCCGTCGTCTCGCTGACCGGCTTCTCGCTCGTCGGGGGTCCGGCCTACAACGACACCGGCGCAGCCCAGGATATGCTCGCGCGCCTCGATGTTCCCTATATCGCCGCGCACGCGCTGGAGTTTCAGAGCCTTCCCGAATGGGCGGAAGGCCAGGCGGGCCTCTCACCGGTCGAAACGACAATCATGGTCGCGATCCCGGAGCTTGACGGCGCGACGCAGCCGACCGTGTTCGGCGGGCGCGTCGGGGCGGCCGGCGTGTGCAAGGGCTGCGCGCGCGCATGCCAGTTCCCGGGCTCCACAGGCGGCAGCGCGATGCGCGCCTGCCCCGAGCGCGCGGAAACGCTCGCCGCGCGCGTTGCGCGCCTTGTCGCGCTGCGCCGCGCTGAACGCGCCGACCGCAAGATCGGCGTCGTGCTCTTCAATTTCCCGCCGAACGCCGGCGCGACAGGCTCGGCCGCGTTCCTCGCCGTCTTTGAATCGCTCTGGAACACGCTCGCGTCGATGAAGCGCGAAGGCTACACGGTCGACGTGCCGGAAAGCGTCGAGGCGCTGCGCGATCGCATCCTCAAAGGCAATGCCGACCGCTTCGGAACAGACGCCAACGTTTACGAGCGCGTTCCCGCCGCGACTCATGTGCGGCGCGAGCACCACCTTAAGGCTATCGAAGCCCAGTGGGGGCCGGCGCCTGGGCGGCAGCTTTCCAATGGCTCGCAGATCTTCGTGATGGGCGAGCGCTTCGGCAATGTTTTCGTCGGGGTGCAGCCGGGCTTCGGCTATGAGGGCGATCCAATGCGGCTGCTCTTTGAAAAGAGCTTTGCGCCGACGCACGCCTTCGCCGCCTTTTACCGCTTCCTGCGCGAGGATTTCGGCGCGCATGCGATCCTGCATTTCGGCACGCATGGCGCGCTGGAGTTCATGCCCGGCAAGCAGACGGGCCCTTCCGCCGCGTGCTGGCCTGACCGTCTCATCGGCGACACCCCGAATTTCTACCTCTACGCCGCCAACAACCCGACCGAAGGCGCGCTCGCCAAGCGCCGCTCCGGCGCGACGCTCATCAGTTACCTGACGCCTGCCGTCGCGAACGCCGGACTTCATCGCGAGCTCACAGACCTCAAGGCCGCGATCGACCGCTGGCGGATGACTGAGCCGGACGCCAGCGAACGCGAGAGCCTCGAGGCGATGATCGTCGAACAGGCCGAAACGCTCGGGGTCGCCGGCGAGCGCATCGATGAAATCGCCGACCATCTTCGCACGCTCGAGCGCTCCCTGATCCCGGAAGGCCTGCATGTCGTCGGCGCTCCGATGACCGCGGAAGAACGCGCCGCAACGCTCGGCTCCATCGTCGCAGCGAGCGGAAGCCCGGAGGCCGACGCGCTTGTGGCGCCGATCATCGCCGGCGCCAGTGCTGCTCAGGCGCTGAAGAGATCAGGCGTTGCGGCGAACGATGACGCGCTGCGCGTGCTCGCCGAGCGCCTTTTTGAAACCAACGCGCATCTGTCGGCCGATCACGAGACGAGCGCGATCATCCGCGCGCTCGACGGCGGCTTCATCGCGCCCGCGCCCGGCGGCGATCTCATCCGCACGCCGGAAATGCTGCCGACCGGGCGCAATATCCACGGGTTCGATCCGTTCCGGATGCCGAGCGCGTTCGCCGTGAAGTCAGCAGCCGAACAGGCCGAACGCCTGCTTGCGCGACACCGCGAGGAAACCGGCGCGACGCCGGAGACGATCGCGCTCGTCCTCTGGGGCGCGGACAACATGAAGTCTGAAGGCGCCCAGCTCGCGCAGGCGCTGGCGCTGATGGGCGCGCGGCCGCGCTTTGACTCCTATGGGCGGCTTTGCGGCGCGAGCCTTACGCCGCTCTCTGAACTTTCCCATCCGCGCATCGACGTCGTTGCGACGTTGTCCGGCATTTTCCGCGATCTCCTGCCCTTGCAAACGCGCATGCTCGCCGAGGCGGCGCTGCTCGCCGCGAAGGCGGATGAGCCGGTCGAGCAGAATTTCATCCGCAAGCACGCCCTCGCCTGCATGGCCTCAGAGGGCGTTGACATCGAAACGGCGGCGCTGCGCGTTTTCTCGAATGCGACGGGCGCCTATGGCGCGAACGTCAACCAGCTGATCGATTCGAGCGCCTGGCGCGACGAAGACGAACTCGCAGAAGCCTTCACGCGCCGCAAATGCTTCGCCTACGGCGTATCGGGCGCGCCGGCGCAACAGCCGGCGGTGCTGAAATCCCTCCTCGCTCATGTCGATGTCGCTTATCAGAACCTTGAATCGGTCGAACTCGGCGTGACGACGATCGACCATTATTTCGACACGCTCGGCGGCATCGGCCGCGCGGTGAAGCGCGCCAGGGGCGAAGACGCCGCGATGTACATCTCCGACCAGACCGCCGGGCCGGGCGCCGTCCGCACCCTCAAGGAGCAGGTCGCGCTCGAGACCCACACGCGCACGTTGAACCCCAAATGGTATGAAGGGATGCTGCGCCACGGTTTCGAGGGCGTGCGCCAGATCGAGGCGAACGTCACCAACACCATGGGCTGGTCGGCGACGACGGGCGAAGTTCCCTCCTGGGTCTACCAGAAAATCACCGAGACTTATGTTCTCGACGCAACCCTTCGCGAACGGCTCGCGAGCCTCAACCCGAAGGCCTGCGCGCGCGTCGCCAATCGCCTGATCGAAGCGTCGGATCGCCAGTACTGGACGCCGGACCCCGAAACGCTCGCGGCGCTGAAGCGCGCCGGCGAAGACCTTGAAGACCGGCTTGAAGGCGTCGCCGCCGGAGCCGCCGCATGAGGAGCATGATGGAATGACCGTTCTCGACCTCGAACGCCCCCGCGGCCCTTCCGTCGCGGCGCGCCCGCGCCGCACGGACGGCGACGGCAGCGTGCAGGTGAAGATGGACAGCCGGATCGACGCCGGCAACGCCAAGGTCTTCGCCGTCTACGGCAAGGGCGGCATCGGCAAGTCGACGACGTCGTCGAACCTTTCGGTGGCCTTCTCGAAAATCGGCAAGCGCGTCCTGCAAATCGGGTGCGACCCGAAACATGATTCCACCTTCACATTGACGAAGCGCCTCGCCCCAACCGTGATTGATGCGCTGGAAGCGGTCGACTTTCATTCGGAGGAACTGCGCACCGAAGATTTCGTCTTCGAGGGCTATAACGGCGTCATGTGCGTCGAGGCGGGCGGGCCGCCCGCCGGCACGGGGTGCGGGGGCTATGTCGTCGGTCAGACCGTGAAGCTCCTCAAGGAGCATCATCTCCTCGAAGACACTGATGTCGTCATCTTCGACGTGCTCGGCGACGTCGTCTGCGGCGGCTTCGCTTCGCCGCTTCAGCATGCCGAGCGCGCGGTCATCGTCGCGGCGAACGACTTCGACTCGATCTTTGCGATGAACCGCATCGTTTCGGCGATCGAGGCGAAGGCGAAGAACTACGAAGTGCGCGTCGCCGGCGTCATCGCCAACCGCAGCGCCGCGACCGACGAGATCGACCGCTTCGCGGCGGCGACGGGACTTCGCCGTCTGGCGCATTTCCGGGACCTCGACGAAATCAGACGTTCGCGCCTTAAGAAATCGACGCTCTTCGAAATGGACGAGACGCCGGCGCTCGCCAAGGTCAAGGCCGATTACATCGCGCTCGCCGAAACGCTGTGGGCGGGCGTCGAGCCCTGTCCTGCAAAGCCGATGAAGGACCGCGAGATTTTCGATTTTCTGGGGTTTGACTGATGAGCGAGAGCCTCTCCTTTTCCAGTTACGCGGCGCGGCGCGGCGAGATCGAGACCTATTTCGACCGCACCGCCGCCGACGCCTGGGCGAAGCTGACCTCCGACGCGAAAGTGTCCGGCGTGCGCGCAACCGTGCGCGCGGGCCGCGACGCGATGCGCAAGACGCTTCTCTTCTGGATGCCGGCGGACCTTTCCGGCGCGCGCATTCTTGACGCCGGCTGCGGCGCCGGCCAGCTCGCGATCGAAGCTGCGCGACGCGGCGCCGACGTCGTCGCGGTCGACGTCGCCGGCACGCTCGTCAATCTTGCGCGCGAGCGCGCCGCGAACGAGACCTTCGCCGGCTCGATTGATTTCCGCACCGGCGACATGCTCGATCCGGCGCTCGGCGCCTTTGATTATGTCGTCGCGATGGATTCGCTCATCCATTATGACGCGGCGGACATCGTCCGGGTGCTGGCGGGCCTCGCGCCAAGAACGCGCAGCGCCGTTCTGTTCACCTTCGCGCCGAAGACGGCCGCCCTGTCGGCGATGCACGCCGCCGGCAAATTGTTCCCGAAGGGCGACCGTGCGCCGTCAATCCGTCCCGCCGCCGAAGCCCGGCTCCGGCGCATCATCAGCGAGGCGCCGACGCTCAAAGGCTGGACCGGCGCGCGCACGAAAAAGATCTCAAGCGGCTTTTATACAAGCCAGGCGATGGAGCTGAGACCGCAATGACCGTCGATCTCGCCGCACGGAAGGAGGCATGGAGGCGCACGGTCGCGCGCCTCCTGCCGTTCGCCGACGCGGCGAGCGAGACGCTGCCTTTGCCGCGTCTTCTCCGCCTGTCGCTTTTCCAGGTCTCGGTCGGCATGGCGATGGCGCTCCTCACAGGCGCGATCAACCGCGTGATGATCGTCGAACTCGGCATCGGCGCCGCCGTCGTCGCGCTGATGGTGTCGATGCCGCTGGTCTTTGCGCCGCTGCGCGCGCTGATCGGCCATCGCTCGGACCATCACCGGTCGGTTCTCGGCTGGCGGCGCGGGCCTTTCATCTGGTTCGGGTCGATGCTGCAATTCGGCGGCCTTGCGATCCTTCCCTTCGCCCTCCTCATTCTTTCGGGCGACACGCATGGACCGATCATCATCGGCGAGATCGGCGCCGCGCTCGGCTTCCTTCTCGTCGGCGCCGGGCTGCACACGACGCAGACCGCCGGCCTTGCGCTCGCGACGGACATCGCGCCCGAAGCCTCACGGCCGCGCGTTGTCGCGCTCCTCTATGTCATGCTGCTTGCAGGCATGCTGGTCAGCGCGCTCCTCTTCGGCTGGCTTCTCGCCGACTTCACGCAGCTAAAACTCATCAAGGTCATTCAGGGCGCGGCGCTGGCCACCATGGCCCTCAACATGATCGCGCTCTGGAAGCAGGAGCCGCGCAATGTCGCGCTGACGGCGCCGGATCGCGCGCGGCCCACTTTCTCCGAGGCGTGGCGCGGTTTCGCCGCCGATCCCTCGCGCCGGCGCCTGCTCGTAGCCGTAGCGCTCGGCGCGGCCGGTTTTTCGATGCAGGACGTGCTGCTCGAGCCCTATGGGGGCGAAGTGCTCTCGCTGACGGTCAGCGAAACGACTGTCCTCACGGCGCTGTTCGCTGCGGGGACGCTGATCGGCCTTGCGCTCGCCGCGCGGGGATTGTCGCGGGGGATGGAGCCCCACCGCCTCGCCGCGATCGGTCCGCTGGTCGGTGTCTTCGCGTTCTCGATGGTGCTGTTCGCCGATCCGCTCGGATCGCCGCTGTTGTTTCGCGTCGGTACGATCCTGATCGGCTTCGGCGGGGGCCTCTTCGCCGTCGGCACGATGACCGCCGCCATGGCGGCTGCAAAGGGCTCGGATGCGGGCCTTGCGCTTGGCGCCTGGGGCGCCGCGCAGGCGACCGCCGCCGGCGCCGCCATTCTCGCCGGGGGCGTCTTGCGCGATTTTGTCTCACACCTTGCCGGTTCCGGCGCGCTCGGCCCTGCGCTGTCGACGCCCGCCGCCGGCTACGGCGTCGTCTATCACCTCGAAATCCTGCTTCTGTTTTCAACGCTGGTCGCGATCGGGCCGCTCGCCCGCTC
>CAZGXT010000132.1:0-8409 GCA_964529675.1 uncultured Caulobacterales bacterium
GGGCGACACCGCGCCGCCGGCGGCGGCCAGGGCCGCGTCGGCGTTCGGGCGGGAGGCAATGACGGGAGCGGCGCCAGCCTCAAGGGCGATCGCCGGCTCCGTCGTCGCCACGACGACCGGCTCAGCTGTGGGCTGCCGCAGCGATACGCCGAGCGCAGCGAGCGTCGGGGCCGCGAGCGACGGCAGGATCGCAAGCAGCAGAACGCCGATCCACAAGCGGTCGCCGCGCGCGACGCCGCTGCGCTCAAGGCGCATGGCGCCGAGAAGGAGAACGCCCGCCCATACGACCGAGACAGCGAGGCAGGCGATCAGCGCTTCCGACTGGTAGGCGTTCAATCCAAGGAGCGTCGTCATTTGCGTTCCTCCGCCCTCAGGGCCGCTTCGAGCTCGTCGAGTTCTTCTTTGGTCAAGAGCCTCGAGTCTGCGAACATCACCGCCGAGGGCGCAGCGTCGAGCTCAAGCACCCGGTCTGAAAAATCGCGGATCATCCGAGAGAGCAGCGCGACCTTGCCGATCGCCGCGGAGTAGACGTTGACGCCTTCCGCTGACTTTTTCTTCAGAAGTCCCTTTTCGCACATCCGTTCGATGACGGTGCGCATCGTCGAATAGGTCCAGTTGAATCCCGGCGCGACTTCGTCGGTGATCTCGCGCGCCGACAGCGACTTGCGTCGCCACAATAGTTTCAAGACCGCAAGTTCAGGCTTTGTCGGCTGCAGGGAAGGATCGATCGCCATGAAGTCCGCCTCAAAGATCCGCGTCGCGACATCTGTAGCGTATCGTTACACATGTCGCAACCAGAATTCATCGCCGGTTTGCTCTCGAAACGGGCGGAAAACCCTTCTGTTTCGACCAAAAGCCCCGTTCGCGCGATGAAAGGAGCCCCAAACCTCGGTTAACGCCCTGTTCAGCGGTTTCCCGGATGATCGCCCGTCCGTGGAAGGAGAAGGCGACCGCCTGCCATGAGCCGCGAGGACAAGCCCAGTCTTAAGGCCCGCACCGCCGAGCGCGAGCCCGATCCGCTTGATGAAGTCCTGCCGGACGAGCGCCGCCGCGATGTCCGCCGCGCGACGTTCAAGGCGGGCGAGTTGATCCTCGATGACGGCCGCCGCATCGCCTGCATCGTGCGCAACATTTCGGACTCGGGCTGCCTGATAAAGCTCGACAACGCCGACGCGCTTCCCGACTTCGTCGCCATTCGCATCGATCTCGACAGCCCTCCGAAACCGGCCGAAGTCGTCTGGCGATCATCCTCGCTCGCCGGCGCAATGTTCGTGCGGAAGTATTCCTGACCGCCCTCCGTCCTTCAAAGATCGAAGCGTTTCCTGATGCGGTCGACCGGCGTTCCATCCTTTAACGGCGCCCCCGCCAGGCGACCATAGTCGACAAATCCGAGACCGGAATAATACTTCAGACCGCCGGCGTTGTCGGCGCGAATGGTCGCGTCGATGGTCGTGATTCCGGCCGCCTGCGCCCGGCGGCGCGTCTCGCCGAACAGGGCGCGCCCGACGCCGGCGCCCGTCCGCCCGACACGCGCGAAAGTCGCGATGAACGCCCAGCCGGCCGGCATGGGATCGTCCGGCTCCGGATGAAAAAGTCCCTGAAAACCGAGGATGAGGCCGCTTTCCTCGGCGATCGTGCAGCAGACGAGGTTCGGCGCAGAAACATAGGCGTCAATCATCTTCTGATGATCGAACGGGTCTTCATGGGCGGTCGTGCCGCCGATCGCGATGATCTCATTCAATAGAGCCGCCATCGCCGCGGCGTCCTCAGGGGTCGCCGGCCGCAGCGTCAGGGGCATGGCAGCGACGAAAGCGCGGCGATGATCCGCGCCAGCTCATACGGCTTCGACAGCCGGTGATCGCCCGCCTTGATGAGCGCCACCTCGAGATCATCCGTCTCCAGACATTCTGCAAAGGCGAGCGCATGGCGCCACGGCACGTCAGGGTCCGACATTCCCTGCACGATGCGCACCGGACAGCGAATGGCGATCGGTCCGTCAAGGATCAGGTGCTTGCGGCCGTCCTCGATCAGCGCTCGGGTGATGATGGTCGGCTCGGGCGAATAGGGCGAGCGTTCGACAAGGCGGCCGTGTTTGAGAATTTCATCACGGACGGGCCCTGTCATCTGCGCCCACATCAGCCGCTCGGTGAAATCGGGGGCGGGCGCGATGAAGAGCGCGCCGGCGATCCGCTGCGGGCGGCGCAGCGCGAGCAGCGCGGCGATCCACCCGCCCATGCTGGAGCCTACGAGAAATTGCGGTCCGGACGTCAGCCCGTCAAAGACGGCGAGCGCATCCTCCAGCCAGTCTGACAAGACCAGATCTTCAAAGCGGCCCTCGGACGCCCCGTGCCCGGAATAGTCGAAGCGGAGGAAAGCGCGGCCTTCAGCCGCCGCCCAGCGGGCGAGGTGCTCGGCCTTTGTTCCCGTCATGTCGGAGCGGAACCCGCCGAGCCAGATGACGCCTGGCCCTTTGCCAGGCGCGGCGCGAAAAGCGAGGCGGCCTTTCGGGCCCTCAAAGAAGCCGATGGTTCCCATGACGGCGCTGCTTGTTCCTTCCGGGGCGCTTCGCCCTATAAGCGCGCCGATGGCGTTCGACAAAACGATCCTGCAAGTCATTCCGGCCATGGACGCGGGCGGCGCCGAGCGCACGACCCTTGAGATCGCGCGCGCGGTCATTGCGGCCGGCGGGCGCGCGATCGTCGCGACCTCAGGCGGGCGCATGATCGCCGCGCTTGAAGAGGCTGGGGCGAAGGTTTCGAAGCTGCCCGTGAACTTGAAGAATCCTCTCGCCATTGCGGCGAACGCGTCAAAGCTCGCTGGCCTCATTCGCGAGACCGGCGCCGATCTCATTCACGCGCGCTCGCGTGCGCCGGCGTGGAGCGCACTGATGGCGGCGCGGCGCGCCGGCGTGCCGCTGGTGACGACCTGGCACGGCGCCTACCGCGCCGGATCGCCGCTCAAGCGGCTGTACAACTCGGCGATGGCGCGCGGCGATCTCGTGATCGCCAATTCCGCTTTCACCGCCGAAACGATCCGCGCATCGAGAGACCCCGGCGATAAGCTGCTAATTATCCACAGGGGCGCCGATACCGATGAGTTCAACCCCCGGCGGTTATCGCCGCAGCGCCGGACCGCCATGCTTGAAAAATGGGGGTTAGGACCGGGCGAGGGGCCTGTGCTGCTGCTGCCCGCACGGCTCACCGACTGGAAGGGTCATGGTGTCGCCATTGAGGCTATCATCCTCCTTGAAAAGGCCGGCGCGGCTGGCGCGGCGAAGGATTTGCGGCTAATTTTCGCTGGGGACGCGCAGGGGCGGGATGGGTACGCCGCTTCTCTCGCGTGCAGGGTAAAGGATTTGGGGCTGGGCCGGATGATCCGCTTGGTCGGTCATTGTGACGACATGCCGGCGGCCTATTCGGCTGCTGATGTCGTGCTGTCTCCTTCGACAAGACCGGAGGCTTTCGGGCGCGTCGCCGCAGAGGCGGGCGCCATGGGCCGGGTCGTGATCGCCGCCGATCACGGCGGCGCGCGTGAAACCGTCATTGACGGCGAAACGGGTTTCCTCGTCGCGCCAGGCTCGGCAGAAGCGCTCGCGAATGCGCTGGTCCGCGCGATCGGGCTCGGAGCCGAAGGCCGCGCTGCGATGGGCGAAAAGGCCGCCGCCCGCATCGCGGCGAAATTCTCGACCGCCGCCATGGCCGCTGCGACGATCGCGGCGTACCAGTCGCTGCTTGATGCGCGAACGGGTCCGGCATGACGCGCCGCCCTGACAACATCCTCATCATCAAGACCGACGGGCTCGCCGCCTTCGTCGCCGCCGAGCCGCTATTTGAATCCATTCGCTCGGCGCATCCCGGCGCGCGCATCAGTCTCCTGACCCAGCAGCACCTGCAACGCGTCGCGCGGGCGTCGCCTTATTTCGATCAGGTCGCCGCGATGCCGGACTTTCGCGACCCCGACGCGCGCAAAGCTTTCGTCAAACAGATTCAGTCTTCGCGCTTCGCCTGCGTCTACGATCTTGCGGCGAATGAGGAAGCGCGCCGGCTTTATGCCGCGCTCGGGCCGTTCCGGCCGAAATGGCGCTCGGTCGCCCCGGCCTCGCGCTCTGCGCGTCGCAGCGGGGCGCCGGAGGAGGGGCTGCCGAACACCGCCAAATTCTCGGCCTCCGTCGGGCTCGACGCGCCCGCGCGGCTCCCGGATTTTTCCTGGGCGCTGTCGACGCGGAAAGATTCCGCCAACATGCAGCCCTCCTGGTTCGGGATTTCCGGGGTCTACGGATTATTGATGCCAGGCGTCGATGAGACGCGCCGCTGGCCGTCGGACCGCTACGCCGAGCTCGGGCGGATGATGGCCAAGAAGAGCATCATGCCGGTGATGGTCGGGCCGAAGGAGCTCCACGCCTTCGCCGACGAAGTCGCGAACTCGGCGCCCGAACTGGTCGACATCACGGGCAAGACCGACCACCTCCAGCTTGTCGCGCTGGCGCAGTCCGCGGCGTTTTTCGTGAGCGACGCGGCCGAGGAGGTCCATCTCGCCGTCAGCGTCGGATGCGCCGGCGTCCTCATCCGCAAGGCGGGCGAAGAGCACCTGTCGCCGAAAGGGCGCAACGTGATCACCCTGACGACCCGCGCCGACATGGGCGAGGCGACGCCTGACTTCGTGTGGCGCGCGCTCAACAATATGGGGCTCATTCCGAAGGGCTCGGCGAGCCCGCGCTCGGCCGTCCGTTGATCCCGGCCTCGGAAACCTTATATATCGCCGCGTTGCAGCGCGCCTGCGTTAATGAAACGTCAGCCGTCGCAGCGACAAAGTCGCCATGCAATCTGAACCCCTTGTCCTGAAGCCCTGAGAGGAGATTCCTTTATATCCCGCAGACCTTTTGCTCCCGCCCCGCCCAAAGGAGACGGCCCCCGGATCAATGATGAAATCGGCGTTCCCCAAGTCCTGTTGATCGATCACACAGGCGAAAAGCGCGGCGTCGTGCCGACCGCCCGCGCGATTGAAATGGCCGCCGAAGTCGGGCTCGACCTCGTTGAAGTGTCGCCGGGCACCCAGCCGCCGGTCTGCAAGATCCTCGATTACGGCAAGTTCAAATATCAGCAGCAGAAGAAGAAGGCGGAAGCCAAGAAGAATCAGAAGGTCGTCGAGATCAAAGAGATCAAGATGCGCCCGAATATCGACGACCACGACTACGAGGTCAAAGCCAAGCAGATGCGGAACTTTTTCGCCGAGGGCGACAAGGTGAAGGTGACGCTGCGCTTCCGCGGTCGCGAGATGGCCTATCAGGACCGCGGCATGACCCTTCTGGAAAAGGTGAAGACCGACTTCGAGGATGTCGCCAAGGTCGAGCAGATGCCCAAGCTCGAAGGCAAGCAGATGATGATGGTGATGGCTCCGCGTTAGGCGGGGCCCGCCTTTGCGCCGGCGACGGCCTGGCTCGGGAAACTGAACGAAATCCACGCCTTGACAGGCCGCCGGTTGCCGAACCGGCGGCCTTGGCGCATTGCTTGCTGTAATCGGCGGACAGCCGCGGCGCCGCCGGCGTCCGGCCGGGGGCGGTTGGTTCGGGTATGAGTGAGGCTCTGCAATCCTTGATCGCAACGGCGCCCGCGGCGCCGCTGGCGGTCGCCTTCCTCGTGGGACTCGCCTGCGGTTGGCTTGTCTGGGGACTGCGCGGCGCTACGGCTGCCGGCGACGACGAGCAAAAGGCCGAAATCGCAAGGAAACCAAGCGCCGAGGCTGAAGGCGATGAGCGCAAGGAGATTGTGGTCCTGCGCGCCGAGATCGAAGCCGCGCGCGCCTTGCTCGACCAGAACGACCCTCATCAGGACGAGATTTCGAAACAGCTCCAGATGGTCGATGAGGCGCTGAAGCGGGCGAACGGGCGACTCAAAGTCATTCAGCAGGGGCTCAAGCGCTAGGTTCCCCGGCGCGCGCCTGTGCCGGATCGGGACGCACGCTTTCAGGTTCGAGACGGCGAACCGCAATCATCAGCGGAACGAAGGCCGAGGCCGCCAGCAGCGCCGCAAGCAGGAAATGCGCGCCCGGAAAATAGACCGTCGCGGCATCCTCTGTGAACGCGGCAAAGACCTGCGTCATCACCAGCGGTCCGAGGATCATGGCGACGCCGTTAAGGCTTCCGATCGCGCCCTGGAGCTCGCCCTGCGCATTCGCAGGCGCGCTCTTTGACATGATCCCTTGCAAGGCGGGTGTTGCAAAACCGCCGAATGCGCCGAAGGCGATCAGCGCGTAGATCATCCAGCCGGCAGAAGCGAAAGCGTAGCCGACATACGCGACGACGCCGATCGAAGCGCCGAGGATCGCCGCGCGCGCCTCGCCGAGCTTTGGAATGACGATGCGGGTGAGACCTCCTTCGACAATCGCCGCGGCGAGCCCGACCGCCATCAGGGAAAAACCAATCTCGCGCGCGGACCAGTCGACCGCCTCGCGCGCGTAATAGGCCCAGACGGCCGGAAAGCTCCAGCGCGCAAGCCCCAGCAGAAAGAACACCGCGGCGGTCGGAAGGATCGCCGGATAATGGCGGAAGTTCTTGAAGCTGGAGAAGGCGTTCGCCCGTCGCCAGTTGAAAGGCCGGCGGTTTTCCGGCGGGTTGGTCTCCGGCAGGAAAAACCATCCGTAGACGAAGTTGACGGCGCCGAGCGCGGCGACGGCGTAAAAGGGCGCGCGGTGGCCGTATTCATCGCCGATCAGCCCGCCGAGCGCCGGCCCGATGATGAAGCCGAGACCGAACGCCGCGCCCATCAAACCGAAATTCGCCGCGCGCTTCTCCGGCGGGGAAATGTCGGCGATGTAGGCGTTGGCGGTGGAAAACGTCGCCGCGAAGCAGCCGGCGAGAATGCGCGCGACAAAGATCAGCGCCAGCGACGGGGCGAGCGCCAGCATCAGGAAATCGGCTGCATACGCCGCCAGCGACCCAAGCAGGATCGGCCGGCGTCCGAAACGGTCGGAGAGCTGGCCCATCACCGGCATCATGATGAACTGCACGACGGCGTAGGCGACGGAAATGAACCCGCCCCAGCGCGCGGCTTCAGAAAGGCCCTCGCCGGTCACATCCATGATAAGCTGCGGCATCACCGGCAGGATGATGCCGAAGCCGATCATGTTGATCATGACCGTGATGAAGATGAACAGGAGCGCGTTAGGCCCCGGTTTGGCGGTCGCCATGGCGCGCGTGAACTCCAGCTAGATTTCCCTGTACTCGGGCGCCGGAAGGGCGGCGTCAATCGGCGTCACCTTGATGGCGGTGATCTGATTGCGCCGCCTTCTGAGAATGCGAAATCGGAACCCGTGGAACGAAAAGGTCTGCCCGACCTCCGGAATCGACTGGGCTTCGTGGATGACGAGGCCCGCGATCGTCACCGCTTCGGCGTCCGGCAGCGACCAGTCCATCACGCGATTGAGATCGCGGATGGTGACCTCTCCATCCACATTGATCGACCCGTCCGCCTGCGGCCGGACGCCGAGGACCGGGCTGTCGTGCTCGTCCTCGATCTCGCCGACGATCTCCTCGATGATGTCTTCCATGGTGACAAGGCCGCGGATCGAGCCGTACTCGTCGACGACAAGGGCGAACTGCTCTTGTCCCTTCCGGAAATAATCGAGCTGCTCCTGGAGCGTCGTCGTCTCCGGCGCGAAATAGGGCTTTCGCGCCATGTCGGCGACGACGACTTTCGACGCGTCCCCGTCCAGCTCCCACAGCGCGCGCAGGAAGTCCTTCACATGCAGCACGCCAACGATATTTTCGGTCGTATCGCGATAAAGCGGGAAGCGCGTATGCCCCGACTTCATCGCTTGCGCGAGGATCGCGGCTGGCTTCTCCTCGATGTCGAGCATGTCGATCGATTTCCGGTGGACCATGATTTCGCCGAGCGTGATTTCATCAAGATCAAGCGCGCCGCGTACGAGGTCGCGCGCCGACTTTTCCAGATCGCCTTCGTCGTGATGGAGATCGACGACGCCGCGCAGGTCGTCCGCGGCGGAAAAGATCTGCTCGACGCTCGCGGCGTTGACCCCCAAGGCCCGGAGAAAGACGCGCACGAAGCGGGTGGCGAACCACGTCACCGGCGACAGCAGAAAGACGACCCAGCGGATGACCGGCGCGACGAAAAGCGCAAGCGTGTCGGGGCGCGCCAGCGCCGCCGTCTTGGGTGCGATTTCTGAGAAGAGCACGATCAGCACCGTCATCGTCGCGGTGGCGACGGCGATCGCGACCCCGCCCTCGCCGAACCACGCGACGAAAAGGCCGGATGCGAGCGTCGTCGCCAGGATGTTGACGAGATTGTTGCCGACGAGGATCGACCCGATCAGGCGCTCGCGATTGCGAATCAGGAGGTTGACGCGCCGGGCGCGTTTGTCCCCGTCTCCTTCAAGCTTGTGCATGCGCGCGCG
>CAZGXT010000133.1:0-8382 GCA_964529675.1 uncultured Caulobacterales bacterium
GCGCCCGCGCTCGCGGTTCCTCTCGGCGGCGAGACCGACGAGAATGCCTTCGCGCAGGCCGCGATCCGCAACCCGGATGCGGGTCGTCGGCCATTCGGCGAGCAACGCCTCGAGAATCGCGCAGCCGGCGACCACGAGATCAGCGCGCTCGACGCCGATGCAAGGTTCTTCCGCGCGCTCCTCATAGGTCATGGCGCGCAAGCGCTCTGACACCGCGCGCACGTCCTCGGCGGTCAGCCAGACCCCGTCGACGCGGTCGCGGCGGTAACGCGGCAGGCGCAGATGGACGCCGGCGATCGACGTCACGGTGCCGGAGGTGCCGAGAAAATGTCCCTGACCCGCATTGAAAAGCGGGCCGATCCCCGCGGGATCGCCGATCGCCGCGATGTCCGAGCGCAGAAGATTGACGAGATCATCATAAGTCTCGCGCGTCATCTGGCGCCCGCCATGGCGCTCCGACAGGTTGACGACGCCGATCGGCATCGACGTCCAGGCGAGGGTCTGAGGCGCGCGCAGTCGTCCGCCGCCGCCCCGGGGCCTGACCCATGAAATCTCGGTCGACCCCCCGCCAATATCGAAGATGAGGCCGGCGGGCGCTTCCGGATCGAGCAGTTCGCCGCAGCCGGCGACGGCGAGCCTTGCTTCTTCCTCAGGCGTGATGATCTCAAAGCGGAGGCCGGTCTCATGCTCGACGCGGGCGAGAAAGTCGGCGCCGTTGGCGGCCGCGCGGCACGCTTGCGTCGCGATGCAGCGTGATTGGACAACATTGCGGCGGGCGATCTTGTCCGCGCACACCCTCAGGGCGTCGAGCGTGCGCGCCATCGCTGCTTCGGAAAGCGCGCCGCTGGCGCTCACGCCCTCGCCAAGGCGAACGATCCGGGAAAAGGCGTCGAAGATCCGGAAGCCGCGGCCTCTGGGGCTCGCGATCAGCAGCCTGCAATTATTTGTGCCGAGATCGAGCGCGGCGAACTTTTCCTGGAACTTTTCCTGCCGGTCCGGCGCTTGGCGATGGCGATGAAGATCGCGCGCCTCGACAGCGGACGCAGCTGCAGGACCTGCAGGAATCGGTGATGGCGCCGCCTCCCCTACGCCGCCCGCGCCAGCCCAATCCCCGGCGGGGGGCGACGTCCGGCGCCGGCGCCGGCGCCTTGTCGTCATGGTTTTGCGTCCTCGCAAGCGGGGCCGGTGGCCCGGCCCTCAATCCCCGGACGCGACCTTAGCCTCCTGCGACGGGCTGGAGCAAGCCGCGAAAACCCCTAGAAAATCATATAGATGCAACAGGCGGGGACGCCGCTGCGCGCCGCCTCGCCATCGCCGCGGGCGTAGGCCGCCAAAGCGGCGACGGCGATGAAGGCGATGATCAGCGCGAAGAGCCGCGCGACGACGGTTGCGGTCGACATGGTCCAATCTCCCTCGCCGGCCGAATTTCTCCCTCGGGCCGGATGCGGCGGAGGTCCCCCGCCGATGGTCTGACCTCAGGCGCTGCCCGCGCCGCGTTCGAGATCGCGAAACTCTTTGCGAAGCGCATAGTCGCTTGAGGTGACGGCGCGCTCCATGTCGGCGATGCGCGCATCAAGCGCGCGGAAGCGATGACGCAGCTCCGAATAGGTCATGCGCGGCTTCGTTGAATAGGTGCGCCAGAACTTCTCCTCGGCCGGGCTTGCATAGCGCACCGGCTCGGGCGCGCCGCCCGGGATGAAAAACGCCATCGCCGCATAAATGAAGATCGGGATCGGAAAGAAGAACACCGTCAGCAGGATCGCAGCGAGGCGCACAAATTTCCGCCGCCAGCCGAAATAGTCCGACAGGCCGGCGCATACGCCCGCAATCTTGCCCTCGCGCGTGTTGCGGACGAGGCGGTGCGGGTTGGGTCCGGGGCCGGGCTGTCCGACATGGTGAGCATAGCGGCTGCGGTCGCGCCAGCCGTCGAAATAATCATTCATATGACTGATGAAGCGCTCGACTTCCGGATGGACGCCGTCATCCGGCCGGCCGTCGCCGAACCAGTCGTCGCGGTCATGAGCGGCGCGGTCGTCGTAACGGTCGTGACGCTGCCGGCGTCTGCGATGCCTAGGCATGCGGGCGCTCCTGATAATCGTCGCGCCATTTCGGCGCTTCCTTGTCGAGGATGGTCTCCAGCGCCTCGACGCGGCGTTCGAGACGTTGCGCCGTGCGCCAGAGATCTTCGACGAGTCGTTCGTCATCGGGCGTCACGGTCTTCAGCTTCCGCATCTCCGTGACGTAATGCATGATCATCGACGGCAGGCCGATGACGATGATCGCGACAATCGCGACGATGAACGGCCAGGGTCCGTCCATGATGGCTTTCTCCCTCTTTCAGCGCGCCGTCAGCTTTTCGGCTGCAAGCGTTCAGCGACGCGCCGCTTCAGCGCGTCAAACTCGGCGTTGACGTCGTCTTCGGCTTCAAGCTCGCGGAATTCCTGCTCCAGCGATTTCGGCCGGCCCATGACATAGCTTTCCGCTTCCGCTTCGAGCTCGTCGATTTTGCGCTCGTAACGCTCATAGCGCGCCATCGCGTCGTCGATGCGCCCGTCATAGACGGCGCGATTGATCATTACGCTCCCCTCTGCGGCGGAGCGGCGGATTTCGAGGCTGCGCTGTTTGGCCTTGGCTTCCTTCAGCTTCGCCTGGAGCTTCTCAAGGTCGTCATTGGCGCGGACAAGACTCTTGTCGATCGCGTCATGTTCCTTGGCGAAGAGGTCCGCCATTTCGAGCGCCTTGCGCTTGGCGGCGATCGCTCCTTTGGCGAGGTCGTCGCGGCCCTTGGCGATCGCGAGTTCGGCCTTGGTCTCCCATTCGCGCGAGCGGAGTTCGAATTCCGCCCTGCGGCGTTCGACCTCTTTCTTGTCGGCGATCGCCCGCGCCGCGCGCGAGCGCACCTCAACCAGGGTGTCTTCCATTTCCTGGATGATGAGCCGCACGATCTTTTCGGGATCCTCGGCCTTGTCGAGCATCGCGTTGATGTTCGAATTGACGATGTCGGTCAGTCTGGTGAAAACGCCCATGTCGATCTCCCTCAGAAGATAATCGCGCCGATGACGAAACCAATGAGGAACGCGCCCCAGGCGAATCCCTCGCGGCCGCGGCAGGCCCGGCGAAACCGCGTCTCCCAGTCGAGATCGCGGTCGTCATAACGGTAGTAGCTCATCGAGTTGTCTCCGGATTGGCCCGTTGGCGGGCGCGTTTTGGCCTCTGATTAACCCTCTCTTTGCGAGACCCGTGCCAACTGTCTTATTGTCTATTAAGTTATTGATTTTAAACAATAATAATTTTCTGTGCGCAAAATGAGCGGAATTTTCTTAGGTTTTTTTGCCAGTAATTGGTTTCCCTTACCACGATAGTTTGGTATCTTTCGCCAATGGAGTCACCTCGCCAGCCGCCGGAGCTGATCGGCCAGTCGCCGGTGTTTCTGGACGCGCTCACCCACGCGTCGGCGGCGGCGGCGCTCGATCGTCCGCTCCTCATTTGCGGTGAGCGGGGCTCGGGCAAAGAGCTGATCGCGGCCCGCGTCCACTTCCTGTCGCCCCGCTGGGAGGGGCCGTTCGTGAAACTGAACTGCGCCGCGCTCGCCGAGGAGCTGCTCGACAGCGAGCTGTTCGGCCACGAGGCCGGCGCCTTCACCGGCGCGACGCGCCGCCATGCGGGGCGGTTCGAGCGCGCGGAGGGCGGCACGCTCTTCCTCGATGAGATTGCCTCTGCGGGCCTGCGCATTCAGGAGAAACTGCTGCGCGTCATCGAATATGGAGAATATGAGCGCGTCGGCGGCGCCGAGACGCGCTACGCCGATGTGCGCATTGTCGGGGCGGCGAATGTCGATCTGCCGCGCCTGGCCGAGGACGGAAAATTCCGCGCCGACCTGCTCGACCGTCTCGCCTTCGATGTCATCCAGACGCCGCCCCTGCGCGCGCGCCGGGAGGACATTCCAGTCCTCGCCGCGCATTTCGCTGCAAGTCTTGCGCGCGAGATGAACGCGCGGTTCGAGGGCTTCACGCCCGAAGCGATGGCCGCGCTGCTCGGCCATGACTGGCCCGGCAACGTCCGTGAGCTGAAGAATGCAGCCGAGCGTTCGCTTTATCGCTGGATTGCAGGGGGGCGCGACGGTCCGGTCGCGGAGATCGTTCTCGATCCCTTCGGCGGCGAACACCGCGCGCCGGCTATGCTGGCGGCGCAACCGGCGCCGCGGCAGGAATCCCCGCCGGCGCCGAGCTACGACTTTCGCAGAGAGCTTGACGCGGTTGAAAAGCGTTGGACCGAGGCCGCGCTCCTCGCCCATGGCTGGAATCAGCGGGAAACCGCCAAGGCGCTGAAGCTCACCTATGACCAGATGCGCGGCTTGATCCGGAAGCATCGACTGAAGCCGCGACGCGCGGGTTGAGAATCATTCATCAACGCCCCGCCGGATCGTCCCGGAACCATCCCGTGATCGACCGCCTGACGCCGCCCGCAAAGGACGAGACCTGCGTCACCGTGTGAAGGTACTTGATGTCGAAAATTGTCAGAGCGTTGAAGCGCGGCAGGTAGCCCTCGGTGACGTCCTGCCGGTCGCTGAGGAACAACAGTAAGCCGCCCCAGTCCGGCTGCCAGTTGCGCGAAAAGCCCAGCACATAGGCGGCGCGGCGCTCGTGATCTTCGCCATGGTCGAGATGGCGCGTCAGATAATGACCCGGGTGATAGGCGGTCGCGTGCGCGTCAGCCTTGGTTATGCCGGCGACGCCAGTGACGCGCCGGCCGAGATCGAGGAACTCGGGGCTGTTGATGAACTCCGTCACCTGATGGATCGGATGGCCGGGGTCCCAGCCGCGCAAGTAGCCCTCGATCATCGGATAGGTATTATAGAGAAAGCCCCGGTTCTGGCGCGCGCGCAGCAGCGCATCGCGGGCGAGCGCGTCCAGTTTCTCGCGGCCCAGCGCCTGCGCCTCGGCTTGCGAGAAATGGATCGGCCGGTCGGACTGGTCCGTCATGAGAAGCCGCCAGGGCAGCGGCCCGGCGAGCATCCCTTCGAGCGCATCAGCGACCGCCGGCTCGAAAATAGCCGGGATCTGAACGATGCCGCGCCGCGAATAGGTCTCAGCGTGGCGGCCAAGATCTATCGTTGGATTGAGGCGGAGCGTCAGCGCATCAGTCGTCACGGCGGCGAAGGGTCTCCGGCGAGGTGTTGTTACAATACTCTTCAGTGTACGCGCTGCGACGCAAAACTTTCAGCATACGCAATCCGCTTGCCCCAAGCCGCACGCAATAAAATCGCTTGATCACGCAATTTATCGTCTTTCTTTTCCCGTGTCCAAGTTTTGAGTTGTAGTTCGGACAGAAACGCAATTCGATCCCGACCGCCCGGGGCTCACCGGGCGACAACCTTCTCGGATATTCCTCCGGAAGGCTTCACCAGGAAGGCATCCATGAACTCTGGAACAGTGAAGGCGCTGTGCGGCGGGTCCGTTGCAGCGATGGCGCTTATTGCGGGCGCGACGGCGGCGGGCGGGCCGCTGAATGCTGAGGCGTCGGGGGTCTATGCGAACCGGGCCGATCTTGCCCGCGCCACGCGCCCCGATGCGCGCGCGAGCGTTGTTGAATTTCTGGCCTCGACGGGCAAGACCTCCGGAACGACGGACGCGCTCGTTGAAACCAGCGCCTTCAAGCGCGGCGACGGCGTCAGCTTCGCCCGCTACGAGCAGCGCGTCGGCGGCCTTCGTGTCCATGGCAGTTATATCAAGGCGGCCTTCGGCAAGAACGGCGAGCTTATCCACCTGATAGAACGCACGACCGACGCTTCAGCGCCGGTCGGCGCGGCGGCGATCGACGAAGCTTCGGCGCTGCGCATCGCCGTCAACGCGAATTTCGGGAATCAACCGACGCCTTTCGCCGGCCGGATCGACGGCGCGGTCACAACCTTTTCGCGGACACCCTTCTTTTACCGCGCGCCGACGGTCGAGCGGGTGATCGTCGCTGATGCGGGCCTCGCCGAAGGATTTCTGGTCGAGACCTGGAGCGCCAGCGACAACAAACTCTATCACACGCTCGTCAGCGGCCGCGGCGATGTGATCTCGAACGAACTCCGCACCAACGACGATAGCTACAACGTTTTCGCTGATCATCCGGGCGTGACGCCGCAGGGGATCGTTTCGGGCCCCGGCGCCGGCAACGCCCAGTCCCCGAGCGGCTGGCTCTCGGGAACGCAGTCGACGATCCTCATTCAGGGGAACAACGTCCGCGCTTATCTTGACCGCGACAACAACAACGCCCCGGACGCCGGCGGCGTCGCCGTGACGGACGGCAACTTCCTCACCGCGGCCAACCTGTCTGACGCGCCGACGACGACGCAGAATCAGGCCGTCGCGGTCCAGAATCTGTTCTGGCTGAACAACATCATCCATGACGAGCTTTACCGCCACGGCTTCAACGAGACGGCGGGGAATTTCCAGGAGAACAATTTCGGTCTCGGCGGCGCCGGTTCCGACAGCGTCGACGCCGAAGCCCAGGACGGCGGCAGCACCAACAACGCCAACTTCGCGACGCCGGCCGACGGGTCCAACCCGCGCATGCAGATGTATCTGTGGACGCTGACGACGCCGGGCCGCGACGGCGATCTCGACAGCGACATCGTCTGGCACGAATACGGCCATGGCCTCACCTGGCGAATGATCGGCTCAATGTCAGGCAATGTGCCGGGCGCCATCGGCGAGGGCATGTCGGACGTGCTGGCCATCATCCAGAACAACGAAGACCGCGTCGGCGAATACTCGGCGAACGATCCGGACGGCATCCGTTCGTCGCGTTACTCTGTCCATCTGGACACGATCGGCGACTTCAACTCGACGCGCGGCGTCCATCGCAACGGCGAGATCATCGCCGCCGCCGTCTGGGATATGTGGCAAAACTATCTCGGCGCCGGAAAGACCCGTGACAACATCATGGCCGACATTGTCGGCGGCATGAACTTCATTCCGGCGGCGCCGACTTATTTCCAGATGCGCGACGGCTTCCTCGCGCAGGCGCCTGCCGACCGCGACTGCCTGATCTGGGACGCCTTCGCCGGACGCGGCATGGGCTTTGGCGGCTCGATGAACTCAACGGGTTCTTCGATCACCGAATCCTTTTCGTTGCCGACGGAGTGCGGCGGCACGGGCGGGGGCGGTCCGCGCCTGACGAACCTCACCGGCTCAGGCGTCAATACTTCATCGACGCGCTGGCGCGCGACGATGACGGCGACCGTCGATAACGGGGCCGGCACGCCGCAATCGGGAGTCGTCGTGAACATCTCCACATCGACGGGCGCGACAGGATCGTGCACCACCGGCACGACAGGTCAGTGTTCGGCATCGCTCTCGAACCTGCGCCGCTCGACGGTTGCGAGCGTGACCTTCACAGTGACGGGCCTTAACGGCAACGCGTCAGCCGCCGGCGTTCCGCGCTCGGTCGTCGTCAACCGTCCGTAAATCAACAGACTTCACAAGAAAGCCGGCGGGCCCGCCCGCCGGCTTTTTCTTTTTGGCGAAGCAGTGTTATCGACGATGAAAAGAGCCGCCTCAATATAGGGGATCCATGTCGATTGCGTCTTTATTCCGAGCGGCGGCCGGATTGATCGCTGTTGCAGCGCTGATCATCCAGTACTGGCTGCTGATCCAGTCTTTCAGCGGCGACCTCGGCGCGGCGACGGTGCGGTTCCTCAACTACTTCACTCTCCTCAGCAACGCCGTCGGGGCGGCGGCTTTCCTGTTTCCGGCCCTCGCGCCCGCCTCGGCGCCGGGCAGGTATTTCGCCCGCGCCGCCGTCCGGACCGCGGTTACGCTTTATCTTGTCGTCGTGGGGATCGTTTATCACGCGCTGTTGGCGAACCGCTGGGATCCGACGGGGTGGCAGCTGGCCGCGGACATCGCGCTCCACACCATTACGCCCATCGCGATCGTCATCGACTGGCTGTTCCTGACCGGAAAGCGCGACCTGTCGATTGCGTATGTGCCGTGGGCGGTGCTGTTTCCCTTCGGCTATGCGGTCTGGGTCCTCATCGTCGGCGCGATCAGCGGCTTTTACCCCTACCCGTTTCTCGATGTCGCCGCCCTCGGCTACCCGCGCATGTTGACGAACCTTGCGATTCTGCTCGCGTTTTTTGCGGCGCTCGGCGCCCTGTTGGCGGCGCTTGGACGGCGCATCGCCCAGTCCGCCGCAGCGTAAAAATGGACGACGCGCTGAAGATCGCCTAACAGGTCTTCGTTGCGGCGGAGGGGTCCATGGCGCCGGATTTTCTGTTCAAATACGCAAACATGCTCGCGCTGGCGGGCTGGGTGATCTTGATCTTCCTGCCGCGGCGGTGGCCGGCGCTGTTCTGGGTTCCGCAATTCTGGATACCGGGCGTGCTGGCGCTCG
>CAZGXT010000134.1:0-8313 GCA_964529675.1 uncultured Caulobacterales bacterium
CTGCTCGGCGTGGCGCTGATGGCGGCGCAGGCCTTCTTCTACAACGCCATCTTCTTCACCTACGGGCTGGTGCTGGCGCGCTTCTACGCCGTGCCCGAGGCCGACATCGGGCACTACCTGCTGCCTTTCGCGCTCGGCAACGTGCTCGGGCCCTTCGTGCTCGGCCGCTGGTTCGACACCATCGGCCGTCGGCCCATGATCGCGCTCACCTATCTCGCCTCCGGCGCGCTGCTGGCGGTGAGCGCCGCGCTGTTCCAGGCCGGTGTGCTGAACGCCACGACGCAGACGCTCGCGTGGAGCGTGGTGTTCTTCTTCGCTTCGGCCGCCGCGAGTTCGGCCTACCTCACGGTGAGCGAGATCTTTCCCCTCGAACTGCGGGCCGTCGCCATCGCCCTGTTCTTCGCGTTGGGCACCTTGCTTGGCGGCGTGCTGGCGCCGACGCTCTTCGGCTGGCTGGTGGGACGTGGTGAGCGCGAGGCGCTCACCCTCGCCTACGCGGGCGCCGCGCTGCTCATGGCCGGCGCGGCCTGGGTGGCAGTGCGTTTCGGCGTCGCGGCAGAGGGACGCGGTCTCGAAGACGTCGCGCCGCCGCTGTCGAACCATCCGCCGTAGGTCGGACTTCAGTCCGACATTCCGTTCCAGGGCTTCGATTGAGGCTCTGGAATCGAATGTCGGGTTGAATCCCGACCTACGCCGCCTTGCGCGCCGCGCCCAGCTTGCGCAGCCTTGGCGCGACCTTCTCGCCGATGAGCCGCAGGCTCGCCTTCACGAGGTCGAAGGGCATGCCGGCGTAGGACACGGCCATCGCCGGGCGCAGCTCGCCGGTCATCTCCACCCGCCGCGTCCACTTCTCGACGATCTGGTCCGGCGTTCCCCAGGCCTGGTTCTGCACGAAGGCCTCGCAGGCCGCGTCCATGCCCATTTCCTTGATCATGCTCGCGCCGGCCTGGTAGGCGCCGTAGCCCTTGGTCTCGCCCCAGTGGGTGCCGTCGAAGTCGTAGTGCCGAATGACGCTCGCGTAGTACTTGGCGAGGTACTGGCGCGCGACCTGCTCGGCGACCTTGGGATCCTCGTGGCAGTAGGTGAAATCCGAGAACGCCGGCGCGCCGAGCGGCTTGCTCGGATGCAGTTCGCGAAAGCGCGCGCGCCAGGCCTCGACCGCCGCGTGGTGCTGCTCCCAGGGCAGCTGCACGAAGGACATCATGGTGGCGCCCAACTGCGCGGCGGCCATGGCCGAGTCCGGCGTCATCGCCACCGACAGGAACTCGCGATCCCGGTAGCCGTGCTCGGGCTTGGGCGTGACGTGGGTGCGCGACTGCTTGAAGTAGGGCGTGTCGTACTCGGCGATGCCGGTGTCGAGGATGTCGAGGATGATTTCCGCCGCCTGGTCGAAGCGCTCGCGCGAGGTGCCCATGTCGACGCCGAAGGCGCGGTATTCCTCGCGCGCCAGCCCACGCCCGAAGCCCAGGATGAAGCGCTCGCCGAGCAGGGTCTGCAAGAGCGCTATCTTCTCCGCCACGCGGGTCGGGTTCTCGTGCCAGGGCAGGATGATGGCGCCGGTGCCGAGCTTGATGCGGCTGGTGCGCCCGGCCAGGTAGGCCAGCCACTGCATGTTGTCCGGCATCATCGAGTAGGCCGGGTCGAAGTGGTGCTCGGGCAGCAGCAGGAAATCCATGCCCACCTCTTCGGCGAGCAGCGCGACCTCGGTCTCCCGGCGCATCATCTCGGCGTCGGAGAGGCCCTGATGGGTGTTCTGGAAAATGAATTGCAGGCCGATTTCCATCGTCGTTCGCTCCCCTGGTCGCGGCCGCGGAATGCGACGGCGTGGCGCCAAGACTAAGAGCGCTCCGCGCGCCCCGCAAGCCGGGGCGGGGAGAGATCAGAGGCCCAGCGCCGCCTTGCCGAGCAGCCCGGCCGCGACCACCAGCAGCGTCGTGCCGAAGGCCATCTGGATGTGCGCGGGCGACAGCGTGCGGGTCAGCAGCCGGCCGAGGATCATGCCGACGATATTGGCCGCCGCGAAGGCGGCTGCCAGCGCCACGGGCATGTGCACGCCGTGCAGGAGCGCCGTCGCCACGCCACCGCTGCCGACCAGCGCGATGACGAGCAGCGAGGTCGGCACGATGCCCTGCATGGGAATGTCGGTGTAGCGCTTGAGCAGCGGCACGATGACGAAACCGCCGCCCACGCCGAGCAGCCCGGTGAGAAAGCCCGTGACCGCGCCGATGCCGCTGACCGCCGCGACCGCACGTGGCGTCCAGTGCAGGCGCCCGGTGGCCGGATCCAGGCGCGCCATGATGCTGCCGGAGTCCGCGTCGACAACGGCGGTGCTCATGCGCCGCGCGCTCCTGATCACGCGCAGCGCCACGTAGACCATGAGTGCGCCGAACAGGCCGAGCAGCACGCGCTGCGAGAGCAGGCCGGCGACATGCTGGCCGGCGAGCGTCACCGGCACGCCGGCGAGCGCCATCAGGATGGCCGCGCGGTAGCGCACCTGCTTGCGCTTCAGGCCTTCCAGCGCGCCGAGCGCGGCGGCGCTCGCCACCGCCAGCAGCGCGACCGGCGCGGCCTGCTGGATGGGCCAGTGCATGCCGAAAGTGAGCGTCGGCACGGCCAGGATGCCGCCGCCCGCGCCGGTCAGGCCCATGATCGCGCCGATCGCCACGCCGAGCGCGAGCGACAGCGTGAGCGAGCCGCGCTGGCGCCGCGGCGGGTTCACCCGGTGATGTGTGGCTCGGCCAGCCATTCGCGCCCTTTCAGCATTGCTTCCCGGTGTGGGGGTGGCAGGATGCGTTCCCTTGTTCCGCGCCCGGCGCGTGGACGGTCCTGTGTGCTGCGCGCGGTGAGCCGACTCGGCAGTCGCCTGCTGCCGTGGCCGACGCTCACCGGCACCGACCCGAGGCGTCCGCCGGTCGGCGCGGCCAGCGCGCTCGCCATCCTACCGCGCCTCGTCGCGCCGCGCGTGACCCGCTCATTATGCGCGACTCCGGGCGCCGGCTCGCGCTCGATACGTCCGCGAAATTGATCCCGCGCAGGTCGCGCGGGTGTCGCCCGCGCCGTGGCGTAAAGCGTGCGCGCCATCACAAGTTACGTCATTACCCGCCGCGTCGCTGAACGTGCGGCGCGCATGCATCGATTAACGCTCGTGAATCACGGACCCAAAGGGTCCACCAGGAAACAGGAACCAGGGAGCACGAGCATGAAACTGAACAACAAGACCCTCATCCCCGCCCTCGTCGCCGGCGCGCTGCTGGCCGCGGGCATGTCGTCCGCCGAAGCGGCGGGCATCCGCGTCAAGTGCGAGAAGCGCGCGACGCGGTCCAGCATCTCCGTCGACGGCAACAACCTCACGCCCGGGCAGTATCGCTGCCAGGCGCTGTCCGGTTCGAACCAGAAGACCACGGCCGCGGTGGCCTCGGTGGGTGACGAAGTCGAGTGCGACTTCGACAGCGCGCGCAACGACATCGCCGCCGGCGACACGCCGATCAGCGCGAACTTCATCCAGGGTGGCAAGGTGACCGGCAAGATCATCGACGCCAAGGGTTTCACCGTCGCGAGCGACACGGTCAGCTGCCGCATGCGCTGATGTGATGCCGCGGGCGCCGGACGGGATCCGGCGCTCGCGCATCTCGGCGGCGCTACACTCGCGGCTTTCCATCGCCGCATGCCGCCATGACCGACGCCGATCTCGAACGCCTGGAAACCAAGCTCGCCTATCTCGAACAGGCCAACCAGAGCCTGAGCGACACCGTCTACCGTCAGCAGCGCGAACTGGACAACCTGCGCGAACTGGTGAGGGGCTGGCAGCGCGAACTCCAGGCCTGGCGCGCGGAGCAGGGCGCCCGCTCGCCGGACGAGGAGCGCCCGCCGCACTACTGAGCCGGCGTCAGGCCGCGGCGCCGCTCGCGAGCATTGCCGCGATCTCCTCGCTCGAATAGCCGGCCTCGCGCAGCACCTCGCGGGTGTGCGCACCGAGTTCGGGCGCGCTGCGCGGCGCGACCTTGGTCTCCCCCTCGACGAATATCGGCGAATCCACCACTTCTCGTTCCGGCCGGTCGACGAGCGGGCGGAACAGGCCGTTGGCGCGCGCCTGCGCGTCCTGCGGCAGGTCCGCGCCACGGCGCACCACGCCGAAGGTGATGCGATGCCGATCAAACACCGCGCACCATTCATCCAGCGTGCGCGTGGCGAAGATCTCATCCAGCAGTGCCATCAGCGCCGGCGCGTTGGCGCGCCGCGTCCCGATCTCGGCGAAGCGCGGATCCTCGGCCAACGCGGGCTGGTCGATGGCGGCGCAGAACTGCGGCCACTCGCTGCTCTCCTTCACCAGGATCAGCGAGAAATGGCGCTGGTCGCGCGTGCGGTACACGCACAGCAGCGCGTTCGGCGTCTCGGCGCGCACGAAGGGCTGCATCTCGCGCGCCTGGCATAGCGCGGCCTGCACCAGCACACCGTTCGACCACATGCCATTGGCCATCAGCGAGGTCGAGACCTTGCCGCCTTCGCCGCTGATGGTGCGACGGTAGAGGGCCAGCATGATCGCGCCGAACAGCGCGACCGAGGTCGGGTGATCGCCCATGCCCGGCGTCGAGAGCGCGAGCTCGCCGTCGCGCGGCCGCACGCTGTCCATCAGGCCCGAGCGCGCCCACCACGCGGTGGCGTCATAGCCCGGGCGCTCGACCTCGGGGCCGCGCTCGCCGTAGCCGGTGACGTGCGCGTAGATGAGTCGCGGATTCAGGTCGCGCACGTCTTCGTGGCGGATCCCCAGATCGGCCAGCACCGAGGGCTGGTAGTTGGTGATGAACACGTCGGCATCGGCGAGCAGGCGGTAGAGCGCCGCGCGCCCGTCGGCGTGTTTCAAATTGAGCGCCACCGAACGCTTGTTGCGCCCGTCGAGCAGCCAGGGATAGTTCTCCTCGCAGCTCGGCAAGGGATGGAGCTTGTACAGCGCGCGGTAGGGATCGCCGCTGCCCGGCGCCTCGACGTGGATGACGTCGGCGCCGAAGTCGCCGAGCATGGTGCCGGCCGCGGGCGCGGCGACGAAGGTGGCGGCCTCGACGACGCGCAGGCCCGAGAGTATTGGTTCCACGAGCGCTTCTCCCCGGCAGCCGACGCGGTATCTCGGACAAACTTAACCTGCCTCGCCGGCCGACGATAGGCCCGCTGCGAGTGCCGCGCTAGCGTGGCAGCACGTCGGTGAAGCAGAAGCCGTCGCGTGTGAGGGTCTCGCCAATCGCCACCGCGATGGGCGCGGCGAACATCGGGCCGGCGTGGCAGAAGGTGTGGAACTCGCCGTTCTCGCCGCAGGCATCGACGCTCGGCGGCAGATCGCCGAGCAGTGCCGCGTCGAACTCGCGACCGCAGAAGCTCACGTCCAGCTGGCGCGGATCGACGCAGGTCAGCACCGCGCGCAGACCGCCGTCCAGCATCTCGTGCGCCAGTGCCCGGGTGTCGTCCGCCGTGCCCCACAGCGGAAAGAGCGGCGTGATACCGGTGTCGGCGAGCTGTTGCTCGCGGTAGGCGCGAATGTCTTCGAGGTAGAGATCGCCGAACGCCATGTGCGTGATGCCCGACGCGCGCGCCCGGTTGATGAGTTCACGCATGCGCGCCGCGTAGTCATCGTTGCTGCACGGCCACGGCAGCTGCACCCGCCACAGCGGCAGCCCGGCGGCGGCCGCCTGCGCCTCGACCAGGGCCTCGCGCACGGCGTGCATCGCGACCCGTTCCGCCGCCTGGTTGAAGCTCGTGACCAGCCCCACCACCTCGACCTCGTCCAGCACGCGCAGGCGATGCAGCGCCCACGCGCTGTCCTTGCCGGAGCTCCAGGAGAGCAGGGCGCGGGGCTTCATGCGGGCGCCTCCTCGGGCAGCAGCGCCTGCGCGGCGAGCCACGCGCGCGCATCCGCCGCGTCCTGTTCGAACCAGGCGCGCGCGCTGCCCAGCCGAAACGAATAGCCCCAGGCGTCCATGTCGGCCAGCATGCGCGCGCGGCCGAAGCCGGGCAGCGCGTCGGCCAGCAGGATGGAGAGATAGCACACCGCGCACTCCTCGAGGTCGTCGCCGCCGACGTCGGTGTGGACCTCCGCGCGCCGCGTCTCGTCCGCGCAGATCCAGTGGCAGCCTTCGTGCAGGGCGGAGTGCACCGGCGTGTCCTCGCGCACGTAGAGGGTGGCGCCGATGAGGCCCGCCTCCGTCTCACCCCAGTAGCTGCCCGGAATGGTCTCGCCCGGCGCGAGCCAGCGCATGGCGAGACCATGGCGCGCGAACAGCGCGCGCAGCGCGCGGGGCAGGGCGGCGTGTTCGTCGCCGAGGCGCAGCACGGTGGATTCGAGGTTCACGGGTGGAATTAATCTGATGTAGGGCCGATTTCAATCGGCCAATCGCGGCCCGCGACGGGCCCTGCAAGGCGGGTTGAAACCCGCCCTACAGCACCTACGACCACGTCTGCCCGCGCAGCGGCAGCTCGCGCACGCGCGGGCCGCCGGCGGCGTGGATGGCGTCGGTGAGCGCGGCGATCACCACCGGCACGGACTCCTCGCCGATGCCGCTCGGTCGCTCGCCACCCGGCAAGAGGTGCACCTCGACCCGCGGCATCTGCGCGAGACCGAGCAGCGGGTAGTCGTCGAAGTTGCCCTGTTCGACGCGGCCGCGCGCCAGCGTGATGCGCGCGTTCAGCGCGTTGGACAGGCCAAAGGCGATGCCGCCCTCGATCTGTGCCTCGACGTTGCGCGGGTTGAGGGGCAGGCCGACATCGGCCACCGCCACCACGCGCAGCACGCGCGGCGCGTTGCCGGCGTCCCACGCCACGTCGAGCGCCATGGCCACGCAGGACGAGTGATAGCCCGGCACGTAGCTCATGTCGGTCACCGCGATGCCGCGCCCGCGGCCGGCCTCCGCGAGCGACGCGCCGCCGGCGTGGCGCACGACTTCTTCCAGCAGGCGGCGTTGACGACGCATGCGCGCCACGGCGTCGTCGCGCGTGGGATGCCCGGGCGGCAGGCGCGATTCATCCAGCAATTCGAGTTGCATCTCGTAGGATGACTTGCCGCGCGCCGCGCCGAGTTCGCCGAGGAAGCCGAGGTTCATCCACAGCCCCTGACTGTGGGCCACGCCGCGCATCCAGCCGAAGGGCGGGGGACTATCGATGGAGGCATATTCGCAGCGCACGTGGGGCACGGCCCACGGAAACCGCGACATGCCGTAGGGCTGCACCGGCGCGCGGCCGAAGGCCACCTTGCTGTGCCAGGCCTGCACCTTGCCGCTCGCGTCGAGCGCGCCACGAAAGCGCGCATGCGCGACCGGCGCGTAGTAGCCGCGGCGCATGCATTCCTCGCGCGATGCGATGAGCTTCACCGGCACACCAGGCAGCGCGCGCGCCACCTGTACCGCCTGGCTGACGAAGTCGTTTGACAGGCGCCGGCCGAAACCGCCGCCGGCGAGGGTGAGATGAAACTTCGCGTCCTTGATCGCCACGCCCGCGGCGTAGGCCGCGATGCGCAGCGCCTCGTCGGCGTACTGGGTCGGCGCCCAGGCCTCCACGCCGCCCGCGTCGACCCGCGCCGTGCAGTTCATCGGCTCGAGCGGCGCGTGCTCCATGTAGGGAGAGCGATACTCGGCCTCGACGACCTTCGCGGCCGCGGCGCAGGCGCCGTCGACGTCGCCCTCGTCGCGCATGCGCGTGCCGGGCGCGTCGAGCGCCGCGTCGAGCGCGCTCGCGATGCTCGCGCTGCTGGCCGCGGCGTGCGGCCCTTCGTCCCATTCGATGGGCAGCGCTTCGAGCGCGCGCTCGGCCTGCCACCAGCTGTCGGCGACCACGGCGACCGCGTCGTCCATCTGCCAGTCGATGATGTCCCACAGCGTAGGCGGAACGTTGTAGCCGCTCGGACCGCCGCGGATCGCGACGACCTTGCGCACACCTGGACGCGACAGCACGGCGCTCGCGTCGAAGCCGCGCAGCCGGCCGCCGAAGACTGGCGACTGGCGCACCGCGGCGTATTTCATGCCCGGCAGGGCGACATCGATGCCGTAGCGCGCGCTGCCGTCGCTCTTGGCCGCGGTGTCGAGGCGCGGCAGCGGGTGGCCGATGAGCTTCCAGTCCGCCGACGACTTCGGCGTGACCGCGTCGGGCGCGGGCAACGCGGCGGCGGCCTGCGCGATCTCACCGAAGCGCAGCGCGCGCCGGCTCGCCGCGTGGCGCACCGCGCGACCATCGAGGACGAGTTCGCCGACCGGCACCGACAGGCGCGCGGCCCCGGCGGTCAGCAGCCGCGCGCGCACCTCCGCGCCCGCGCGGCGCATGGGCTCGAACAGGAGG
>CAZGXT010000135.1:0-8018 GCA_964529675.1 uncultured Caulobacterales bacterium
TGGCCGGCGCTGTTCTGGGTTCCGCAATTCTGGATACCGGGCGTGCTGGCGCTCGGCTATTCGGGATTGATTCTTGCAAATTTCGGGACGAGCGAAGGCGGGTTCGGCTCCATCCCGGAGGTAAGGGCGCTGTTCGCATCGGACGCCCTGCTGACCGCCGGATGGATCCACTACCTCGCTTTCGATCTCTTCATCGGCGCATGGATTGCGCGACGAGCGGACGAAGCGGGCATTCACCGGATCATTCAGGCGCCGATCCTCGCCGCAACTTTCTTGTTTGGACCCCTGGGTCTCGTTCTCTACTTCCTGACGCGCGCAGGTCTCGCGGCGATTGTGCGGAATAAGTCGGCATGACTGCGATCCGCTTTTCGCGGGGCGAGATCGGCGGGGCCGGCCTTGCATGGGCGAGCGCGGCAGCCTTGATGGCGGCCCTCTTCATCGCTCTTGCGCCCGCGCAGTTTTTCGACGAACGCCTCTTCAACGGCGCGCCCATCTGGGACAAGCCGCTCAAATTCTCGCTGTCGCTGTCGCTGCATTTCCTGACGCTCGCGGCGCTGCTGCAGGTCCTGCCGCCGGAGCGGCGCGGCGGCCTCGCAATCGGCTTCGCCGTGTGGACGTCGATTGCCTCAGGCGTTCTCGAGATCATTTACATCGCGTTGCAAGCGATGCGCGGGCGCGCCTCACACTACAATTACGACACCGCGCTGGAGAGCCGGATCTACCTCGCGATGGGCGTCGGCGCGGTGCTCCTCATTCTCGCCGCTTTCATCCTTGGGCTGAAAATCGCCGCAACGAGGGCGGAGCGTTCATCGGGTTTGCGCGACGGCGCTGTCCTCGGGCTCATTTTCGGACCGGTCCTGACGCTCGTCGTCGCCGGCTACATGTCGCAGAACGGCAGCCATTATGTGAATTCGCCGCTCGCCAGCGATCAGGGCGGCATCTTCCTGTTCGGCTGGTCGACGAGCGATCCGGACTTGCGTCCCGCGCATTTTTTCGCGCTGCATATGATGCAGGTCGCGCCGCTGGCCGGCTGGCTCGGCGACCGCATCTCTTCGCGCGCCGGATCGGTTGCGGCGTTCGCCGCTGCGGCGATCTTCGGCATGGCGTCGATCGCCGCCTTCGCAATCGCGCTGTCGGGTCAGTCGCCCTTGTGGTTTGTCCGCTAACGGAATACCCCGCTTCGCGGGAGGAGCGAAGAAAGGCCTACGCTTGCTTCTCCCATCGCCCCTGAGACGACTGTTTCCAGTAAGTCGCCTCATGCCCGGCGGCCTTGACCGCCTTCCAGAATTCACGCGCGGCGGCGAGCGCGGTTTCATCGCGGCCGTCGAAAATCGTCACGCAGCGGGTAAATGGGGTGAGGCTCGCGGCGTCTGCTGCGGCGTTGTCGATGAGGAATAGCACATCGGCGCCGTTCGGCGTCTCGTCGTTATCGGTCAGGAAGACAGGCTGCTCGCTTGCGCGCTCCCGATCAGCTGCATGCGGAAGGAACGACTCCTCGCTATAGGTCCACAACGCCTCATCCAGCCGTTCAACGGACGCGCGCGATCCGCAGCGCACCACCGCCCTCCATCCGCGTTCCAGCGTCTTCTCGAGGAGCCCCGGCAGCACGCTTTCGAGCGTCGCGCGTTCAAGGTGATAGAAAAGCGCCTCGGTCATGCGGGTTCTACTCGTAGTTCGCCCGCACCAATTCATCGAGCAGCCGCACGCCATAGCCCGACGCGCCTTTCGGGCAGGTCGGCTTGTCCTTGCCGTTCCACGCCATGCCCGCGATGTCGAGATGCGCCCAGGCTTGGCCGTCCTTGACGTATTTGCCGATGAACGCCGCCGCGGTCGATGAGCCGCCTTCACGCGGGCCGATATTCTTCATGTCGGCGACGTCGGATTTGATGTTCTCATAGTGGGCTTTCGTCAGCGGCATGCGCCAGACGGGATCGCCGCTCGCGTTCGACGCCGCCATGATCGCCTCGGCGAGCTTCTCGTCATTGGCGAAGAGGCCGGCGAATTCGTGCCCGAGGCTGATGAGAATGGCGCCGGTCAGCGTCGCGAGGTCGATGACGGCCTTGGGCTTGTACTTCTCCTGCGTCCACCAGATGGCGTCGCCGAGCACGAGACGGCCTTCGGCGTCGGTGTTGAGAATTTCGACCGTCTGCCCGGACATCGACGTCACGATGTCGCTCGGCCGCTGCGCGTTTCCATCCGGCATGTTCTCGACAAGGCCGATGACGCCGACCACGTTCGCCTTCGCCTTTCGCCCGGCGAGCGCGGCCATCGCGCCCGTCACGGCGCCGGCGCCGCCCATGTCCCACTTCATGTCTTCCATGCCGGGACCAGGCTTCAGGGAAATGCCGCCCGTGTCGAAGCAGACGCCCTTGCCGACAAAGGCGACGGGGGCCTGGCCTTTCTTGCCGCCCATCCATTCCATGGCGACGAGTTTCGACTCCCGCGCCGAGCCCTGTCCGACGCCGAGCAGCATGTTCATGCCAAGCTTCGCCATTTCCCGCGCGCCGAGCACCGTGACCTTGAGGCCGAGCGCTTCAAGCTCCTTGCAGCGCGCGGCGAAACTCTCCGGGTAAAGAACATTCGGCGGCTCGGATACAAGATCGCGCGTCAGGGCGACGCCTTCGGCGACCTTCTCGAGATCGGCGAATTTCGCCTTGGCGTCCGCGGCCGGCGTGTTGAGGTTCAGCTTTTCAAGCGCGGGCTTCTGGTCCTTCTCAAGGCGGGTGCGGTACTTGTCGAACCGGTAGCGGCGCAGCAGCGCGCCGAGCGCGACGCGCGCGGCCGTTTCACCGGCGCCGACAGCATCGGTCTGGAACCCGTCGAGCAGAAACGCGGCCGCTTTCTCCTGGGTCTTGAGGAGCGGCGCGATCCCGGCGCCGCCGACCGCTTCCGCGTCGAGCGGGGCGAACTCGCCGCGCTTGCCGGCGCCGACCATGATGACGCGCGCGTCCTCATGGCCGGCGAGGCCGACCAGATCCAGAGTCTGACCTTTCTTGCCGCCGAAATTCGCCGCCTTGACCGCGCGTCCGAGCGCGCCGGTCGACGCCTCGTCAAGCGCCTTGTGCGCTGACGTCGCCGCGCCGTCCTCGAACACGGGAACGACCAACGCAACGCCGGCGGCCGGCGCCGCCTTGGAGAAGGTGATTTTCATCGAGGGCCTCTGAAACGGCGGGAAACCGCGGCCTACCTAGAAGGTCCGGCGCGAGGTGGCAACGGCGGCGTCCCTATCTGCTCATTTCCGCTTCGTCCCCCTCGCCACGCGGGCTATACCCTCGTTCGCCGCCCGCGGGACCCTCGCTTGAAGAGCCTTGAGCGCTACATTCTGCGCCAGTTGTGGACGCCGTTTGTCTTTACGACCCTGGTCGTGACGGCGATCGTGTGGCTGACGCAAAGCCTGCAACGCATGGACATTCTGGTCGAGCACGGCGCCTCGCTCGCCCTGTTCGGCTGGCTGACGACGCTCATCGTGCCGAGCCTTTTGTCGGTCGTCCTTCCGTTCGCGCTGTTCGGCGCTTCGCTCTACGCGCTTCATCGCCTTCATACCGACAGCGAGATCGCGGTGATGTTCGCCGCAGGGGTCAGTCTTCTTCAGGTTGCGCGGCCGGTTCTCCTTGTTGCGGCGCTCGCCGCCGCCGCGACGCTCTGGATCAATATTGATCTGATGCCGCGCAGCTATCGCATCCTGAAGCGCGAAGTCGCCGATCTGCGCGCCGATGTCGCCTCCGCCGTTCTGAAGAGCGGTGAGTTCATGGCCGTCCGCCACGGCTTCACCGTCTATGTCGACGAAGTGCAGCCGGGCGGCGCGCTGAAGGGCCTGCTCGTCCACGATTATCGGGACGCGGCGAAGACGGAAACCTACATGTCGCAGCGGGCGCTGCTGCAGGAAACCGACATCGGCCCGGTGCTCTATCTCGTCAACGGCAACATTCAACGCACGAACAGGCTGACCGGCGCCGTCGACATCGTCAATTTCGACCGCACCGCCGTCAATCTCGGGACGGTGACGGGCAAGCCCGGCGATCTTCAGCTTGAGCTGACCGAGCGCTATCCGCATGAACTCTTCAACCCCGATTTGTCGAAAGACTATGACCGCGCGAATGCAGGGCGCCTGATCGCCGAAGGCCATAACCGCTACGCCTCGCCGCTTTACGCCTTCGCGTTTGCACTGATGGCGATCTTCGCGTTGATCGGCGGCCCTTATGACCGGCGGGGCTATCTGCGGCGCATCGGGCTCGCCTGCGCTGCCGCGGGCGCCATCAAGGTCGCCGGCATCGTCCTCGCCGGCGCCGCGGCCGAGACGCAGCAGTACTGGCTCATCTACGCGCCGCCCATCGCGACGATTCTCATCATGCTGACCTTGCTTGCGGTCGCAGGGCCCGGCGCAAGGCTTTCGCCGATCCCGGCGGCGGAGACCGCCTGATGCCGCCGATCACGCTCTTCCGCTATATCGCCGGGCGCATGCTCGCTGCGCTGTTCGGAATGTTCGGCGCGCTGTCGGCGATCGTGCTCCTGGCCGATCTCGTCGAAAATCTGCGCTTTGCTGAAAAGTCCAGCGCGGATTTCGCCTTCGCGCTGCAATTGACGATGCTGAGGGTTCCCGCAATCGCGCAGACCTTGCTGCCGTTCATCTTCCTGTTCGCGGCGATCTGGATGTTCCGCGACCTAAACCGCCGGTCGGAGCTTGTGGTGATGCGTTCGGCGGGTCTGTCGGTGTGGCGCCTTGTCGGTCCCGCCGCGTTGCTCGCCGCGGTCGGGGGCTTCCTTGTCATCGTCGCAATCGACCCGCTGTCGGCGCGGATGATGGCCTTTGGCGAAAAGATGAAGAATGACATCCGCGGCAGGACGACCTCGGTCGTGCGCGTGTTCGGGGACGGCATCTGGCTGCGCCAGCGGGACGCGACGGAAACGCTGCTGATCAACGCGGCGAGCGTCGATGACGCCGGAACGCTGCAGCAGGTGACGATCTGGCGCCTGTCGCCTGACGCCGCGTTCGAGGAACGCATCGATGCGCCGGTCGCCCAGCTTTCGGGACGCACCATCGAACTGAAGGAGGCGCGCATGAAAACGGCGGGCGGCCAGATGACGCAGCGAACGCCGATCTACGCGGTGCCGACCGCCCTGACGCTGTCGGCGCTGCTCGAGAACGCACCGGCGCCCGAGACGATGTCGATCTGGGAACTGCCCCGCTACATGATGCTTGCAAGGGCGGTCGGGCTGTCGACGACGCGTTACAACATTCGCTTTCATGATCTCTGTTCAACGCCGCTCAAGCTGACGGCGATGGTGCTGATCGCGGCGCTTTTCTCGCTGGGGCCGGCGCGGGCCGGCGGCGCGTTCCAGCTGCTCGTCGCCGCGGTCGGAGCGGGGTTTGCGCTTTACGTCCTGTCCGAACTGTCGACGGCGCTCGGCGAATCGGGGGCGGCGCCTGAGGCGCTTGCGGCGTGGACGCCGGCGCTTGTCGCAACGATTTTCGCGGTCAGTTTCTTGACGCGGCTAGAGGAAGCCTGACCCGCCGCGCCCCGCCATGGACCTCGCGCGGCGGGTCAGGTAACGCTTCTGAAATTGATGGCCGGGCGGGGCTTTACGGGGTTGAGGAACCGCCTCCTCGGAGGGTTTTCTTTTGTCGGCGTCCCGACTGATCGCGCATCTTCTGGCGACGTCGGCGCTTGCCGGCGCCGGCGGCGCCCTGCCCGCTGCGGCGTTCGCGCAGACAGAAGACCTAAGCGTCGGCGAACGCCCGGAGCCGCCGCAACCTTCAGATCGCATCCTCTTCGAAGCCGACAGCGTCAGCCGCGAGACCGAAACCAGCCCGATCATCGCTGAAGGCAACGTCCGCGCCTATTTCGGCGATCGCTTCTTGAAGGCCGACCGGCTTTCTTATGACGAGGCGACCGACATCGTCATCGCCGAAGGCAATGTCTCGATCACTGACGACACCCGCCAGACGGTGTTCGCCGGGCGCGTCGAACTGACCGGCGATCTCCGCGACGGCGTCGCTGCGAATTTCAGCGCGCTGCTGGAAGACAATGCAAGGCTCGCGGCCGCTTCCGCCGTTCGCGAGCAGGATTCGCGCACGCACCTGAAGAACGCCGTCTACACGGCATGCGATGTCTGCGACGACGAGGGCGAGGGCAAAACGCCGACCTGGCGCATCAAGGCGCTGAAGGTCACCCGCGATGAAGAACGCAAGGTCGTGCGGTTCAGTCACGCCTTCCTTGAAATCAAGGGCGTGCCGATCCTTTACGCGCCGTTCCTTCAGGCGCCTGACCCTTCCGTCGAGCGCCAGTCAGGATTTCTGACGCCGCAGATCGGCGCGTCCTCGCGTCTCGGCTTCAACGTCGAGCTGCCCTATTATCTCGCCATCTCAAACCATCAGGACGCGACTTTTTCGCCGCGGTATACGTCGAGAGACGGCGTCCTCTGGCAGGGCGAGTACCGCCGCCGCGACGATAGCGGCAGTCACGTTTTCCAGGGCGGCTTCATCGATTTCTCGCCGCAAGCGGGCGACATCGACGTGCCGGGGGCGCGCTGGCACGTCTTTGCGCAAGGCCATCGCAATTTCGGCGAAAAATGGCAGGCGGGTTACGATATCGAACGCGTCTCGGACGACACTTATCTGCGCCGCTACAGCGTGCAGCGCCGCGGCGACCTGCGTAAGGAACTCGACACTTCGCTGACTAACCGTCTTCGCACGAACACCTATGTCCGCTGGGGCGACGAGGACACGGAACTGCGCGCCGACAGCTACACATTTCAGGACCTGCGCACCGTCACGGTGTGCGACTTGTCGACCGGCGAACGGCTGACCATCAATGGGACGGACTGCGCCGCCCTGTTGTCGCGCGATCCCCTCGTCACGGAAGCGCAGGAAATCGCGCGCCTCACTCCTTATGCGCTACCCGTTCTCAATTTCCGCCACCGTTTTCGGCCCGAGCAGATCGGCGGCGAGGCGCGCATCAACGTCAATTTCGCGTCATTGCAGCGTACGGGCGGCGTCGACACGCGACGCCTTACCGCCAGCGCCTATTGGGAGCGCGAACATATTACGCCGGGCGGTCACCGGTTCAACGCCTTCGCCGAGCTGCGCGGGGACCTCTTCCGCTACGAAGACCTGGACGAAGGCACGGAGAACCGCAGCGGCGTCGCCGACGACAACCGCCTCGATGGACGCTTTGCGCCGACAGTCGGGGCTGAATGGTCCTATCCGTTGACGAAAACCATCTCCGGCGGGCGCTTGTTCGTCGAACCGCGGGTGCAGCTCGTCGCGAGCCCGACAGGTCGCAACGGCCCCGACATCATCAACGAAGACTCGCAAAGCATCGAGTTCGATTATGCGGGCCTCTTCGACTACAATAAATCGACCGGCTACGATGCATTCGAAGATGGACAGCGCCTCAACGCCGGCGTCGCCGTCGCGGCGGCCCTCGATAGCGGCCTGAGGATTGAGGGAGAAATCGGCCAGCAGTTCAGATTGCAGTCGACCGGCGCTTTCGATCCCGCGATCGGCCTTGGTGAAGAACGCTCAGACTATGTCGGCGCTCTCAATATCCGCTACAAAGACATTATCGGCGTCGAGAACCGCTTCCGCATCAATGATGACGGCGGCAGCCTCGATCGCGCTGAATCAATCGCGTTTCTCAACGCCTGGCGCCTTCGCGCCGACGTCAGCTATGTCCGCCTGAGCGAGGAGTTGTCGATCGCAGGGCTGACGCGGCGCGAGGAGCTCAATGGGCGCCTGACGGCCAAGCTGACCAGCAACTGGAACGTCGGCGTCGGCTGGCGCCAGGATCTCGTCACCAGCCAGTTGATCCGTCAGGATTTCATTCTCGGCTATCAGGACGAATGCTCGTCCCTTGAGATCACCTATCGCCGCGACAGAACAACGGACGTCGGCCTTGAATCGGACAACGCCTTCCTCGTCCGCTTCACGTTGCGCTCGCTGGTCGATAATTGACGCCCGCCAGGCGCGTTAACCATAAGCATTAACCATGATTATTGCTTGACTTTGATTTGAATTG
>CAZGXT010000136.1:0-7949 GCA_964529675.1 uncultured Caulobacterales bacterium
TCGCCGGACCAATTCGAGAAATTAATCGTGTGAATATGCCGGAAGCCGAGCGGGGGTTCCTGCCCATCGAGGCTTAGGGGAATGAGCTTGTGCGCCGCCTTGCCGACCTGCGCCTCATCGAGGACCCACTCGGATTTCACCGAGTCGGCGGTCCAGAGGACGACCACGAAATCGGCGGCCTTCAGTCTTTCTTCAGTCTCGGCTGTGAAGCTCGCGCCGGCGACGAGCCGGTCATCCCACCAGACCTCGTGCGAAAAACTTTCGATCGTTTTGACAACTTCAGCGACGCGTGCCTTGTCCTTGCGCGAATAGCTGACGAAAACGCGCTTAATGCGTTGTTGCGCGTCGCCCGGCGCGTCGCTGGCGCTGTCGCCCGTCAAAGAACGCTCTCTCCGGTTCGCGCCCGAAAATCTGCGATGAACCCTTCTAACCGCCCGGCGCCGATCGCTGAGCGAAGACCCGCCATCAACAACTGATAGTAATGCAGATTGTGCCAGGTTAGTAGCATCGCGCCGAGATATTCGCCTGCCTTGAAGAGGTGGTGGAGATAGGCCTTTGAATAGTCGCGGCTTGCCGGGCAGTCGCTGGCCGAATCGAGCGGCGTTTCATCCACGGCGAAGCGTGCATTGGTGATGGTGATGGGGCCATCCTGCGTCCATGCTTGCCCGTGGCGGCCGGCGCGCGTCGGCAGCACGCAGTCGAACATGTCGACCCCGCGCGCGACCGCCCCGACAATGTCCGCCGGCTTGCCGACGCCCATGAGGTAGCGCGGCTTGGCCGCATCCATGGGCGGCGTCGTAAAGTCGAGCACGCGGAACATCTCATCGCGCCCCTCTCCGACAGCCAGGCCGCCGATCGAATAACCGGGGAACCCGATCTCGCGCAGGCGCTCGACGCTTTCCCGCCGGAGGTCTTCGTAATTCGCTCCCTGGACGATGCCGAACAGCGCCTGCCCCGGCTCTGACTTCTCCGTGAAGGCGCGCTTCGACCGTTCAGCCCAGCGCAAGGAAAGCCGCATCGATTCAGCCGCCTTTTCATGCGCGATCGGGATCGCCGGACATTCATCCAGCTGCATCTGAATGTCGGCCCCGAGGAGGCATTGAATCTCGATCGAGCGTTCCGGCGTCAGCATGTGTTTCGATCCGTCGATATGCGACTGGAAGGAAACGCCCTCCTCCGTCAGCTTGCGGAGCGATGAAAGCGACATCACCTGAAAGCCGCCTGAGTCGGTGAGGATCGGTCGCGACCAGTTCATGAATTTGTGCAGGCCGCCGAGCGCCGCGACGCGCTCCGCGCCCGGGCGCAACATCAGGTGATAAGTATTGCCGAGGATGATGTCGGCGCCGGTGGCGCGCACATCCTCCGGGAACATCGCCTTGACGGTTCCCGCCGTGCCGACCGGCATGAAGGCGGGCGTGCGGATTTCGCCGCGCGGGGTGGAGATGACGCCGGTGCGCGCGGGGCCGTCCGTCGCGTGGAGAGTGAAGGAGAAAGTCACAAGGCGGCGCGCCCCAGCAAACAGGCGTCGCCATAGGAGTAGAAGCGATACCGCGCGTCAATCGCGTGCGCATAGGCGCGCTTTATTGTCTCCGTTCCGGCGAAGGCGCAGACAAGCATGAACAGGGTCGAGCGCGGCAGATGGAAATTGGTCATCAGCGCGTCGACGGCGCGGAAGCGGTAGCCGGGGGTGATGAAGATCGCGGTTTCCGCCGCGAATGGGCGCACGGCGCCGTTGTCGTCCGCCGCGCTTTCAAGCAAACGGAGGCTTGTCGTGCCGACCGCGACGATGCGCCCGCCCGCCGCGCGGGCGGCGTTGACCCGCGCCGCTTGCGCCTCGGTGATCTCCCCCCATTCGGCGTGCATCTTGTGGTCGCACACATCATCGACTGTCACCGGCAGGAATGTCCCGGCGCCGACATGGAGCGTGATCGTCTCGGTTTCAACGCCCGCTGCCTTCAGCCGTTCAAAAAGCGCCGGCGTGAAGTGGAGGCCGGCTGTCGGCGCGGCGACGGAGCCCTCCTCCGCCGCGTAGATCGTCTGATAGGCCTCCGCATCTTCATCCGCCAGCGCGCGCTTCCGCGCAATATAGGGCGGCAAGGGCGGCGCGCCGTGGCGGGCAAGCGCGCGATTGAAGGCCTCGCCGCCGACATCGAAGCGTAAGACTGCTTCGGCCTCATCGCGCGTTTCAATCGTCGCGCTGAAACCGTCAGCGAATTCGACGATATCCCCCGTCTTTAGACGCTTCGCAGGCCGCGCGAACGCCTGCCACCGGACGCCGTCCACGTCGGACAATCGCTTCAGCAACGTCACATCGATGCTGACCGCCGGCCCGTCGCCGCGCGCGGCGCGTTCGCCGATGAGCTGCGCGGGAATGACGCGCGTGTCGTTCAGCACGAGAAGATCGCCGGACCGCAGCAGCGACGGCAAGTCGGCGACGATCCTGTCCGCGAGAACCCCGGGCCCGACATGAAGGAGCCGCGCGCTGTCGCGAGGGTTCGCCGGATAGAGCGCGATGCGATCTTCCGGCAGGTTGAAATCGAATTCGTCGACGCGCATCAAGACCGATCAGGCCGCCGCGCCGTCAAGCTCCGGCAGAGGCTTGATACTCGGCGTCTTGTCTGAAGCAAGATCGTAATTCGCCATGGCGTACTCCTTGCCGCCGGTATCGCACCACGCTTACTCATTTCTCAATTCCACGGCCCGAATTTGCGGTTCGAGGGGAAGCCCTTCGGCGCGATGCGGCCCGATTGCGCCCGTTTTCCGGCGTAGGACTTCCAGTCGTCGATCGTCTGCACGCGCCCTGAACGGTCGACCCAGGTGAGACCTTCCTTTTTCGAGAAGGTCTTGGCGTCGGAAAGACCGCCGTCGTGGAACTTCTGGATTACGACGCCCTTGCCGCGCGTCATCTCCGGCATTTCGGACAGATCGAAAACCAGAAATTTCTTGTTCTCACCGACCGACGCGACGAGGTCGCCCTCGACCGGGCGGCAGACGCACGCTTCCGCGCCGTCGCCGACATTGAGGACCTGCTTTCCTTTGCGTGTCGAGGAGAGGCAGTCCTCCTCCCTGACAATGAATCCGTATCCGGCCGTCGAAGCGACGAGGAAGCGCCGCTCGCCCTTGTATAGAAACGCCGCCGAAGCCGTCTGGTCGTTGCCGAGATCGATCATCAGGCGGATCGGCTCGCCATGGCCGCGCCCGCCGGGCAGATCCTTCACGTCGAGCGTATAGAACTTCCCGTCGGTGCCGAAGATCATCAGACGGTCGGTCGTCATCGCCTTGATGAGGAAGCCCTCGTCGTCGCCTTCCTTGTATTTTATGTCGGATTTGTCCTCGACATGGCCCTTCATCGTCCGCACCCATCCCTTCTCCGACAGGATGACGGTGACGGGCTCCTTCTCGATCAGCTGGTCGAGGTTGATTTCCTCCGCCGCCGGAGCGTCCGCGACAGTCGTGCGGCGCCGCCCGACCTCCGATTTCGGATCGAAGACCTTGCGCACCTCGCGCAATTCGTCGGCGATCTTCTTCCACTGCGCCTCATCCGACTTCAGCAGCGCCTCAAGATCTTTCTGCTCTTTTTTCAGCTCGGCGTTTTCCGCCTTGATCTCCATCTCCTCCAGCTTGCGCAGGTTGCGGAGGCGCATGTTGAGGATCGCTTCGGCTTGCACATCCGACAGCTTGAATTTCCTGATCAGCTCCGCCTTCGGGTCGTCTTCGTAGCGGATGATGCGAATGACCTCGTCAAGATTGAGATAGGCGATGAGGAGGCCGCCGAGGATTTCGAGACGCTCGGCGATCTTGCGAAGCCGGAAATTCGACCGGCGCACAAGCACGTCCTTGCGGTGCTCGTTGTACGCGACCAGCGCGTCGCGAAGGCCCATCACGCGCGGCGCGCCCGTGGCGTCGAGCACGTTGAGGTTCAGCGGAAACCGCGTCTCCAACTCACTCTGGCGGAAAAGACTCTCCATGACGGCCGCCGCTTCGATCGTTCCCGCGCGCGGTTCGATGATCAGGCGAATGTCCTCCGCGCTCTCGTCTCGGATGTCGGCGACGGCGGGAAGCTTCTTCGCTTGAATCAGTTCGGCGATCTTTTCGATGAGCTTCGACTTCTGCACCTGAAATGGAATTTCGGTGACGACGATCTGGTAGCGCCCGCGCCCCAGATCCTCGCTCGTCCAGCGCGCGCGCAGCCGAAAGCCGCCGCGCCCGGTCGCATAGGCCTCTATCATCGAGCCCGCCGGCTCGATCAGCACGCCGCCGGTCGGGAAATCCGGACCTTTGACATAGCCTAGCAAGGTCTCTGTCCGCGCGTTCGGCGTCTTGATGAGGTGTAGGCAGGCATCGATCAGTTCAGCAGGGTTATGCGGCGGGATCGACGTCGCCATGCCGACCGCGATGCCGTTGGCGCCGTTCGCGAGCATGTTCGGGAACGCCGCAGGGAGGACGACCGGTTCCTTCCCCTCCCCGTCATAGGTGTCGCGGAAATCGACCGCGTCCTCGTCGATGCCGTCGAGGAGGAGCGCCGCCGCATCAGTGAGGCGGCTTTCCGTGTAGCGCATCGCCGCGGCGTTATCGCCGTCGATATTGCCGAAATTCCCCTGTCCGTCGATCAGCGGCACACGGACGGAAAAATCCTGCACAAGGCGGACCATCGCGTCATAAATCGCCTGGTCGCCATGCGGGTGATAATTGCCCATCACTTCGCCGACGACCTTGGCCGACTTCTTGAACCCGCCGTTCGGATTAAGGCGCATCTGGCGCATCGCGTAGAGGATGCGCCGGTGCACGGGCTTCAAACCGTCGCGCACGTCAGGAAGCGCGCGCGCCGTGATCGTCGACAACGCATAGGCGAGGTATCGCCGCGACAGCGCCTCGTCGAAGGGCTCGAGAAATATCTCTTCGGGCTTCAAGGGCTCGTCGCCGCCGCCCTTGCGGAACTTTGTCTTTGTCATGGGCGCGGCATAGCAGAGTCCGGCGACGGAGCCAGCGGCCTACAGCGCGAGATCAGCGAGTTTCGGGCCGGTGCGTGGGGCCGCCAGGTAAAACTCCGCAAAGTAGCGCCCTTCCGACTCGAGCCCCGCAGGATCGACGCCAAGCGCCCCAAGCGCCGACAGGGCGCCCGCCATCTCCTCTGCGTCCGCGAATCTGCGTTGTGGAAAATACCGGCCTTCCAGCTTTTCGGTTTCAAGACCGAACGCGCTGAGGCGTTCGGCGATCCGGTCGAACGGGAATTGCCGAAGCGTGAACGCGGCGACGCAGGGCGGCTCCCCCTTGGAGGCTTCAACGATCGCCTCGAATGTTTGTTCCGTGACGTAGCCGACCGCGCCGGTCGTGATGATAAGGTCCGCCCCTTCCAGAGCCGAGGCGGCGCGCGGCGAAGGCGGCGCGGTTTCAAGGTTCTGCGTGACCGCCTCATCGAGCAGCCCGACGGCCTTGCCGTAGCCCGCCGCCTCCGCGGCGACGTCGACGCCCACGAACCTGGCGTCGCGCACGATCGGCCTGTCGGCGAAAAACGCCGCATCGCTGAATATGGCTTCAGCCACGGAGGACGCACGCGCCGAGGACGCGCGATATCTCGCCACGAGTTCTGCGAAGTCGAGGCCGTATTTGATCATCGCGGCGTTGACGCCGTAGGAGCAGCCGACATCGATGATTGTCGGCGCGGTCGGCGCGATCGCATCGATGACGGCGTCGAAAACCGGGCGCGCTTCAGATGGAATCCGATAATCAAGCGCGCCGAGCGTCCGGTAGTAACGGCGCGGGTCCGGAAGATTATAGACCTCGTCGAAATTGACTTTCGCGGCGTTCGCCGCGTCGAAAAAATCGTCAACAGGTTCCATGGGCTTGGCCCCCTTTGCGGATCACCATTCATTGCTGAGGGAACCATGGTAGGCGATCGCTGCAGGGATTGCAAAGCGGCCGATCGATACGTCGTAACCAGGTGCTATTGCTGCTCGATGAGCAGGCTGAAGAGCCGGCGCCGCGCCTCCGGCAATTCCTGATTTGAAAGATGAAGGATGCGAGTCTCAATGAAATGGCCGGTCGTTCTAAGGCCGTCTATCGCATCCTTCAGCGTCGCCTCGGCGCCTGCAACACGCAGAAACGCCGGCAGCGGCAGCATGCGGTCCTTGTAGGGCTCGCCTGCTTCGGCTGAAACGGCGGAGGCTGATTTCGGCGAAACATAAATCAGATTCTCGCGCGCGCCCGTCGCCGCGCAGGCGTCAAGCGTCAGGCCGAATCCAAGTTCGGCGAGAAGCCCCAGCTCCCATCGCGCCATCAGCGCCGGCCAGATGTCGATGTCGTCAAGATGGTCGAAGAGAATCCGCAGAGTATGGTAGACGCGCGGGTGCGCCTGTCGTTCGGGCAGCGTCGCTGAAGCGACGGCGCACGCGGCGGTGAGCGCTGCGAGCGAGAGGCGGTCCTGCATAAGGCTTGCGGCGCGCGCCTGTGTCAATTCGAGCGTGAAGAAGCCGAGGCTGTCGTCGAGCCTTCCCTTCCACGTCGCCTTGACGCTGTTGCCGGGTTGGAGCAGCGGCGTCTTCGTTCGCCCCTGTCCGCCATAGACGAGGCCCGCCCAGCGGCCGTGATGCGGCGTAAAAATGTCCGCAATCGCCGCGCTTTCGCCATGCGCGCGCGCTGAAAGAACAATGCCGTCGTCAACGAATTCCATGACGGCCCGTTCTTCCTGTCATCACGCGAACTCGACCGTCATCGCATCGATGGCGCGGATGGCGACGTGGCCGGTGATCGTCGGCGGCTTGCCGATGATGCGCGTTCCGGGCGCAAGGCGCGCGATCGTCGCGATCGCTTCCTCCATTTCGGCGCGCGCGAGCGCTTCGCCGAGGCAGCGATGGGCGCCGTGGCCGAAGGCGATGTTCCAGCGAGGAAGGCCGGTGCGGCGGATGTCGAAGCGGTCGGGATCGGGGTAGACGTCCGGATCGCGCAAGGCCGAGACGAGCGAAATGGAAACGACGCGCCCCGCAGGAATCGCGACGCCGTCGATGTCGAGATCCTGCAGCGCGACGCGCCCGACGGAGCCGACAGGCGGGTCGTAGCGCAGCCCCTCCTCGACCGCCGGCCTCTTCCACCTCTCCGGATCGGCGCAGACCATCGCCCATTGATCCGGGTGCTGAAGAAGCTGTGAAAGGGTCGACGCGGTCCCCGTTCGCGTCGTGTCGGAGCCGGCGAGAATGACGCCCGCCATCTGCACGCGAATTTCGCTCTCGGTCAGCTTTCCATCCTCCGCCGTCGCGCGAGCGTAGCTCGTCAGAAAATCCTCGCGCGGGTTCGCACGCCGGTCGTCGAGGAGGCGCGCGACATAAGCGTTGAGATTGGCGACGCCCGCGTTGATCGCGGGCAACTCCTCCGGCGTGAAGAAGGCGATGCCGCGCGCGGCGTCGGCGACCCATCTGGTGAATTTCGGCCAGTCTTCCGGCGGCGCCCCGACAATTTCGGCGATGATTCGCGAGGGGATCGCGCGGCTGAAATCGTCAAGGAAATTGACCGGGCCCCGCCCCCGGTTCGCCTCGACGATCTCGGCGGCGATTTCGCGAACGCGGGGCCGCATGCCGTCCATCAGCTTGAAGGCGAAGGTGCGCGCCATCGGCTGGCGGCGCTTCATGTGCGTCTCGCCGTTCGCGAACAGCATGGCGTCGCGGTAGATTTCAAAGAGCGGACCCTCCGAAATGCCGCGCAGGAACATCGGCTCCATCTCGATCTGGCGGGTGAGAATGGGGTCGAAGACGATGTCGGCGTGCCGGTGGCGCAAGGGAATGAAAATGCCGATTTCGTTGACCGCCACATCGCCCGCAGCGCGCGCTTCGGCGTAGACCCTGTGCGGCTCGGCGAAGGCTCTGCCGGTCTCGATGAGGAAAGGCTCGCGGCGGCTTTCGGTAGCGGCGGACATGAAGATCTCCGGCGAGGGGCTCACTTGCTTACTCCCGCCGGCC
>CAZGXT010000137.1:0-7923 GCA_964529675.1 uncultured Caulobacterales bacterium
GCCCACAAGGCTTCGCGGCGATCGAGCCCGAGCGAGCGGAAGGCGTCCGCCTGCGCAAGGCGCTCGATCGCGGCAGGGCTAATTCCGCCGCGCAGCCATACGTCTCTCAGCGAGGTGAAGCGCTGATCCCTCGCCGCTGCGAGGCGTCTGAATTCGTCTTCCTTGAGGCCGTCGATCTGCCGAAATCCCAGACGCAGCGCATGCATGGAGCGCACGTCGTCCTTCATTTCCCGATGTCGCGGATGGAGGCGGCTGGATGCGGGCGCGCCTTCTTCAAGCCCGTTGTCCCAGCCCGAATGATTGATGTCAGGCGGTCGCGCCTCAACGCCATGTTCCTGCGCGTCGCGGACGATTTCTCCGGGTGCGTAAAATCCCATCGGCTGGGAATTCAGAAGCGCCGCGGCGAAAACGTCCGGATAATGACACTTCACCCAGGACGAGGCGTAAACGAGCAGAGCGAAGCTCGCCGCATGGCTTTCAGGAAAACCGTACTCGCCGAACCCTTCGATCTGGCGGAAGCAGCTCTCTGCGAAATCCGGCGCGTAGCCGTTGGCGATCATGCCCTCGATGAACTTCGTTTTCATCTGGCCGATCGTGCCGACGCGCCGGAACGTCGCCATCGCCCGCCTCAACTTGTCGGCTTCGGGCGGAGAAAATCCGGCCGCGACGATGGCGATCTGCATCGCCTGCTCCTGAAACAGCGGAACGCCAAGCGTGCGCTCCAGCACGGCCTCAAGCGCTTTCGAGGGGTAGGTGACCGTCTCGAAACCCTGCTTGCGCTTCAGATAGGGGTGCACCATGCCGCCCTGAATCGGGCCCGGCCGGACGATCGCGACTTCAATGACGATATCGTAAAATTTCTCCGGCCTCAGGCGCGGCAGCATCGACATCTGCGCACGGCTTTCAACCTGAAAGACCCCGATCGAATCCGCCCGCTTCAGCATCGCATAGACGCGCGGGTCTTCCTTCGGGATGGTGTCGAGGGTCAGCGCTTCGCCGGCGGGCGACCACTCGCCATAGAAGCGGTCGATCATGTCGAACGCTTTGCGCAAGCATGTCAGCATGCCGAGGCCGAGAAGATCGATCTTCAGGATCTTCAGCTCGTCAAGATCATCCTTGTTCCACTCGATGACGGTGCGGTTCTCCATGGCGGCGTTCTGGACCGGTACGACTTCATCAAGGCGGCCCTTTGTGATGACGAACCCGCCGACATGCTGGGAGAGGTGTCGTGGAAAGCCCTTGAGCGCGCGTGCGAGAGAGAGGCATTCCGAAAGGCGGGGATCGGAAGGATCAAGTCCCAGCTTCTTTAACTCGTCTTCCGTAACCGACTTCGTCCACCAGTGCTGCGTCTTCGACAGGGCGGCGAGGCGGTCCTGTGAAAAACCGAACGCCTTGCCGACATCGCGAATGGCGCTGCGGCCGCGATAACAGATAAGGGTCGCGGCGAGCGCGGCGCGGTCGCGGCCATATTTGTCGTAGACGTACTGAATCGCCTCCTCGCGCCGCTCATGTTCGAAATCGACGTCGATGTCGGGCGGCTCATTGCGCTCCGAGGAGACAAAACGGTCGAAAAGAAGCGTGAAGCGATGCGGATCAACCGAAGTGATCCCGAGGCAGTAGCAGATCGAGGAATTCGCCGCTGATCCCCTGCCCTGACACAGGATGCCCCGATCCTCGCGCGCATGGCGGACAATGTCGGCGACAGTCAGGAAATAGGCGGCGTATCTGAGATCGCCGACGATCTTCAGCTCCCGCATCAGCGTATCGCGGACTTTTTCCGGAACGCCTTCGGGGTAGCGCTTCGCAGCGCCCTTCCAGGTGAGGTCTTCCAGCGCCGCCTGCGCATCGGGAAATCCCTCAACCGTTTCATCGGGATATTGGTAGCTGAGATCGTCAAGCGAGAAGCGTATCGCGTCAAGAAAGGACGCTGTCTCCTCAACGGCTTCGGGCGCACTCTGATAAAGCCGCGCCATTTCCGCAGGCGGCTTCAGGCAGCGTTCGGCGTTCGCAGCGAGGCGCCGGCCGGCTGTATCAAGCGTCGTCTTCTCGCGGATGCAGGTCAGCACGTCGGTGAGCGCTCGGCGCTCGGGCGCGTGATAAAGCGGCTCCGTCGTTGCGATGAGGCGCGCACGGGTTTCGTTCGCCATCGCCTTCAGCAGCGCAAGGCGCCGGCGATCTTCCCCGTCGAAAACAAAGCGGGCGGCGATCCAGACCTGGCCGCAGCGCACGCGAATTTTTTTCAAGGCCTGACAGAGGCGATCGTCCGGCGCCGCGCCGGGAGAAAGGTCAGGAGCAACGATCGCCTGCTGCCCCTCCGCATGGTCGAGAAAGTCAGCGAAATCGAGCCAGCATTCGCCCTTCGGCGCCCGCCGCCCGCCAAGCGTCAACAGCCGCGTCAGCCGTCCATAGGCGGCGCGATCTCTTGGATAACAGAAAATGTCCGGCGTTCCGTCCCGGAAGACGAGACGCGCGCCGACGGCGAGGCGAACGCCCGCCTCCTTCGCCGCCGCGTGCGCGCGCACGACGCCGGCGAGCGTATTGCGGTCGGCGACGCCGATACCTGCAAGGGCGAGGTCTCTCGCCCTGAACACAAGTTCTTCCGGGTGCGCTGCGCCGCGCAGGAAGGAGAAATTGGTGGTGACGCAAAGCTCGGCGAAGCGGGTCACGGGAACAGCCCATGCAGGAACCAGCGCGGCGGATCGTCTTCGCCATAGAGCCCCTCGCGATAGAGCCAGTAGCGGCGGGCCTTGTCGTCCTCGACGCGGTAATAGTCGCGCGTCGGCGCGCCCGGCGCCGTGCGCCAGTCGGCGGCGACCCGTTCCGGTCCTTCGGCGCGCACGATGCTTCGCAAGATGCGCCGCCAGCGGAAACGAACCGGCGGCCCATCCGGCACCGAGGCCATCACCTCGATCGGCTGCGCGGCGGCGAACAGCGTCGCCGGGCGGCGCAGGACGCTGTCTTGCAACGGAACGACGGCGAGGACGCTGAGGCTTTCATCAGCCTTGACGCTCACCTTTTCCGGCGCATGGACGTCGCGGACGGCGATCTCGGCAAGGCTCGCCCGTCCCAGCCTTGAGGCGATCGTATCCGCAAGACGGGCCTCCGCTTCGATGTCGCGTTCGGTTGCCGGGGCGGTGAAATCCCCGGCGCGGCGTTCAAGCGGGGCGATCTCGACAGCGTCAAGACGCATCGCGTCAAAACCGAACTCGGCGTTGAAGGTCTCCGCAGCGGCGTTGATGCGTTCGCGCAGGAGCCGCATCATCGCTTTCGCTGAACGCTCGGGCCGGGTGAGGCCGAGCACGATCTCGCGCGCGCGGTTATCAAGGCCGAACAGCGAAAGGCGCAGGAGGCGCGCGCCGGCCGCTCTCTTCTCAAGGGCGGCGGCAAGATCGCCGCACAGCGCATCGACAACCGTCAACACGCCCTCGAACGCGACCACCGGCTCCATGAGCCGGCGCATCGCGTAGACGGGCGGCGCCGGGCGGCGCGGGATCAAGGCCTCGCGCGCGCGCCCCAGAGCCTGATCGAGGCGAAGTATCGCCTGCTGCCCTGCGCGGGCGGCGAAAGGCGCGCGCGGCGCGTTGATGATCTGGCCGATGCGCCTGAGGCCGAGGCGCCGCAACAGGGCGGATGCAGCCTCGCTGAGGCGTAAAGCTTCAACCGGCAGAGGCGCGAGCCTTTCGGCGAGATCGCCCTCGCCGATGACGCCGCCGCCATGACGGGCGAACGCAAACGCGGCGCCTGGCGTCGGTGCGATCGCTGCCTCGACAGAAAATCCTTGAGCGGCGGGACCGGCTTTGACCGCTTCCAGCATCGCTTCCTCACCGCCGAAGAGATGCGCCGCGCCGGTGACGTCAAGGAATATCCCTGAAGGACGGTCGAGCGCGACGAAGGGCGTGAAGCGGTCCGCCCAGGCGGCGATCCGGTCGAGAAGGCGCGCGTCAAGCGCGGGCTCTGCTTCGCGCGTCACGAGGGCCGGGCAAAGCGCGCCTGCATCGGCGAGCGCCATGCCGGGCGCGATCCCCAGCGAGAGCGCGCGCGGGTCGGCCGCCGTCAGGATGAAGGCGTTGCCCGCTTTGGCGTAAAGCGCGAGCGGGGCGTCAGCCGGCGCGCGCTGTCGCCGGCGCAGGCGGTCGGTCGGCAGGAAGGGCAGATAAACCGCCATCCAGCGGGCGGGCGACTGTCTTGAATGCGTGCTCATAGGGGCGCCATTCGAGGCGCCAGCGCCCTCCGGCGGGGCCGGCGCGGTTGCGGGTGAGATGAACGTCGAAAGCGGGCGGACCCAATCCGTAGACGGAGCTTTCTCCCGGCGCCGCTCGCACCTCGAAGCGAAGCTGCGCGGCGCCGCCATGCGCGGCGTCGAACCGGATAAGCGCGCAGGCGCTTCTGTTCTTCTTCGCGGCGAGAAGAAGACGGCGCGTCGCCGTGAGATCAAGCGGTCTCTTCGACGGAGCGATGGTTGAAAGAACAAAAGCGCGCGGCAGCGTCAGCCCCTGCTCCGCCGCCCATAGCGCGTCGACCTGCGTGCGCGTCTTCACGATGAGAAAGCGCTTCAGGTCGAGGCCGAACTGCGCAAGCCCCTCGGCGTATGGCGCGCCGTACTCGGCGAAGAGGCGCTCGGGCGCCGTCCAGATCAGAAGGCCGTCGCTCGCCGCCGACCGCGCAAAGGCGAGCGCAAAGCCGATGGCGGCGACCTCATCGCCCGGCGCCGCCGGCGCGACGTCGACAAGGCGAAGCTCCGCAATCGTCCGTATACGGTCGAACGAGTCGGCCGCGCCCGGAAAGGAAGCGCGGGAGAGGCCGTCGATCTGGAGGTCGGGAGACATGGGAAAAGTAAAGAACAAAAGAGGAACAACGACAAGGGCCGAATTTTTCCACAGATTTTGTTTAAGCGAATCATATGGTTAGGCGCGCCTCTCCGCGCGGGCGATCACCGAGCGCACGGCCGCGTAGAGGTCTTTCGGGGCCTGCATCTCAAGGAAATGAGTGCCGCCGCGGATCTTGCGGAGTTCGACGTCCGCGCTTTCGGCGAAATAGCTCCGGAGCGTCTTCGCATCGTTCATCGACACGAGATGATCGGCGTCGCCGTGGAGGATCGTCACCGGCGCGGTCACTTCCTTCAGGCGCGCGAACAAGGGGCCGATCTGCGCGCGGCGGCCTGCGACTTCCGCGCGGGCGTAGTGAAGCGTGCGCGGCACCAGCGAGCGCACGATCGGCGCGCCGCCGAGATCGACGAAGGGCTGCACCCAGGGCCGGGGCTCTGTGACGAGCGCCGCGACCGTCACCGCGCCTTTGACCGTAGCGGGATGATCGAGCAGCGCCTTCAAGGCGAGCTCCCCGCCATAGGAGACGCCAAGCGCCACGACTTTCTTCACGCCGTCGAGAAACGGCGCCGCCGCCGCAACCTGATCGTCGAAGCTGAGATAAGCCTGCGCGTGCCCTTTCGCGTAACCGGGCCGCGCGAGCAGCACGACTTCAATATCGGCGGGCGCGGTGCGCAGCATCCGCTCAAACAGATATTTCCGCGCCGGCGTGCCGGGGAACATGACGAGACGCCACGGCGCGTCGCGTTCGGCCATCCACGCCTGGTTCTTAATCGGCGTAGAGAGCGGCGCATTATAGGAAATTTCGCGGTAGGGAGGCGTCAAGTCACCCCCACCACCGCTCAGGCCGCGCCTTGAACGCCGCCGCTTTTTCGAGCGCCCACATGCCCTTGAACAGCATCTCTTCATCGAACGGGCGCCCGATGAGCTGGAGCCCTAACGGCAATCCGCGCGCATCCAAACCGGCGGGCACGCTCGCGCCCGGAAGCCCGGCGAGGTTCGCTGTCACCGTGAAGACGTCGTTGAGATACATCTGCACCGGATCGTCCGACTTCTCGCCGAGCGCGAAGGCGGCGGAAGGCGCCGAGGGCGTCAGGATGAGATCGCACTTCGCGAACGCGTCGCTGAATTCGTCGAAAATCCGCTTACGGACTTTCTGGGCGCGCAAATAATAGGCGTCGTAATACCCCGCCGACAGCACATAGGTGCCGATCATGATCCGGCGTTTGACTTCCTTGCCGAAGCCCTCCCAGCGCGTATTGGCGTACATCGACTGGATGTCGGAAAACTCCTTCGCCCGGAGGCCGTAACGAACGCCGTCATAGCGCGCGAGGTTCGATGAAGCCTCCGCCGGCGCGACGATGTAATAGACAGGGAGCGCGTATTTCGTGAGCGGAAGCGAAATGTCGACGATTTCCGCGCCGGCGTCCTTCATCCATTTGACGCCGTCCGCCCACAGACGATCGATCTCGGCCGGCATGCCGTCGATGCGGTATTCTTTCGGCACGCCGATCTTCAGGCCTTTCACCGAGCGGCCGAGCGCGGCTTCGTAGTCCGGCACGGGCCGGTCGACGGACGTTGAATCCTTCGGATCGTGCCCCGCCATCGAGCGCAGCATGATCGCCGCGTCGCGCACGTCCCGCGCGATCGGTCCCGCCTGGTCGAGCGAGGAGGCGAAGGCGACGATGCCCCAGCGCGAACAGCGCCCATAGGTCGGTTTCACGCCGACCGTCGCGGTCAATGACGCAGGCTGACGGATCGAGCCCCCGGTGTCGGTCGCGGTCGCCGCGGCGCAAAGGTGCGCAGCGACGGAAGCGGACGATCCGCCGGACGATCCGCCGGGCGTCAGCTTGGCGTTGCCGCCTTTGACGCGCCAGGGATTGACGACGGGCCCGTAGTAACTCGTCTCGTTCGACGAGCCCATGGCGAATTCGTCCATGTTGAGCTTGCCGAGACAGACCCCGCCGTCTCGCCAGAGCTGCGCCGAGACGGTCGATTCATAGTTCGGCTTGAAGCCGTCGAGTATGTGCGAGCCGGCGGTCGTCAGCACGCCTTCAGTGCAGAAGAGATCCTTGATGCCGAGCGGCACGCCTTCGATCGGCCCGCCCTCGCCTTTCGCGAGCCGTGCGTCCGAGGCCTTCGCCATCGCGCGCGCCTTTTCCGGCGTCACCGTGATGAAGGCGTTGAGGTCCGTCGCCTTTTCGATGTTCGCAAGATAGGCGTCGGTCGCCTCAAGCGAGGAAACCTTGCGCGCCTTTAGCGCGTCGCGCAGTTCAGCGAGGGTGAGGTCGGTGGGGTTCGTCATTCTAAAAACCGTTCCTGTGGCCGATCCTTCGTGACGCCTTTCCAGCGCAAAGGCTCCTCAGGATGAAGCTGTGGGTGAGTTCTTCATCCTGAGGAGCGCCGCGCAGCGGCGCGTCTCGAAGGATGCGAGAATCAATCGCCATCACTCCACCACCTTTGGAACCACGAAGAAGTGGTCTTCCGTCTTCGGCGCGTTTGCGACCACCTTTTCCGGTTGTCCGCCGCCGGTCGGCCCGTCAGTCACGACGTCCTCGCGCATTTTCAGTTTCATCTCGACGGTTGACGTCATGGGTTCGACGCCGGTTACGTCGACTTCATTCAATTGCTCGATCCATTTGAGGATGCCGTTGATCTCGCCGGCGAGCGGCTCCAGCCGGTCCTCGGGAACGGCGAGACGCGCGAGCTTCGCGACCTTGGCGACGGTCTTGATATCAACGGCCATGATTTAGCACCTGCAAAAGAAAGCGAGCCCTATCAACGCCGCGCGGGAGCATCAAGGCGGCGCGATCGCGAGGTGAGAGGCGCCGTATTTTCGGGATAGGCCGTTCTTCGCCTCCCCCTTGCGGGGAGGGCTATCGCATATGGCGGGGCCGACGCTTCTCCCCTCTCCCGCTTGCGGGAGAGGGTCCAACGCATGCGTTGGACGGGGTGAGGGGCCGTATACGCGGAGATTTGCCCATGTTGACGCCCCCTCACCCTACCCTCTCCCGCAAGCGGGAGAGGGTTTAGAGCCATATGCGATCGCCCTGCCCACAAGCGGGAGGTAAGGCTCAACGCTGCGGACGTTTCCGTGATC
>CAZGXT010000138.1:0-7889 GCA_964529675.1 uncultured Caulobacterales bacterium
TAGACCGGATGCTTGGCGTCCCGCGCAAGCCTCTCCGTCTGAAGGACCACGCCCGACCGCATCCCGCCGGGGAAACCCTTCCCGCGGCGAAGGCGGAGCTTTGCGAGGTAAAGGTGACTGGTGAGTGACAGATGGTGACCATAGGAGCGCAACCCCCAACCCTGCTCATCCCCGCGCCAGCGGGAATCCAGAGCTGCAAGGTACAATCCTCCGGGGCCCCTCAATCCCCGCTGGCGCCGGCACGGGCGGCCGGGGTTTGCCCACTCGCCTCTCCCCATTCACCCTCAACCGATGAAAAACGGTGAGCCATGGCGGACAGAGAGGGATTCGAACCCTCGAGACGGTTTCCCGCCTACACACTTTCCAGGCGTGCGCCTTCGACCACTCGGCCATCTGTCCCGCGGCGGGCTTCTATAGCTGGCGCGAGGCGCGGCGCAACCCTTGCGGAGTTTGCCGGGTGGGCAGGCTCGCGATAGAGTCCTTACCGATCAGCGTTGACAGGGGCACAGATCATGGCGGCGTTTCGCTTCTTTTCGTGGATTCTGGTGGCGGCGGCGCTCGCGCTGCTCGGGGCGGATGCGGTGTCGTCAATGGAAGCGGGCGAGCCGGTCATCCGCACCTCGGGCGAGGTTCTGGCGCTGATTGGGGTCAACGGTCCCCAGGTCGCCGAAAACTCGCCGGGCGGAATGGCCAAAGCGCTGATGACGCTTCTCAATCTGCCGCTGTGGGCGGTGCTCGGCCTTGTCGGCGTCGTGATGACGTTGATCTTCCGGCCGATGGAATAACAGGGATCGATTGCTCGATGACAAGGATCGCATTGATCGCGGCGGCGCTCGCCGTCGCGGCATTCGGCCTGTTCGCCCTCCAGAAGGCGGACGACTATGCCGGGGTCGGCGCCGGCTACATGGCGAAGGTCGCCTGCTCGGAAATTTTTCTCGCCGATCGCGACGCGCTCGCCGTCCTTGAAGGCGAGTTCAACGACATATCGCCCGCCCTCGAACGGGTGCGACTGAAGATCGACACCGAAGCGCGCACGGTGACCGGATCGTTCCTCGGCGTCGGCAGCGCCGAGGCTGTTTATCGCGAGGGGTATGGCTGCACGCTGAAACGTGGCGCAGTCGACAGCCTGCCGCCGCTCGCCGCCGTTGACGACAAGCCGTTGCCGGATGCTTTTCGGGGAACGCCGGCTGAGCGCGACGACGTCGACTACGCGGCCGTGGAGGCGGCGCTCAACGCCGCGTTCGCTGACGAGAAAGCGGCGACGCGGGCGATGCTTGTCGTCAAGGACGGCGCCGTCGTCGCAGAGCGCTATGCGCCGGGCTTTACCCGCGAAACGCCGTTCCTGTCGTGGTCGATGGCCAAGAGCGTCACGGCGACGATGGCCGGGGTCGCCGTGCATCGCGGTCTGATCGACCTTGCGGCCCCGGCGCCCGCGCCTGAATGGGCGGGCGAGGACCCGCGCGCGGCGATCACGTGGAATGATCTGCTGCACATGCAGTCGGGCCTCGCCTTCTCCGAGATTTATGACGATCCCTATTCTGACGCCTCGCAGATGCTGTTCCGCGCGCGCGACGCCGGCGCCGTCGCGGCGAACAAACGACTCATCCGCCCGCCGGGGTCTCACTGGTCTTATTCAAGCGGCACGACGAACCTGATCCAGCGTACTTTGCGGGAAACCCTGGAAGCGAACGATGTCGGGTATCATGCGTTTGCGCGGGATGCATTGTTCGCGCCGCTCGGCATGGCGAGCGCGGTCCTCGAACCCGATTCATCGGGAACCTTCATCGCTTCGTCGTTCATGTATGCGACAGCGCGCGACTGGGCGAAACTTGGACAGCTTTACCTCAATGACGGCGTCGCCGACGGAGCTCGTCTTTTACCCGAGGACTGGAGCGCCTATGTCGCGACGCCGGCCGCCGCCTCGGACGGCTTTTACGGCGCGCAGTTCTGGCTCAATCATCCGGGTACGGACGGCCGGCCGAAATACATGCCCGGCGTGCCTGATGACGCTTATCTGATGGCGGGGCATGAGGGCCAATATGTGCTGATCGTCCCCGACAAGCGGCTTGTCATCGTACGCACCGGCATGACCCGCGGGATCGAGCCGATGCCCGCCGTTGCGCCCGTTTTCGCGGCCGTCTACGCCGCGGTCCGATGAGCAACTGGTCAGGCAGACTTGCGCCGAGCCTTGAGGACTTCGACGCGCTCGCGCGCGCCGCATTCGAAACGCTGCCGCAGGCCTTTCGCGCGCTTTGCGGCGACGTCGTCATCCATGTCGCGGATTTCGCAGAAGAAGAAATCCTCGCCGATCTCGGCATTGAGGATCCATTCGATCTGACCGGCCTTTATGAAGGCGCCGACCTTCTCAGCCGTTCGATTGAGGATGTCGCGCGCGAACCGGGGCATGTGCATCTTTACCGGCAGCCGATTCTCGCGGAGTGGGTCGACGAGGGCGACGTCGCTCTCGACGCGCTCGTCCGCCACGTCCTCGTGCACGAGGTCGGCCACCATTTCGGGCTCAGCGACGACGACATCGACCGCATCGAGAACGACGCCGTAAGGTGACGGATTATGCAGCCTGTTCGAGGCCGTCGGACCATTCGCCGAGTTGCGCCAGCGAATTCATCTTCGCCCGGTGCGTGAACGCGTGTTGTCCCGCGGCGACATTCGCCGCCTTGCCGCTCCACGCCTTCAAAGGGGCCGCCTGCAGGGCGCGGCCGTAAGAGAAGGAGAGGGCCCAAGGCATGACATTGCGATAATTCGCGTTCATGGCGTTGAGGTTGGCGGTCGCTTCCTCGTCGGACTGGCCGCCCGACAGGAACACGATCCCCGGCACCGCGGCGGGCACGGCGCGGCGGAAGCAGCGCACGGTCTTCTCCGCGATTTCCGCTGTCGACGCCTGCTTCGGCGACTTCTTCCCGGCGATCACCATGTTCGGTTTGAGGATCGTTCCTTCGAGCGGGACGCGCGCGAAATAGAGCTCTTCGTACAGAAGGCCGAGCGTCATCTCGGTGACGTCGAAGCAGCGGTCGATGTCATGATCGCCGTCCATCAGCACTTCGGGCTCGACGATCGGCACGATCCCCGCTTCCTGGCAAAGCGCGGCGTATCGCGCCAGGGCATGCATGTTGGCGCGCAAGCAGCCATATGAAGGGACGGCGCGATTTCCCTCGCGCCCGATGTCGATGACGGCGCGCCATTTGGCGAAGCGCGCCCCGAGTTTGTGATATTCGGCGAGACGTTCGCGCAAGCCGTCGAGGCCTTCCGTCACCTGTTCGCCGGGAAACGCCGCCATCGCCTTGGCGCCGGCGTCGACCTTGATGCCGGGGATCGAGCCGGCCTGCTCGATCAGCTTTACGAGCGGCGTGCCGTCTTTGGCGTTCTGACGGATCGTTTCATCATAAAGGATGACGCCGGAGATGTACTTCTCCATCGCCTCGGTCGCTCGGAACAGCATCTCGCGGTAGTCCCGACGCGCGTCGGCGGTCGAGTCGACGCCGATCGACTCGAAGCGCTTCTTGATCGTCCCCGAGGATTCATCTGCGGCGAGAATGCCCTTGCCGGGCGAGACCATGGCCACGGCGATCTTGTTCAGGATATCGATATTCATCACTCCCTCCGAAACCCGTTATCCAAATTATTTCCTGAGCGCGGCGACGCCGGGCAACTCCTTGCCCTCCAGCCATTCTAGGAAGGCGCCGCCTGCAGTTGAAACATAGGTGAAGCCGTCCTCAACGCCCGCAGCAGCAAGCGCCGCAACCGTGTCGCCGCCCCCGGCGACCGCGACGAGGCCCTCTTCCTTGACCTGGCGCGCTGCGAAGCGCGCGGCCTCCATTGTCGCCGTGTCGAAAGGTCTCGTCTCGAACGCCCCAAGCGGGCCGTTCCAGACAAGCGTCTTCGAGGCGTCGATGCGGTCCGCGATCGCATTCACGGTGTCAGGCCCGATGTCGAGGATCATTTCGTCGGCGGCGACGGCGGACGCCGCGCGCACCTGGTGTTCGGCATGTTCCTTGAACTCCTTCGCGACGACGACGTCCACGGGCAGAAGAATTTCGCAGCCCTTTTTTGCGGCCTGCGCCATGATCTCGCGCGCCGTGGCGGCGAGATCCGGCTCGCAAAGAGACTTTCCGACGCTCATTCCTTTCGCGAACAGGAAGGTATTCGCCATGCCGCCGCCGACGACGAGCACATTCGCCTTGCCGACGAGGTTGAGGAGCATTTCAATCTTGGTCGACACTTTCGCCCCGCCGACGATCGCCATCATCGGACGCTCAGGGTTTGCAAGGGCCGCCGACAGGTAATCGAGTTCCTTCTCCATCGCCCGGCCCGCCGCAGACGGCAGAAGATGGGCGAGCCCCTCGGTCGAAGCGTGCGCGCGATGGGCGGCCGAGAACGCATCATTGATGTAGACGTCGCCGTTCTCTGCGAGCGCCCTTACGAATTCCGGATCATTCGCCTCCTCGCCCTTGTGGAAGCGGGTGTTCTCAAATACGGCGACATCGCCGCCGACCATTTTCCGGGCGGCCTTCTTCGCTTCATCGCCGATACAATCCTCGGCGAAAAGCACGCCGCCGCCAAGCAGCTGCTCAAGCTTCTTGGCGACGGGTTTCAGGGAATCCTTCTCCTCCCGCTTCCCGCCCGGCCGTCCGAAATGAGAGAGAAGAATGACCTTCGCGCCCTTTTTCGACAGCTCCTGAATGGTCGGCAGAGCCCGCTCGATGCGCGTCGCTTCGGTGACGACGCCGTCCTTCGCCGGCACGTTGAAATCGACGCGCACCAGCGCCCGCTTGCCCGCGACTTCGAGGTCGTCGATCGTTCTGTAGGCCGCCAAGGGCGCCTCCTAGAGATGCCGGCCCATCTCGAGAGCGACGTCCGCCATGCGCGTCGAGAAGCCCCACTCGTTGTCGTACCATGTGAGAATGCGCGCAAGTCCGCCGTCGATCATCTGCGTCTGCTTCAACGCGAAAATCGAGGAATGGGGATCATGGTTGAAGTCCGACGAGACGAGCGGCTTGTCGGTGTAGCTTAGCACGCCCTTCATACGCCCGTCGGCGGCCTCGATGATCGCTCGGTTGATCTCGTCAACAGAGGTCGAACGCTTCGGCACGAAAACGAGATCGACGACCGAGACATTGGGCGTCGGCACGCGGATTGAGGAACCGTCGAGCTTGCCCTTCAGCTCGGGGACGACAAGCCCCAGCGCCTTCGCCGCCCCGGTCGAGGTCGGGATCATCGACATCGCTGCAGCGCGCGCGCGGTAGAGGTCCTTGTGCATGGTGTCGAGCGTCGGCTGGTCGCCGGTGTAGGAATGGATCGTCGTCATGTAACCGCGCTCGATGCCGATGGCATCGTGCAGCGCCTTCGCAACAGGAGCGAGGCAGTTCGTCGTGCACGACCCGTTCGAAACGATAATGTCGCCTTTTGTCAGCGCGTCATGGTTGACCTTGAAGACGATGGTCTTGTCGGCATTGTCGGCGGGAGCGGAAACGAGAACGCGCTTGGCGCCGGCGGCGAGATGCGCGGAGGCCTTTTCCTTGGACGTAAAGATGCCGGTGCATTCAAAGACGATGTCGACGCCGAGGTCTTTCCACGGAAGCTTGGCGGGATCGCGCTCCGCCAAGACCTTGATCGGGCCCATTCCGGCGTCAATCCAGTCAGAGCCTGTCCTCACGTCCTTTGGAAAACGGCCGTGAACGGAATCATACTGCAGGAGATGCGCGTTCGTCTCGACCGGGCCGAGGTCGTTGAGGGCGACGACGTCGATCCCCTTGCGTCCGGTTTCAACCATTGACCGCAAGGTCAGCCGGCCGATGCGGCCAAAACCGTTAATCGCAACCTTAAGCGCCATTCCTACTTCTCCCGCTTGATCAACGCCCGAGCGGCCTGTTCGACCGCCGCCGCCGTAATTCCGAAGTGTCTATAAAGATCTTCATGCGGCGCCGACGCCCCGAAGCCGGTCATTCCGATGAAAGCATCGTGCCGCCGCAAAAACAGGTCCCAGCCCTGCTGGACGCCCGCCTCTATGCCGATACGCGGCGCCTTGCCGAGCACCGATTTGCGATATTTTTTTTCTTGCGCGGCAAAGCGCGCAAACGACGGCGCAGACACGACGCGGGCGCGAATACGGTCGCAGGCGAGAGCCTTCTGCGCGTCAAGCGCGATCTCCACCTCAGAACCCGACGCAATAAGGACGACATGAGGATCGGGCGCCTCTGCGAGCACATAGGCCCCCCGCGCCGAATGGTTTTCTGCAGACTCAGTCAATCGGATTTGCGGCAGGTTCTGACGCGTCAGCGAAAGTATGGTCGGAGTTGTCGCGTTCGACAGGGCGAGCTGCCAGCATTCTGCGGTTTCAATTGCGTCGGCGGGACGAAAGACTTCAAGATTGGGAATGGCGCGCAAGGACGCGAGATGCTCGACCGGCTGATGTGTCGGCCCGTCTTCGCCGAGCCCGATCGAATCGTGCGTCATCACGTAGATGACGCGAAGGCCCATCAACGCCGAGAGCCGGATTGCGGGCCGGCAATAATCAGTAAAGACGAGAAAGGTCCCGCCATAAGGAATGACGCCGCCGTGCAGCGCCATGCCGTTCATCGCCGCCGCCATCGCGTGCTCGCGAATGCCGTAATAGACGTACCGCCCGCCGGGGTTCGCGGCGCTCAGCGTCTCAAGTCCTTTGGTCTTTGTGTTGTTTGAGCCTGTAAGGTCGGCGGACCCGCCGATTGTTTCCTCGACCGCTGCGTTGATCGCTTCCAGGGCCAGTTCAGAGGCCTTGCGCGTCGCAATCTTTTGCGGCGCCGCGATCAGCGTGCTGATATGCGCTTTGATCGCGCGGTCGGCGGCGCTTCGCACGTCGCCTTTCTGCGCGCGTTCGAAAGCGTCGCGCAGGGGCGATGCGGAAAAGCGGCTTGTCCACACCGTGCGCGCGTTACGTCCGCGTGCGCCGATCGCGCGCCACTGATCGAGGATGTCTCCCGGAATCTCAAAGGGCGCGTAGGCCCAGCCGAGCGTCTCGCGCGCTGCGGCGACCTCTTCCGATCCAAGCGGGCTTCCATGCGTCGCGGAAGTCCCTTGTTTTTTGGGCGCGCCCTTGCCGATAATAGTTCGGCACGCAATCAACGTCGGCCGATCGGAGCCTTGTGCGGCCTTCAGCGCCCCGGCGATCGCGTGACGGTCGTGGCCGTCAACGCGCAAGGCCGCCCAGCCCGAAGCCTCGAAACGCGCGATCTGGTCGGTAGAGTCGGCAAGGCCGATTTTGCCGTCAATGGTGATGCCGTTGTCGTCCCATAGAACGATCAGCTTACGGAGCTTCATGTGCCCGGCGAGGCCGATCGCTTCCTGCGCGAGGCCTTCCATCAGGCAACCGTCGCCGGCGATGACGTAGGTTCTGTGGTCGACAAGGCCCGCCCCGAAACGAGTCGACAGGTGCGCTTCGGCGATCGCCAGACCGACAGCGTTTGCGAGGCCCTGTCCCAACGGTCCCGTTGTGGTCTCGATGCCTGCGGCATGGCCGTATTCCGGGTGGCCGGCGGTCTTTGCTCCGAGTTGCCGGAAATTACGGATTTCCTCAATAGTCATCCCTGGATAGCCGGTCAGATGCAGCAGGGAGTAAAGCAGCATCGACCCGTGGCCGGCCGAAAGCACGAAGCGGTCGCGATCGGGCCAGTTCGGCGCGCTCGCGTCGAATTTCAGGAACTGCGAGAAGAGGACCGTCGCGACGTCGGCCATGCCCATCGGCATGCCGGGATGACCGGACTTCGCCGCCTCGACGGCGTCCATCGACAGGACGCGGATTGCATTCGCCAACCGGTCAAACGCTGCGTCGCTGAGCTCTGCCGGCATGATGTCGCGAGCCCCCGTCGCCAGATCTTCCGCCGCCATGACTTCCT
>CAZGXT010000139.1:0-7818 GCA_964529675.1 uncultured Caulobacterales bacterium
CCTGCTTTCAACCGGGAAACGTTCTCAGCTCATCGCAATGCAGCATGGAGACTGGCCTTGCGGCTCAGAAACGCTCTTCGGCTAAAATAATGATCAATATCTGCTGCGCCCGCAGTTTGAGGTCGATCCTTCAGGCGCCGCCGCCGTCGCGTCTGCTTGACGAAATGTCGGGATCAACGGCGCTCCATACCACAATTCGGCGAAAGGAGCATCGCACGGGATGGCGAAGTCGCAGACCGATAAGTTTTGCAGCGTTAGTCCGTTCATCCGCGCAACTCGGCCATCCAGGTTGAGTCGCGCGGATGAACGGATCACTCTTAAAGCGTTGGAATGGGCCAGAGAGCGTCATCCTGATTGATCAGGGACTCTGGATCGCCGGATGATCTCGATCAGGCGCGCGCCCCTTTGCGCGCGGCTTTATCAGGCGGTATCACGGCGCCGGCGATGTTGAACGATCTTTACAGCGACCGGATCCTCGCCGCCGCGGCCGCGATCCCGCCGGCGCGGCGTCTTCCCGCGCCTGACGCAAGCGCCCGAAAGGTCAGTCGCGTCTGCGGCTCGGAGGTCGCGGTCGATCTTGTTCTCAAGGACGGGTTGGTCGCCGATTTCGGTATTGAAGCGAAGGCCTGCGCGCTGGGGCAGGCCTCCTCGTCAATCGTGGCGCGCAACATTATCGGCGCGTCGCCGCCGGAGCTTTTTCGGTTGCGAGATGACATGCGCGCAATGTTGAAGGCGGGCGGCAAGGCGCCGCAGGGCGCGCGCTGGTGCGAGCTGGAGTCGCTGTCGGCGATCCGCGACTATCCGCAGCGGCATGCATCGACCTTGCTGGTCTTCGAAGCCGTCTGCGAGGCGCTTGCGTCGCTCGGTCTCGCGCCGCTCCCATTATCACAACAAGTCACGCAGCCGTGACGCTCGCATTCGTGTGATTGAAAGAACAGCGACACAGTTTATCTCTCCAAGAGCAGGAGCGGCCCATCTCTCTCCCCCTCGGGCCACTTTTCGCTAAGGCCGTCCGCGCGATTCTTCTCTCTCCCCCAGCGCGCGGGCGGCCGATTTGCTTCACGGCATTTTAGGCGGCGATGAAACCGGCCTGATGCGCGCCGGCGGTCTGCGCGGCTTCCTCGCGCAGCCATTTCTTGAACGCCTTCACCGCAGCGCTGCGCGATTTCGACGCCGGATGGACGAGGTAATAGGAGAATGAAGACGGCGTCGTCAGGTCGAACGGCGCGACGAGCCGGCCTGCTTCGAGATCGGCGAGCGCGATCGTTGATTTGGCGAGCGCGACGCCCTTGCCTGCGACCGCCGCCTCGATGACGAGGCTCGACTGATTGAATTTCGCGCCGCGCTTGGCGTCGACGCCGGTGACGCCCGCCGCCTTCAACCACATCGCCCAGTTCGTGCTCGACAGCTCCTCCTGATCGGGACTGCCGTCATGGAGCAGCGGGTGATGAACAAGATCGGCCGGCGTTCGCAGCGGCTTGTCGCCGGTCAAAAGGCGCGGGCTGCACACCGGCAGAATGGACTCCTCCATGAGGAGTTCGACCTCGAGCCCCGGATAAGCGCCGGCGCCATAGCGGATCGCGAGGTCGACATCGTCGACGGCGAAATCGACCACCTCCATATCCGCCGAAATCCAGACTTCGATTTCGGGATTTTTCTCCTGAAAGCGGTCAAGCCGCGGCACCAGCCATTTCGCCGCGAGCGAGGGCGCCACCGAGATGGTCAGGCGGCGGGAGTCGCCGCGGGCGGTGAGGATCCGCGCCGCCTCGTCGAGCTTGTCGAAAGCCTCCCGCAGGATCGGCAAGCTCGCCTGCGCCGCATCGGTGAGAAGCAAGGCGCGCTTGGTCCGCCGGAACAACCGCCCCCCGATAAAATCCTCGAGCGTCTTGATCTGCTGGCTGACGGCCCCTGGCGTCACGTGCAGCTCTTCGGCAGCTTTAGTGAAACTCATGTGCCGAGCGGCGGCCTCAAACACCTTCAGCGCGTTCAGCGGAGGCAGGCTTTTCATAAAACGGCCTTTTTCAGTGATTCCGGCCAGCGTCTTTACGCCGGCCATCGAAGCTAGTCATCAGAAATTCTCACACACGATCGTGAACGGGCGCAACCGCCCGGTCGAGCCACGAAAATCGGGCGCTTATTCAGTCGGTTTAGGTGATCTGATCCAGCGGTCAGGACTAATCGCTTTGACGGCTCCCGTCAGCCTGCTTTGGTGCGGTAGAGGCGCTTTCGCGCCGCAACAGCGCAAACCGAGCGATTTAGAAAAACTCACATGAGATTCTTTCCCGCGTTCTTCGACCTCGCTGGTCGCCGGGTGGTGGTCGCCGGGTCTGGCGAAACCGCCGCCCGCAAGGCGCGCCTCCTCGTGGAGGCCGGCGCCGTGGTCGACTTCGTCGCTTCCGGTTTCGCGCCGGACTTCGCCGCCGAATGGTCGGGCAGGGCGGCTCTGATCAGCGCGACGCCCGCATCAGCGCCGATCGCCGGTTCGGCGCTCGTGTTTGTCGCTGTCGACGATACAGCGGAGGCGGAAGCCTGGGTTCGCGCCGCGCGCGCCGCCGGGGTTCCGGTCAACGCCGTCGATCGCCCGGCGCTCTCTGACTTTGCAACGCCTTCGATCGTCGATCGCGGCGACGTCGTCGTCGCGATCTCGACCGGCGGGGCCGCGCCGGTGCTCGGCCGGCGCCTGCGCGAAAAGATCGAAGCATTGCTGCCCGCGCGCCTCGCCGCGCTCGCAGCCCTGGCGGGGTCCTTGCGTGAAACCGTCGCCGCGCGGGTCGCGCCCGCCGCCCGCCGCGCCTTCTGGGAAGGCTTTTTCGACGGTCCGGCCGCGGCGCAGGCGCTCGCCGGCGATGAAGCGGGCGCCGCCCGCGCCGTCATCAAGGCGCTCGACGATCCGCAGGCGGAGCAATCAGCCGGCGTCGTCCACATCGTCGGGGCCGGCCCGGGCGATCCTGACCTGCTGACGCTGAAGGCCCTGCGGCTGCTTCAGGACGCCGACGTCATTCTCTATGACCGGCTTGTCGGCGATGAAATCCTGAATCTCGCCCGCCGCGACGCGCTGCGCCTCTATGTCGGCAAGGCGAAGGCGGACCACGCCGTGCCGCAGGAGGAAATCGAGGCCCGCCTGATCGCCTTCGCGCGGCAGGGAAAGAGGGTCGTACGGCTCAAGGGCGGCGATCCCTTCATCTTCGGGCGCGGCGGCGAGGAGCTGGAGGCGGTGCGCGCCGCCGGCGTTCCCGTGTTCGTGACGCCCGGCGTCACCGCGGCGATCGGCTGCGCAGCCGCGGCGGGCCTGCCGCTCACGCACCGCGAAGCCGCGCAGGCGCTCACCTTCGTCACCGGCCACGCCAAGGGCGACGCCGAGCCCGATCTCGACTGGGCCTCGCTCGCACGCCTCGGCCACACGCTCGTCGTCTACATGGGCGTGACGAAAGCCGCGGCGATCGCCCGCAACCTCATGATGCACGGCCGCAGCGCCTCGACGCCGGTCGCGGTGATCGAAAACGGCACGCGCCCCGACCAGAAAATTCTCAAGGGAACGCTGTCGCAGCTCGGCCGCCTCGTCAGCGACGGCGGCGTCGAGGGTCCCGCCATTCTCGTCATCGGCGAGGTCGCGGCGAAAGCGACCGGCGCGCTTTTCGACGACATCGCGCCGGCCTTGCGGAGCGCCGCATGAAGGCCGTCACCGCCAATCGCCTCATCGACGGCGCCGTCGTCTGGCTCGCCCGCGACGGCGAGCTCACCCGCCGCGTCGAAGGCGCTGCTCTTTATACGGACGAAGAAGCTGCTGCGGCGCTCGCCTCGGTCGCGGCCCAGACGACGATCGTCGCCGGCGCCTATCTCATCGAAGCCGATGAAAGAGGCCCCGCCGGGCGCGAGGCCTTGCGCGAGACCATCCGCCGCAACGGCCCGACCGTCCGGCGCGATCTCGGCAAGCAGGCGGAGGCGAGCGATGAGCGGGTATAAAATTTACGGCGACAGCATCAGCGGCAATTGCCTGAAGGTGAAGTGGACCGCCGACCTGCTCGGCCTCGATTATGAATGGATCGAGACGAACGTCGTCAGCGGCGACACCCGCACGCCTCAATTCCGCGCGCTCAACCCCGCGGGTCAGGTTCCCGTAATCGTCACGGCGAAAGGCAGGGCGCTCGCGCAGTCGAACGCCATCATTCTCTATCTCGACGAAAAGCACGGCGGCGGGCTCCTGCCGGACAAGGACTTCGCCCGCGCGAAGGTCTATGAATGGCTGTTCTGGGAGCAATACAGCCACGAGCCCTACATCGCCGTGCGCCGCTTCCAAAAAACCTACCTCAAGAAGCCGGACGACGAGATCGATCCGAAGCTCATGGAGCGCGGCCTCGCCGCGCTGCTTCGGCTTGAAATTCAGCTTACGGACGAGCCTTTCGTCGCCGGCCCCGACTTCACGCTCGCCGACATCGCGCTCGTCGCTTACACGCGCGTCGCTGACGAGGGCGGCTTCGATCTCAGCGCCTTCCCCGCCGTCAAGGCGTGGGTCGCCCGCGTCGAAAAGCGCCTCGATCTCGGAGCCGCCTGATGTACCGCTACGATCATTTCGACGAGACCCTCGTTCGCGAGCGCGTCGCGGAGTTCCGCGGGCAGGTGGCGCGGCGCGTCTCGGGCGCGCTCACTGAAGAGGAGTTCAAGCCGCTGCGGCTGATGAACGGCCTCTACCTGCAGCTTCACGCCTACATGCTGCGCGTCGCAGTCCCTTACGGCACTTTGTCGGCGCGCCAGATCCGGAAGCTCGCCCACATCGCACGCATTTATGACAAGGGCTACGGCCATTTCACGACGCGCCAGAACATCCAGTTCAACTGGCCGGCGCTCATCGACGTTCCCGACATCCTCGCCGAGCTCGCCGATGTCGAGATGCACGCGATCCAGACCTCCGGAAACTGCATCCGCAACATCACCTCGGACCCGTTCGCCGGCGCGACCGCCGACGAGGTCGACGATCCGCGCGTCTGGAGCGAGGCGATCCGGCAATGGTCGACGCTGCATCCGGAGTTCTCTTTCCTGCCGCGCAAATTCAAGATCGCAGTGACGGCGAGCGAGAACGACCGCACGGCGGTGCGCGTTCACGACATCGGCCTCCGGATTCACCGCAACGAAGCGGGCGAACGCGGCTTTGAAGTGATCGTCGGCGGCGGCCTCGGGCGCACGCCCTTTATCGGCGAGACGATCCGTGAATTCCTGCCCGAGCGTCACCTCATCTCGTATCTTGAGGCGATCTTGCGCGTCTATAATGCGCGCGGCCGGCGCGACAACAAGTACAAGGCGCGCATCAAGATCCTCGTCGCCAGCGACACGATCGGCGAATTCCGCGCCCAGGTCGAGGCGGAATGGGAAGCTTCGGACAAACCGCGGATCGACTGGCCGGCGGAGGAACTCCTCCGTATACGGCGCCATTTCGCGCCGCCCGCCTTCGAACGCCTGCCGGCGGAGAGCGCTCGCCTCGGCGAAGCGCGCGCCGCGGATTCGTCCTTTGACAAGTGGGTCCGGCGGAATATCGCCGCCCACCGCGAGCCCGGCTATGCGATTGCGCAGATTTCGTTGAAGCCCATCGGCCGCCCGCCGGGCGACATCGCCGCCGACCAGCTCGACGTCGTCGCCGCGCTCGCCGAACGCTATTCCTTCGATGAAGCGCGCGCGACGCATGAACAGAACCTGCTCCTGCCGCATGTGCGCAAGGACGATCTATACGCCGTTTGGCGCGCGCTCGATGCGGCGGGTCTCGGCGAAGCGAATATCGGCCTTGTCAGCGACATTATCGCCTGCCCGGGGCTCGATTATTGCGATCTCGCCAACGCCCGCTCGATCCCGATCGCCGAGCGCATTCAGGAACGCTTCGCCGACAGCGCGAGCGCGGCTGATCTCGGCGAGCTGAAAATCAAGATCTCAGGTTGCATCAACGCGTGCGGCCATCACCATGTCGGCCATATCGGCATTCTCGGCGTCGATAAGAAGGGCGAGGAATTCTACCAGATCATGCTCGGCGGCTCGGCGGCGTCTGACGCCAGCCTCGGCGCCATCACCGGGCGCGGCTTTTCCGCCGATGAAGTCGTCGGCGCCGTCGACCGGCTTGTCGCCTTTTTCAAATCCGTGCGTCAGCCCGGCGAACGCTTTCTCGACGCTTACAGGCGGCTCGGCCCTGCGCCCTTCAAGGAGATTCTCTATGGCGACGTTGCATCTCAATAAGGCCGGCGCGGAAGGCGGGGCCGAGGCCGAGGTGACGCTCGCCGCCTGGCGCGATGGCGCGCGTCCCGAAGCCGGACGTTTCGCGCTCGTCATTCCGAATACGGAGGATGTGCGCGCGCTCGCAGGCGCCGTCCAGCCTTTCGCCGCCGTCATCCTTGAGTTTCCCGACTTCAAGGACGGACGCGCCTACAGCCAGGCGCGGCTCCTGCGCGAAAGGCTGGGGTTTGCAGGCGAGATCCGCGCGCGCGGCTCCGTCCTGCCCGATCAGGCGTTGTTCATGGCGCGCGCCGGCTTCACCGCGCTTGAGATCGGCGCGCGCAATCCCGCGCCCTTCGAGGCCGCGCTCGGCGCTTATTCAGTGTTTTACCAGCCGGCCGCCGACGCCGCGCCGCCGGCCCACGGCCTTCGGGCGCGCCAGCGCGAAGCGGCCTGAGGAAGGAACTCCCCGAATGTCCGCGCGCGTTTCAGCGCTGAGGGCGCGAGCCCCCGAGGCCCGGCCGCTTTCCATCGGGGAAAGAGCGGCGGCGCTCGGCGCTGAATTTGAGAGCCTTCCCGCCGAGGCGATCGTCGCGCGCGCGATTGAGGAGTTTGGCGGCCGCATCGCGCTTGTCTCCTCGTTCGGCGCGGAGGCCGCGGCGCTGCTGCACGTCGTTGCGAAGATCGACCGGTCGACGCCCGTCATCTTCCTCGACACCGGCAAGCATTTCGCACAGACGATGTCCTACCGTGAAGATCTCGCCAGGGCGCTCGGGCTGACGGATGTGCGCGACATTCGTCCGCCGACGGATGAAACCGGCCGAGCGGACCCGAAGGGCGATCTCTGGCGGCGAGACAACGACGCCTGCTGCGCGCTGCGCAAGGTTCGCCCGCTCGCCGGCGCGCTTGCGGGGTTCGACGCCTGGTTCACGGGGCGAAAGCGCGTGCACGGCGCCTTGCGCGCCTTCCTGCCGGTGGTCGAAGCGTCGGCGCCGCACATTAAAATCAACCCGCTCGCCCGCTGGACCGGCGAGGACGTCGAGGCCTATGCGGCCAAGCACGATTTGCCGCCGCATCCGCTGGTCGAACAGGGATTTCGGTCGATCGGCTGCTGGCCCTGCACCGCGCCGGTCGCGACGGGCGATGATCCGCGCGCGGGGCGCTGGCGCGGTCTGCAAAAAACGGAATGCGGCATTCACCGCGCCGGATTCACGCCGCGGCCTGCAGAAACGGCATGATCGCCGCGACGGCGTCCGCCTCGGCCAGCGTCGGCGCGTGGCCGACGCCCTCGACCTCGCAATAGGAAAAGTCCGGATTGGCCGCGCGCATCTTTTCGATGATCGGCGGCGTCAGAAGATCGCTGATCGCGCCGCGCACGATCAGTGTCGGAATTCCGCGCATCGCCGCGAACGGACCCCAGAGATCGGGCGCCGGACCGACTTCGAGGAGCGCCCGGCCGATGCCGGGATCGTAGTCGAGCCGCCAGCGTCCGTCCGCCTCCTGAACGAATGTGCGCCGCGCAAACAGCCGCCAGAAATCATCGTCGCGTCCCGGAAAGGCGGGTTCATTGATTGCGCGAATACGCGCCGCCGCCTCGTCGAGATCGCGCGCAGGCGCGTCGGCCCC
>CAZGXT010000140.1:0-7788 GCA_964529675.1 uncultured Caulobacterales bacterium
TCAGGCGCGTTCTCGCGCGAGCCCTCAAGCCCGAAAAAAATGGGGCGGACCTCGGTCCGCCCCAAATCGGTTGCAAAGGCTGCTTTCCCTGGAGGGATCAGAAGCGTGCTTGCACCGAGAAGACGTAGCGCCGGCCGAGCGGGTCGAACACTTCGTTGATATCGACGTCGGCCGCCTGGAACTGAGAAAGCGGCGAGTCGGAATTGGTGATGTTGTTTACAATCGCCCGGACCGTAATGTTGTCCGTGATGTCGTAGCCGAGGTTGTAATTGAAAGTGTTGATCGCTGGAACCTCGAAGGCCACCGACTGTTCGGGGAACAGGTTCGGCGCGGTATCGGCGTTCAGCACCGTCGGGCTCCGGTAGAACCACTGCAGGGAGTGCGTCAGCGCGCCGATCTGGTGGGTCAGGTCGACACGCGTGTTGAAGCGCGGATTTTCCGGTTCGCCGCGCGCGGTGTTGCGGCTTGACGGATCATCATTAGCGAAAGTGTCGAACCGGCGCAGCAGGTAGCCGCGGCCCTGCAGCGACACGTCGCCCCACGAAGAGGCCATCGCGCCAAGCACCTCGTCGAGCGCAAAATTGTAGGAAACGCCGACGCTGATCGCCCGAAGTTCCGTCGAGCCGAGATTGATGTTGGGGAACGCCGCCTGGGCGATGTTCAAGGGCTGCTGAACGGCGGCCGGAGCGCCGCTGTTCGATGCAATCGGCGTTCCCGTGATCGGATTGACGGACGGGATGATGAACTGGCCGGGATTTCCGGGATCCGGCACGCCAAAGGTGAAGAGCGCGCAGGCGTTCTGTCCGCCGAAGTCCGCAGTCGGGAAGGTCGGCGAGTCAAAGCAGGTCGGCGTCGTGCCGGCCGGTCCGACAAGGCCGAGCTGATCGGTGATGGACACCGAGAAGAAATCGCCGGTGATCCGCAGTCTCGGAATGAACGAGGGGGCGAGTTCAACGCCCACGGTCCAGTTGTCGGCCTGTTCGTTGGTCAGGCCGGGATTGCCGACGACGATTGCCGGCACCGTCGCGCCGACGGCGTTAAACCCGGCGAGGAAAGTCGTGGCCGCCGCAGCGTCCGGCGCGATGCCGAGATCGATGACGGCCTGCACGCAGTTCGCGCGGCGGGTGGCCGGCGCCGGCCCCTGGTCGATCGTGCCCGTGTTGCAGGGATTGTTCGCCGCGACGAGACCGGTGAACCCGGTCTGGGCGGCGCCGACGAGTTCGACGATTGAGCCGGACCGCACCGAGCGCGTGCGATTGCCGCGGAACGTCACGCCGTCGATCGGCGAATACCGTCCGCCCGCTGAGAACGTCACGTCGAGCGTGCCGGGCGACGGCCCGATCGACGCGATGTCGGTCGACGCCGTCCGCGAAACAACGCGCACCGCGCCTTCGAGTTCGAGCAGGTTGAGCAGGAAGGGCGAGAAATCGCCGCCGAACACCGGCAGGCGTCCCTCGAAGCCGCCTTCAAAGAACCGCCGACGGCCGAGGCCGCCGCCGCCCGCGGTAGCCCGCGAAGCGCCGGTGGCGAACACCTGGTTCGGCTGGAAGTCGAGCGACTCGCGCCGCCATTCGAACTGGGCGTTGAACGCGAACGGGCCGGCCGGCAATTGAATGATGTCGCCGCCCAGCGAGGCCGATCCGAAATATTGCTGGGAAAGGTTGGTCGAGGCGTTGACGGTCGTGACGTAATCGGCGGCCGCCTGGGAAACATTCGCCCCAAGAAGGTTCAACGGCACGCACGCGGCCACCTGTTCGGCGGTCGGCGTCAACGGCAGAAGCGTGTTCAAGCCGTTGAGGCCGGGATTGCGGACGGTGATCGGCTCCGGCGCGGCCAGCGTCTGCTGGCGGCATACCGCTTGACCGCTGGAATTCAGAATCACATCGGTCGCCAGCGCAAACTCGATATCGAGAAGCTGTTCCGCGATGTTCGTCGACTTGTTGCGGCCGTAACCGAAGATGGCGTCCCAGTAAAAGTCGCGATCAACCGCCGAGAATTCTCCCGTCAAGGTGTGAATTGTCGAGAACGTCCGGTTCTCGAGTCGAGAATCGTTGGTGCCGCCCTGCACGTCCCGAAGATCGCGGCTGAGATAAAGCACCGGCTGGCCGGCGATCGTCGGCAGCGTCAGGCCCTGCCCCTGCAGTCCCGTGATCGTCGACAGCGCCTGCGCGCTGAGGAACGGGTTCTGGTTGATGAAGATCGGAATCGACCGCGACCCGCCCTGAACCGACCCGATCGGCGAGTTCGTGTTCGGCGGCGCGATCGAGTCGAATGTCAGGTCGGCGAAGTAGAATTCCGTCTTGTAGGTGAGGTTCTCGGCGATTTCGTAATCGGTGAACGCATTGAACGTATAGCGCTCCGTCGACGACAGCAGGTTGCGCTGTCCGACGAGGCTCGCGCCGTCATTGTCGGAGGTGAAAGAGCTCTGCGCCGCGTTTGTCGGGCTGATGGCGCCGATGTTGAGCGGGACAAGATCGCCGGCTGCATTGAACTGGAGCGGCGCCGCCAGGAAGGGGAGGAAGCCAGAGGTCGCGGGATCCGTGTTGGGAATGCGCGGGAACGATCCTTGCGCGCCGAAAGTGCCCGCGAACAACAGCGGATTGAGCGCGGCGCCGGCGCTCGTCTGCGCGAATTCGAACGGGGTCGGCCGGTTCGCCCGCAGCAGCTGCAGCGCTACGGCGCTTTGCTGCGCCGCCGTCAGGCCTGAAATATTGACGCTCGGCGCGAGGGCCGCGAACACGGCCGCCGGCGTCGTTCCAGGCGGCAGCGCGGTCGGCGCAAAGAACGCCAGCATCTGCGGATCGGCGGCCCGGCACGCGGCGCTGCAGGTGACGAACGTATTCGGGAAGAACGGCGTGATGCCGGAACCGCCGGTCAGAAGATTGTTCGTGACGAGCGCGCCGTTGGTGGTGATGAACGGATTGCGCGCCTGCTCCTGGAAGATCGTCAGGGGCAGCCCGTCGGAGCCGAGCGGCAGGAATGCGGTTGGCGACGTGCCGCCGCCCAAAACGGTCGTCACGGCGCTTGCAGCGTCGAACGCCGAATTGCGTGCGCCGTTGAAGGGGTTGTTGAAGGCGCCGATTTCGGCGGCCGAGAAATCCCGTTGCGCGTTGGTTATGCCGTCCTGGTTGAAATAGTCCCCGCCGATGGTGACGTTCAGGCGGTCATTGAAAAAATTGCGGCCCGCCGCCGCGGAAAAGCGGTAATTCTCGCCGCCGCCTTCTTCGGTAAAGCCGCCGGTGGCGCGTGCATCAACGCCCTCGAACCGGTCTTTCAGGATGACGTTGACGACGCCGGCGACCGCATCCGCGCCGTAAACGGGGCCGCCGCCGATGGTGACGAGTTCGGTCCGCTCGATCAGCGCCGGGTTGATGATGGTCAGGTCGACCTGAGACCCCGACGCGTTGCCCGGAACGAAGACGGTGCCCTGGTTCGAGGAGACAAAACGGTGACCGTTGACAAGGGTCAGCGTCCGCTGCGTGCCGAGGTTGAAGAGGTCGGGAAAGGCGAAGTTGTCGCCGTTCTGCACGTTCGGGCCCTGGCTGTTGACGCCCGGGCCGACGATCGGCAGCTGCTCAAGACCTTCGATGATATTGTCAAAGCCGCGCGTCGTTATCTCGAGCCCGTCGATCTGCGCGCCGGGAAGATAAGTGTCGAACGCGTTTTCGCGCCTGATGCGTGATCCCGTGACGACCACTTCGTCTTTGCTTTCGGATTCCTGCGCTTCTGCTTCGGCCGGCTGCGCCTGGGCTAGCGCCCCGCCGGCCAAAGCGACCGTGGCCCAGGAGGCTGAAGCAGCGAGAAAGGCACGCAGACGCGGCGCGCGTTCAGCGCGAAAAACGAATTTCATGATTTGAGCCCTCTTCGTATCCGGCGTCGATCGTTTGCTCGTACCCCATCAAACGACCACGACAAACCGAAGCGTATTTGGACGTTGAAATAGTCGTCAAATAACATGTTGGGTAAAAGTAAGGATTTTTTTTGAATTCGCTCGGGGTGTCGCGAAATTGACACAGAGGGAAGCAGGCGGCCGTCGCGAGTGAAAGAAGCGGCGCTGATGCCGCCCCAGCAGCGCAACGGCGCATCAACGGCCCTTACGGGGCCGCCGGGTAGGCTTCCAGCACGGGGCCAAGCTCGGCCTTCATGGGGCCCAGCCATTCTTCGTAATTCCGCCACTGGTCGAGGCCTTCGGTGAAGATTGGGCGTCTGACCTGTTCGCTGCTCGGCGTTCTGATCGCGCGGCTGGTTTCGTGGAAGCGCAGGCACGCCTCCTCGAACGGCACGCCGATAAAGCGAAGCAGCGCGCGCACCTCGCCTTCAAGGTCCTCGACGATTCTCTCATGGATGACGCGGTGGACCGCGCCGGGCATCGACGCGTCAAAACGAGCCATCAGAGCGACGTAGTCGCGATAATAGCGGGCGATGCGCTCCTGACCGTAGGAGAAGCCCTGCCCCTTGGCGAAGTGTTGTTTGAAGTTTGAAAAGCAGCACGCCATCGGGTGGCGGCGGGCGTCGATGATTTTGGCGTTCGGCAGGATCAGCCGGATCAGCCCCGCATGCATGAAATTGTTGGGCATCTTGTCGATGAAATAGGGCTTGCCCGTCTTTCGCTGCGGGCGCGTCCGGCGGATGTACTCCTCGCCGAGGCGGGCGAGCGCCTCGCCTGCGAGGTCGGCGATGATCGCGGGGTAGGCGGATTTCTCGCCCTTGCCGCGCGCGCCAAGCTCGCGGGCGAGCGCGATGATGTCAGGCAATTCCGTCGTTCCTTCGATCAGCGAATGGCTCGACAGGATCTGCTCGATCAGCGTCGAGCCTGCGCGCGGCATGCCGACGATGAAGATCGGGTCCGGCGCGGGATGGCCTTGTCCCGCCCGCGCTGCAAGAATCGCCGGCGTGAAGAAACGGCCGATCTCCTCCATGCGGCCCGCCATCTCTTCCTCGTCATAGCCGATCTGGGCCTGGCGCAGCGTGTTGGCGCGGTCGTAATGGGCGAAGGATCGGGCGTAATCGCCCTTGTCCTCGAACGCCTTGCCGAGCGCGAAGGCGAGGTGCACGCGGTCTTCATCGGAGATGTCCTCGCGCGCATCTTCGCGATGCATCACCGCAATGTCGTCGTCGGAGAAACGGAATGTCTTGAGGTTCGCAAGGCTCCACCACGTTTCGCCGAGAGAGGGTTTCAGCGCGATCGAGCGGCGATAAGCGTCGACGGCGTCGCCGCTGCGCCCGACGGTTTTCAGCGCATGGCCGTAGCTCATCCAGTTCTTCGGATGATTTGGAAAGTCGCCGAGAAGCGCGGCGTACTCCGGAATTGCGCGGTCATAATCGCCATGGCGGACGAGCGCGGCGCAATAAAGCGTCCGGTAACTCGGATCGCCCGGCTTTGACTGCAGGAGCGCTTGCGCCGCGGCGATCGGCTCTTCGGTCTTGCCCTGGCGCAGCTGCACGATCGCCAGATTGTGGCGCGCGGCGCGGAAGTCCGGCGCAAGTTCGAGCGCGCGCGTGAGCAGCGTCTCGGAATCCTTGTAGCGCCCGATCCGTGCGGCGAGTTCGGCGAGCATGCGGATCGCCGCGACGTCGGTCGGGTGCTTGGTGAGATAGGCCTTGAGCTGGCGTTCCGCGACCGCAATGCGACCGCTATTGAGCGCGACAGCCGCTTCAAGCAGCGCCGGGTCTTTCGCCGACGCAGTGACATGATTGACATAGGCGCGGCCTGCCAGATCGTCATCGCCGGCGCGCGTCAGTTCGTCGGCGAGCGCGCGCCAGCCGTTCGCGATCCCGCCATTCGTCTCCATTGCGCGCGCGGCGAACGCCATGGCGCGCTTTCCTTCCCCGCGCGCGGCTTCAGCGAGCGCCAGTTCAAGCAGGAGTTCGGCCGATCGCGGCATGCCCTTCAGCGCGAGCGCGAGATGCGACGCCGCCTCGCCGGTCTCGCCCAGCCGGCGCCGCGCCGCGCCCATCAGGAAATGCGCGCGCGCATCGCCTGGGGCGACCTTCAGGATCTCCGACGCCTGCTCGGCCGCCATCGCCGGCTCGCGCGCCAGGAGATCGAAGCCGTGGCTCAGCGCGACCGCGACGGCGCCGCGGGGATCCTCGCCGCCCGCCGTCAAGCGAGCCTCTTGGCCGCCGCGTCGAGCGCTTCGCCGAACCGGTCGATGACGGCCTTGAGGTCTTCCGGCGGGATCATCAGCGGCGGGCAGAACGCGACCGTATCGCCGAGCGCGCGCACCAGAACCCCGCGCGCCTTGGCCTCCGCCTGGACGATCGCGCCGGCGCCGCGCGCCGGGTCGAAGGGATTGCGGCCGCTGCGGTCCTGCGCGAGTTCGACGCCGGCGATGAGGCCTCGCCCCCGCACCTCGCCGACGAGGGGATGATCGGCATACTGACGAAGGCCGTCCTGCAACGCGGGCGTGCGCGCCCGCGCCATGGCGACGATGTCGCGTTCTTCGTAAATCTTCAGCGCTTCGAGCGCGACCGCCGCGGCGGCCGGGTGGCCGGAATAGGTGAAGCCGTGGCCGAAAAGGGTGATCTTGCGGCTTTCCTCGACCATCGCCGCGAACACGCGCTCGTTGACGAGCAGCGCCGCCATCGGAATGTAGGAAGCGGTGAGCGCCTTGGCGCAGGTCAGCATGTCGGGTTTCAGCCCGTAGGTTTCGCTCCCCCACATGGTCCCGGTGCGCCCGAAGCCGCAGATCACCTCATCAGCGATGAGCAGCAGATCGTGCTTCCGGCACAGCGCCTCGACGCCGGCGAAATAGCCGCGCGGCGGCGGGATGACGCCGCCCGCGCCCTGCAACGGTTCGGCGAAAATCGCGCCGACCGTGTCGGCGCCTTCGCGCATGATGATCGCCTCGATTTCTGCGACCATGCGCGCGGCGAAGGCTTCCTCGGTTTCGCCGTCTTTCGCGCCCTTCCAGTAATGCGGGCAGGGCGCCCGCAGGACGCGCGCGATCGGCAGGTCGAAATCGGCGTGCATCCGCGGCAGGCCGGTAAGGCTCGCCGACGCGATGGTCGAGCCGTGATAGGCCTTATCCCGTGCGATGACTTTCTTCTTCTCCGGCTTGCCGTTGGCGTTCCAGAAATACCAGACGAGCTTCAGCGCGGTGTCGATCGCCTCGGAGCCGGAGTTCGCATAGAGCGCGCGCGTAAGCCCTTCGGGCGCGATCGAAATGAGGCGCTCGGACAATTCGATCAACACCGGCGCGGTGCGATGGGCGAAGGTCGAGCAGTAGGGAAGCTCCAGCATTTGCCGGTACGCGGCGTCGGCGAGCCGCTTTTCGGAAAAGCCGAGCGAGGCCGACCACAATCCCGCCATCGCGTCGATGTAACGATTGCCGGAATCGTCGAAGACGGCCGCGCCCTCGCCCCTGACGACGATAAACGGCCCGTCTTTCAGATGTGCGTCGAGATTGGTCTGCGCATGGACGTGATAGGCGATATCGCGCGCGGCGTCGGAATTGGGCTTCATCAGGGTAGGGGCCTCTTGTTCCCCGGCGATGGCGGTTTCGATGGTTGTTTCCCATACCCCTTGCGCGATGGGAAAGAAATCTTGGGGGCTTTCGCGGGCGGCCGGCGGAGGCCGCGGTAGGCGACGGGCCTGCAGGGCGGGGCGAAGCTCGCCCTGCAGCCGCGTTAACCATAAGCATTAACCATGATTATGGCTTGACTTTGATTTGAATTGGATTTAGTGTCTGAGGATCGCGCGGGGGCCCTGTCTCCTGCGCGTTTTGCGTTTTCGGCCTGCCGAAAGGCGGGTCTTTGACAAGTCCGGTTGGTCGCGCGGCTCGGTTG
>CAZGXT010000141.1:0-7772 GCA_964529675.1 uncultured Caulobacterales bacterium
ATCCAAATCAAATCAAAGTCAAGCAATAATCATGGTTAATGCTTATGGTTAACGCGACCTACCGCGCTTTTTCGATCGCCGCGATGTGGGCGCGTTTCTGGCCTTCTTCGAGAAAGGAGCCGGCGAAGGAATTTCTTGCGAGCGTTTTCACGTCCTCCGCGTCGAGATCGAGCGCTTCGATCACCGCTTCGAAGTTCGCCATCACATAGCCGCCGAAATAGGCGGGATCATCGGAATTGACCGTCGCCTTCAGCCCCGCCCGCAACATGCTTTTCAGGGGATGGGCGCGCATGTCGTTGACGACGCAGAGCTTCAGATTGGAGAGCGGGCACACCGTCAGCGTCATGCCGCTTTCCTTGAGGCGCGCGACCAGCGCCTCATCTTCGAGGCTGCGGTTGCCATGGTCTAGCCGGTCGATAAGGAGGAGATCGAGCGCTTCGCGCACATAGTCCGGCGGCCCTTCCTCGCCCGCATGCGCGACGCATTTCAACCCGCGCTGACGCGCGGCGGCGAAAACGCGCCCGAACTTCGATGGCGGATGCCCGACTTCGGAGGAATCGAGCCCCACGCCGGCGATGCGGTCGAGCCAGGGCTCGGCCTCCTTCAGGCACGCGAAGGCGTCTTCTTCGCTGAGGTGCCGCAGAAAGCACAAGATCAGCTTCGATGTCATGCCGAACTGCGCGCGGCTCATCTGCAGCGCGGTGAGGATGCCGCTGATCGCCGTGTCGAAGGGAACCCCGCGCGCGGTATGGCCCTGCGGGTCGAAGAAGATTTCAGCGTGACGCACATTGTCGGCGCGCGCGCGGTTGAGATAGGCCATGGTCAGGTCGAAGAAATCTTCTTCGGTCCGCAGGACGCTCATTCCCTGATAGTAAATGTCGAGAAAATCCTGCAGGTTCGAGAAGGCGTAAGCGGCGCGCGCTTCCTCGACCGAGCGAAAGGGAATGTCGACCCGGTTCCGCTTTGCGAGCGCGACGAGCATTTCAGGTTCGAGGCTTCCCTCGATGTGAAGATGCAACTCCGCCTTCGGCAGGCGGCGGGCGAACGAGACGAGGTCGGCTTTGATCATCCCCTCTTCTTAAAGAGCCGGAAGACCGCTGCAAGCGCCGCCGCCGCGAGGGCGAGGATTGCAAGGATCATCGATCCCCAGCCGGCGCCCATCTTGATCGTCGTCGCGACCTGCTGAATGAGAACGAACGCCTCCGACGGGGCCAGAGCCCCTGACGCGAAGGCCGCGACAAGCGCGTTCTCAACGACTTCCATCGCGAAGTAGAGCGGCGGCAAGGCGAGCACGAACCCAAGGGCCCGCAGTCCCGTCGCCCTGAGGCCGAGCGCGATCGCCGTCATCGTCAGCATGACGGTGACGAACGCAAACGGAAAATCGAGCGCCTGCCAGAGGATGTAGTCTTGCGTTCCGTTCGCCGCGGCCAACGCATCAAGCGAGCGTTGAGGCTCGACCGGCGGAAAGCCGGGTTGAGACTCGGGAAGTCTGCCGCCGCCGGCCGCCAGAGCGCGCGTCCATGCGCTTTCCCGGTAGAAGAAAAACCAGCTGACGCCCCACCAGGCGGCGAACCAGATCGCCAATCGCCGCCACGAGACAGTCGCGATCGTCGGCATCAGGACCCTCCGGCGTTTCTGGGAGCGGGCGGCCGCTAGAACAGCGCCCGTTCCTCAATCGACAATCCGTCGACATCGACGAACTGCGCCGCGCCGTTCGACTTTCGGATGGTGAACGCGGCCTTTTCAAAGGCGTTATACTGCGGCGATTCGACCGTATCGACCGCGATGAACCGCGCCGTCGCTTGTTCGCGCGTCAGCGAGAGGTCGATATAGCCGTGATCCTCGCCCGACAGATATCGCACGTCAGGGTTTTCCTGATTGGTGAGGAGCGCGTATTCCGCTCCCTTCCCGCCGAGAAAGGATTTCCGGTAGGGCGAGGGCGACGTCACTGAATTGACGCCGAGTTCGACGCCCATATGCGCGCCGTCGCGCGCGACGAGATTGTTCGCCCACCATGTATGCGTATCGCCGGTGACGACGATGAGACCTTCGGCTTTTTCCCTGCGGAGCGCGTCATAGAGCCCTTCGCGGGCGGCCGGATATCCGTCCCACGCGTCGAGATTGGTCGGCAGGCCGAGCGTCGAAAACTGCACGAAGGCGCGCGCCTGATCCCACTCCTTTTGAAGCGCGGCGATCTCTTCTTCGGAGACGCGCGCCGCGAGATTGGGCGCGGTCACCTTCGCCATGATGATCTGGTTGGCGATCAGCCGCCACGGCTCGCGCCGTTCGGCCGAGCGTTCCATGGCCTTCGCGATATGACCGAGCTGGACGTCGCCGAGCATGCTGCGATCGGCGCCCCAGAGCGTTTCCTCGCGGAACTTCCGAACCGCCTCGGCGTCCGTCAGCGTCGGGACGATGTCGTTGTATTTGATCTGCGCGGCGCGGGCCATCAGCCGCGTCTCAAGCGTGACGAGCGTCAGGAGATCGCCCCAGCTCCATGCGCGGAAAAGCGCCTCGCGCGACGCGCCGGGCGCAGGGTCGCGCACCGGCATCCACTCATAATATGCCTGCAGGGCGGCGCGCTTCCTGTCCTCCCAGGGGCCTTCCGTCTCAGGATCATGATTGTTGGCGCCGTCCGTCCATGAATTGTCAGCCGTTTCGTGATCGTCCCAGATCGGGATGAGGGGATGGGCGGCGTGCATCGCCTGCGAAGAAGGGTCTGACTTGTACTGCGCGTGGCGGCGGCGATAATCGTCGAGCGTCAGGATTTCGTGCGACGGCTCGTGATTGCGATCAAGCGTGCGTCCCGCCTCGCCGCCATAGCCCTCCGTTCCATATTCATAGATGTAGTCGCCAAGATGGAGGACGGCGTCGAGCCCTTCCTCGCGGGCGATGCGGTCATAGACGTTGAAATAGCCGAAGGGGTAATTCGAGCAGGAGACGACGGCGAAGCGCGCCTCGTCAATTCGGCCTTCCGGAACCGTCCGGGTGCGACCGGTCGGCGAGACGGCGTCCCCCGCGCGGAAGCGATAGAAATAGCGCCGTCCAGTGCTGAGGCCCGCGGCGACCGCCTTGCAGGTGAAGTCGTTTTCGGGCGAGGCGACGACCGCGCCTTCCGCAACGGGGCGTGCAAAATCTTCCGTCTCCGCGATTTGCCACGCGACAGTCTGGGCCGCGGGCGCGGCGGGGCTGAGACGCGACCAGAGGACGACGCTTTGATGATCGGGGTCGCCGCTTGCAACGCCATGGGCGAAGACCCCGCCCTTGCTCGCCGCCGCAGCGTCGAACGGGGATTTTACCGGCGCCCGGGCGCAGGCGGCGGCGCCGCCGGCGAACGCGGTGGTGAGCGCCGTGCGGCGCGTGATCACGGTCATGACAGAACCCCTCAGTTATCGACTGCTTTATAGCGACTTCGGCTCGTCGCGGCGCGCTTCTATCGCAGCGAAAATGGTCTAGTCTTGCGACCGATTCGTGACAGCAGGGGCGATTTTCACATGGCGACGACAATGATGGGGCGGGCGGGGACGCTCGCTGCGCTGATCGGTCTTGCGGCCTGCGCGCCGCAGCCGAAAGAACCGCAGCCGGGCGCGCCGGAGACCGCCGGCAAGCCGAGCCGCTGGGCGGCCGATCCTTTTCCATCGACCTATGAGCCCTACGCATCGGGCGTGACCGCGATCCGCGGCGCGACGATCCTCACCGGCGCAGGGGCGAAGATCGACAACGGCGTCGTCGTTCTCAGCGGCGGCAAGATCGCCGCGGTCGGCGGCGCCGACGTCGCCATCCCCGACGGGGCGACCGTGATCGACGCGACAGGAAAATGGGTGACCCCGGGCGTCATCGACATTCATTCCCACCTCGGCGACTACCCCTCGCCCGCAATGGCGTCGACCTCCGACGGCAACGAAGCGACGGCGCCCAACACCGCGCAGGTGTGGGCCGAGCATTCCGTGTGGCCGCAGGACCCCGGCTTCACCCGCGCGCTCGCCGGCGGAATCACGTCGCTGCAGATTCTCCCGGGCTCCGCGAACCTTTTCGGCGGGCGCTCGGCGATCCTGAAAAACGTCCCGGCACGGACGGTTCAGGCCATGAAGTTTCCCGACGCGCCCTACGGCCTCAAGATGGCGTGCGGGGAGAACCCCAAGCGCGTCTATGGCGAGAAAGGCGGGCCCTCGACCCGCATGGGCAACTTCGCCGGCTATCGCGCCGCCTGGATCGAAGCCGCCGACTACAAGAAAAAGTGGGAAAAGTACTGGGACGAAAAAGACGCCTTCGACAAGAAGAAGGGGGCGAAACCCGCCGCCGGCGCCGAAGACGCGAAGGAGCCCGAAGCGCCGACGCGCGACCTGAAACTCGAAACGCTGGCGATGGCTCTGAACGGCGACATCGTCGTCAACATGCACTGCTATCGCGGCGACGAGATGGCGCTCGTCATCGATATGGCGAAGGAGTTCGGCTACAAGGTGACGACGTTCCATCACGGCGTTGAAGCCTACAAGGTCGCCGACCTGCTCGCGGAAAACGGCATCTGCGCCGCCGTGTGGGCGGACTGGTGGGGCTTCAAGCTCGAAGCTTATGACACGATCCGAGAGAACGCCGCGCTCGTTCACGCGCAGCCGAACGGCTGCACGGTCATTCATTCGGACGACCAGTACGGCATCCAGCGCCTCAACCAGGAAGCCGGCAAAGCGATGGCCGACGGCAACCGCATCGGCCTCAACATCACGCCTGAACAGGCGATCGCGTGGATCACCCTCAATCCCGCCAAGGCGATGGGAATCGGCGAAGAGACCGGCTCGCTTGAAACCGGAAAGATGGCGGACGTCGTCTTGTGGTCGGCCGATCCGTTCTCCGTCTATGCGCAGGCCGAGAAGGTCTTCATCGACGGCGCGCTCCTCTACGACCGCAGCGATCCCAAACGCTCGCCGCGCACGGATTTTGAAATCGGACAATCGGGCCTCGGCTTCACGGGCGGAGCAGGACAATGAATAAAATCATCCTTACCCTGACGGCTGCCTTCGCAGCGACCGCGGCGGTCGCGCAGACGGCGGCGCCGGAAACGCTCGTCATCCAGAACGCGCGCCTCTACACGATGGCGGGCGCCGACGGCGGCCTGGTCGAGAACGCCGACATCGTCATGCGCGGCGGCGTCATCGTCGCGGTCGGCCAGGACCTTGCGGTCCCGGAAGGCGCGCGCGCCGCCGACGCCAAGGGCCGCATCGCCACGCCCGGCCTCTTCGCGCCATGGTCGCAATTGGGCCTTGTCGAGATCGGCCTCGACCAGGAATCGAACGACGCCTCGCCCGAAGGCGACTACCCGCACAGCGCTTCGCTTGACGCCGCCGACGCCTTCAATCCGGCCTCGACGCTGATCCCTGTCAATCGCGCCGGCGGCGTCACGCGCGCCGTCGCGGCGCCGGCGGCCGGTTCGAAGATTTTCGGCGGGCTCGGCGCGATCGTCAATCTGTCAGGCCGCGCGGACTCGGTCGTGCGCGAAGGCGCGCTGCAGTCCGCGGCCCTCGGCTATGCCGGCGCTGCGCGGACCGGCGACACGCGCATGGGCGCCTGGGCGGAGTTTCGCGACGCCGTCGAGGAGGCGCGCGCCTATGCGGCGAATCCCGCCGGCTATGCGCTCCGTCCACGGATGACCGGCCTCACGCTCAACGATCTGGAAGCGCTCATCCCGGCGGCGCGCGGCGGCCAGCCGATCGTCGTCGCCGCGAACGGGGCGGCGGACCTTCGCGCGCTCATCAGGATGAAGGCGCGCTACGGGCTCAACGTCATCGCGCTCGGCGCGACGGAGGGCCATCTCGTCGCGCGCGAACTCGCCGCGGCGCAGATCCCGGTGATCCTCAATCCGGTGCTCAATCTGCCGGAGCAGTTCGAAATGCTCGGCGCGACGCAGGCGAACGCCGCGCGCCTTCATGCGGCGGGCGTGACGATCGCTTTCTACGACCCCCCGTCCGGCTCGCATAACCTGCGCCTCTTGCCGCAGCTTGCCGGCAACGCCGTCGCCAACGGGCTGCCCTATGCGGCTGCGCTTGCGGCGCTGACGATCAACCCGGCGCGGATGTACGGCGTCAGCGATCGCTATGGCAGCGTCGAAGTCGGCAAGGCGGGCGATCTCGTCCTGTGGGACGGCGATCCGCTCGAAACCGCCTCGCGCCCCGTCGCTGTCTATATCGACGGACGCGCAACCTCGCTGACGACGCGCCAGACGCGCCTCAGGGACCGCTACCGCGACCTCTCGCGCGGCGACCTGCCCCACGCTTATCGCGGGGCGCAGTAGCGGTGGCTCGCCGGTGAGACTGACACGGAAATTCAATCCTTTTAAGCCTAACGGCGTTGTCCATCCGGGGATGTTTGTCGGCCGACTCGAAGAGCTCGATCTCATTGAGAACTTTCTCTTTCAGGCTACGCACGGAAATCCCCAGCATTTTTTGGTTCAGGGAGAGCGAGGTATCGGAAAATCTTCGCTGCTCTTGTTTGTTGAGCATCTGTCGCGAAGCGGCGCAAATAATGACGGCTTCGATTTCTTGACCGTGAGCATCGATCTCGGCGGATGCCAGACGCAACTCGATATCGTGCGGAAGATCGCGCGCGGAGTGAAGGGGGCGATCCAAGAAAAAGAGGCCGTGAAGAAGTCGGCGAAGGATCTGTGGGAATGGCTGACGAACTGGGAGATCTTAGGCGTCAAATACAACAGGCCGCAGTTTGAGGTCGATGTGGAGGAAGTAGTCGAGGATCTCGTCGGCGAGATTTCGGTGTTTTGCGAGTCTCCTGCGGCCGGAGACGGATTGCTTTTCTTGATTGATGAGGCCGACCGTCCGCCGGTGGAGGCGAACTTGGGCGAATTCACGAAACTTGTGACGGAGCGGTTAGCGAAAAAGAGCGCAAGCAAGGTTTTGTTCGGCCTCGCTGGAATTCCTTCGATTATGACAAAGCTGCGCGAAAGCCACGAATCATCGCCTCGCGCGTTTCACTCCATACTCCTTGAACCTCTGGAGCCGGCCGAACGGAAACGAGTTATAGAATTAGGCATGAAGGAAGCCAATGCTCGAAGCCCGCAGCACATAGACATGACTGCGGATGCGATCACCTTGTTGGCGGATTTGTCAGAAGGCTACCCGCATTTCGTGCAGCAATTCGCATACTCGGCTTTTGATCACGATACGGATAATCACATTGATGAAGGCGACGTCGCCGAAGGAGCGTTCAAATCAGGCGGGGCTCTTTCGCAGCTCGGCGACAAGTATTTTAATGAAATGTACCACGCCCGAATTTCATCTGAAGACTACCGGCGCGTTCTGGACGCGATGGCGACTCATGGCGATGCGTGGTTGCCGCGCCAACAGATCATCAAGGAATCGACGGTCACCGAGACTAACGTGAACAACGCGCTCAAGGCGCTGAAGGAAAAGTCGATCATCATTCAGGACGACAAGCGACGCGGTTTTTACAGGTTGCCGACAAACTCCTTCGCCGCTTGGATAAACGCGGTGCGCTCCGCGCGGGCGAAGTCGGACGGACGAGCCGAGGCGTTTTAAACGCAAGCGGCCGCGTAGGGGCAGGCTAAGTTTCATTATCTTCCATTAGCCTCCATTGGCGTCCATTAGCCTCCATTATCTTCCATTAAGGCCCCCTGGCGCTGGCTTTCTGATGAAACATGAATAAATTCAATGATATAGAACAGCCGACCATGACCTCCCGCCTCCGCATCGCGCTTTGCCAGATCGACCCCGTCGTCGGCGACATCGCCGGCAACAAGGCAAAGA
>CAZGXT010000142.1:0-7702 GCA_964529675.1 uncultured Caulobacterales bacterium
AAAGGGTTCATGGCGACGGTTTTATCGTGGGGCGGGCGGCGCGGTCAAAGGGCGCGCCTCAATCAAACAGCCCCTTCTGCACCGGCTTCTTTGTCGCGGGCGTTTTCTTCGGCGCCTCGCCCAAATGCGCCGCGCGTTCGCCGTCGGCGAAGACGAGGCTGACGGCCCCTGTCGCCTGGAGGTCGCCGGCGCGGCGGACGATCCTTCCGGCCTCGGTCTTCACCAGCGCAAAGCCGCGTTCGAGGACGCCCTTGTAGGAAAGCGACTTGAGAAGCCCTGAGAGCGCGGCGAGGCGTTCGTGGGGCCTCAGGAGGAGGCGTCTGGCGACGCTGTCGAGACGGGCGGCGTCGCGGACGAGCGAGCGTTCAAGGTCGCCGCCGCGTTGCCTCAGGCGCTCGGCGCTGAGTCGCGCGGCGATTCTTGCAAGGCGGGTGTCGGCGGCGGCGGCGCGCGCGGAAAGTCCGGCGCCGAGCCGGTCCGCCGCGCGATCAAGCCGCTGCGAGAGCGCGCCGAGAACGTCTTCCGGGCGCCCCAGCCCCCGCGCCGCGGCGATCATCCGTGTACGGCGCTCCTCGCGGCGACGGCTTTCCGCCGCGATCATCCGTCTTTCCTTGTTGAGCGTTTCGGCGAGCAGCTCCGACCGCATCGGCACGGCCTTCTCCGCCGCGGCGGTCGGCGTCGGCGCGCGCAGGTCCGCGGCGAAGTCGATGAGGGTCGTGTCTGTCTCGTGTCCGACCGCGGAGATCAGCGGGATGGCGCTTTCCGCCGCCGCGCGCACGACGATCTCTTCATTGAAGCACCAGAGATCTTCGAGGCTGCCGCCGCCGCGCGCGACGATCAGAACGTCCGGACGCGGAACATCGCCGCCTCCGGGCAGCGCGTTGAAGCCGCGGATCGCCGCCGCGATCTGCGCCTCGGCGCCCTTTCCCTGCACCAGCGTCGGCCAGACGATGACGCGGCGCGGAAATCGTTCGCGCAGGCGGTGGAGGATGTCGCGGATGACGGCGCCGGAGGGCGAGGTGACGACGCCGATGACGTCGGGAAGAAACGGGATAGGCTTCTTGCGCGCCGCATCGAAGAGCCCTTCGGCCGCGAGCTTCTTGCGGCGCTCTTCAAGGATCGCCATCAGCGCGCCCGCGCCCGCCGGCTCAAGGCTGTCGATGACGATCTGGTATTTCGACTGCCCTGGAAATGTCGTCAGCTTGCCCGTCGCCACGACCTCCATGCCCTGTTCGGGGTCGACGCGCAGGCGCTGCGCGGTTCCCTTCCAGATGACGCCCGAGATCGTCGCATTCTCGTCTTTCAGGTCGAGATAGACGTGGCCCGATGCGGCGCGAGTGACGCGCCCGAGCTCGCCTTTGACGCGCACGAATCCAAAGCCGTCCTCGATGACGCGTTTGACCGCGCCGGCGAGTTCCGAGACCGTGTATTCGTGGATGTTGTGGGTTGATTGCGCGGCCATCGGCTGCTTTAACCATGCTTCTGATGCTGAAATGAAGGTCAGGTCGCCGGCGGTCTCGCGCCGCGGTCAGTTTTCCCCACAGAGGGGAGGCGAGGCCGGCATCGACTCAAAGCGGGAGAAAATCATGAAGAAGCTGCTGTTCCTCGGCGCCGCCGGGGCCGCCGGCCTTGCCGGTTTTTCGTCATTTGAGATGAACGCGCGGGCCCCGGCCCCGTTTATCGACCCTGTCGTGACCGCCCGCGCGCTGTGCGGCGGGTCGCAGGATGCGGGGCTGAAGCGTCGCCAGGTCTTCGCCGCCATCGGGGCCGCGCAAGCCGCTCAAGGCGGAAGCGCAAAGCCTTCTGATCCGCTGAAGACGCCGGTCGCCGGGATCGGATACAAGATCACGACGTCGAGCCCGCGCGCGCAGGCGCTGTTCGACGCCGGCCTCGCGCATATGTGGAACTTCAACCACGGTGAGGCGATCAACGCGTTCAAGGCCGCGCAGGAGGCCGATCCCGATTGCGCAATGTGCTATTGGGCGGAGGGTTTCGCCCTCGGGCCCAACATCAACCTTCCGATGGCGGAAGAAGCGAACGCGCCCGCCTACGCCGCCTCGCGCGCCGCTTTCGACCGCAAGACGAAGGCGAGCGAGAAAGAGGCTGCGCTCATCACGGCGCTGCAGGCCCGCTATGCGAAGAAGCCGCCCGCCGACCGCAAGTCGCTCGACCTCGCCTTCGCGGCGGCGATGGAGCAGGTCGCGGCGCGTTTCCCGGATGATGATTTCGTCGCCGCGACGGCGGCGGAAGCGAACATGGATACGCAGCCCTGGGACTATTGGGAGGCGGACGGCAGAACGCCGAAAGGCCGCGCCGGCAAGACGCTGGCGCTTCTTGAGGCCGTCCTGAACCGCAACCCGGACTATCAGCCGGCGATCCACCTCTACATTCACACGACGGAGGCGACGACGAACCCCTTCCGCGCCGTTCCGTATGCGGATCGTCTGGCCGCCCTGTCGCCGGGGCTCGGGCACCTCATCCACATGCCCTCGCACACCTATGCGCGCATCGGGCGCTACAAGCAGTCGATGGATCTCAACATCGAGGCGGTGAAAGCCGATGAGGCGACGCTGGCGCTCGGGCCCCAAAGCCCGATGTTCGAGTTCGGCTATTACGTCCACAACGTGCACTTCGTGATGACATCAGCGCAAATGGCGGGCGATCGCGAAACGGCGCTCGCCATGGCGAAGAAGCTCGACGCGAAAATACCGGTCGATATGGCGATCGCGGTGCCGCTCGCCTCGCCGATCAAGGCGGCGCCCTATTACGCCCATGCGCAGTTCAGCGCGCCGGCGGACGTGATGGCGCTTCCCGCGCCCGGCGCCGAGGCGCCGTTCCTGCAGGCCGCATGGCATTATGCGCGGGGCGAGGCGCTGGCCCGTCAGGGCGACGCCGCCGGCGCGCGCAAGGAGGCCGCAGCGATCGAGCAAATCCTGAAGGAGGAGGATTTCAAAGGCCTCGTCGACAATCTGATTCCGGCGCCCGGCATTTTGAAGATCCAGCGCCACACGGTGTTGGCGCGCGCGAGCGCCGCCGAAGGAAAGCTCGCCGACGCGATCGGGCATATGGAGGAGGCGGTCGCGCTGCAAGAAGGGCTCAACTATACCGAGCCGCCTTACTGGTATTATCCAGCAAAGCAGACGCTGGCGGCGATGGTTCTGAAACATGGCGACGCCGAGCGCGCCGAACAGCTTTTCATCGAATCGCTGGCGGAAATTCCGAATAACGGCTGGGCCTATTACGGCCTCGTCGAAACCTATGGCGCGCAAAAGGACAAGGCGGCGAAGAAATACGCCGCGGGCCTCATGAAGGGCGCCTGGCTCGGCAAGGAGAAGCCGGCGCTCGACCGGCTTTAGGATGTGCGACGGCGCCCGGCTCTTTACGCGGGGCGCCGTCTTGCTTCAGTCTTTCTCGCGCGCAGCAAGAAAGACCGGATGTGACCGAGGTTGATCCGAAGACCCGCGTTCTCCTCGACATGATCGCGATGCTGGGGACGCCGCCCCTCAGCGAGGTGACGCCGGAAGCGTTTCGGGCGATGCGCGCGCGCAGCCGCGACATGCTGAATGTCGCCTGGCCGGAGCCTGTCCACTATCGGCATTTTTCGGTGGCGGGCGCTGAAGGGCCGATCCGCGCGCGCGCCTATGACTATGCGCCGGCGCGATCGCCGATGCGGCCGACGCTCGTCTATTATCATGGCGGCGGCTTCACCTTCGGCGACCTCGACAGCCACGACCAGCTGTGCCGGCGGCTTGCGAAATCGGGCGATTTTCGCGTTGTTTCGGTGGAATATCGCCTGGCGCCGGAAGCGCCGTTCCCCGCAGCCGTTGAAGACGCCTGGGCCTCGCTCGCCGACATCCTTGCGCGCGCCGATGAGCTCGGCGTTGACGCCTCGCGCGTCGGGGTCGGCGGGGATTCGGCGGGCGCCAATCTGTCGACCGTAACGGCGCGCCGCGCGGCGCTTGACGGCGGTCCCGCGCTGAAACACCAATTGCTGATCTACCCGGTGACGCAGTCGGTCGGCTCAACGCCCTCGCGCGAGAAATTTGCAGAGGGGTATTTCCTCACGAAGGAGAGCATGGACTGGTTCGACGGCCATTATTTGCCGAAGGGCGTTGACCGCACCGATCCGCGCATATCGCCCCTGCTGCATCCGCCGCCGAAGAACCTCGCGCCCGCGCTCGTCATCACCGCGGGCTTCGATCCGCTGCGGGACGAAGGCCGCGACTATGCGACGGCGCTGCAGCGGGCAGGCGTTCCATGCCGCCATGTCGATTATCCCGACCAGATTCACGGGTTCATGTCGTTCTGCAATTTCTCTGGGGTCGCAGAAGAAGCGATCGCTGACGCGGCGCGCGCGGTCGGCGCTGCGTTGGGCGATGGGCGGGCATGAAGCCGCGCCTTTCGTTCAGGTTCCGAAGGCGATCAGGAAATTATTCGCCACGATAAGGCCGTTGATGGTCACCGCCAGCGCGAAGATGGCGATGACGATGCGATGCGGGAACCATAGCACCATCCCTGAAATGACGAGCTGCAGGAACAGCTTGGCGCCGATCCAGCCGGCGCCGTGATTGTCCATGATCGCGCGCATCAGCGGATTGGCTTCTTCGGCCCGTCCAAGCTCGATCGCGGCGATCGTCGAGACAATGTCGAGCACGCCGACGATGTTGTAGACGAACACCGCCGCGAGCGCGACGACGCCGTTCAGCCTGACGGCGCGCGCTTCAGCAGCCTGGACGCCCAGATTTTGGATTTGCGGCTTTGTTCGGAGGAGGAAAACCAATCGGATAACCGTTAACTTTGTTGTGACCCAATTCTCGACAAAAGGCGGTCTACGACAGGCAAGGCGCCTGCGCCGCCGGTCGACGGGGCGCGGGACGGACGTTAATCTGCAAAAACCATGACGGCTGATTTGGCGCAGGATGAAGCAATGGCCGGCGACGGCCCCGGTCGCGCCGGCGCTGCCGAACGATCGATCCTGTTCGCCAAAGGGGCGCTGTTCGCCGAGCGCTCGGCGCCCGCTCTTGTTCTCGCCGGCGGTCCCATCGCGTTCATACTCGCGCTCGGGTTGTTCGACCTCTGGCGGTTCGCCGGCTTTTGGGGGCACGGCGCCGCGCTCGTCCTGCTGCTCGCGCTAGCAGGCGTCCTGTTCTGGCGCCGCCGACCGTCGCCGTTCTGGCCTTCGCGCGCGGACGCGCTCGCCCGCCTCGAGCGCGACGGCGGGATGCGACATGAGCCCTTGCGCGCGCTCGAAGATGAGCCCGCCGCGGGCGCCGGCGCATTATGGGCGGCTCATCTCGCCGACGCGCGTGCGCGGGTGAAGAAGGCGGCGCTGAACGCCCCGTCTCCAACGGCGAACAGCGTTGATCCGTTCGGCCTTCGCTACGCGGCGGCGGGGCTTCTCCTCATCGGGCTTGTTGCGGCTGGTCCCGCGGCGCCGCAGCGCCTTGCGGACGCTTTTCGCCCCAGCGATCCGGCGATCGTGCGGTCGGGTTTCGCCGACCTCTGGATCGAGCCGCCCGCCTACACCGGCAAGGCGCCGCTTTATTTGCTGCGGGCGAAGGACGCGCTCGGCGGGTCGGGTGACGCGATCGAGGCGCCGGAGGGATCAATCGTCCGTATTCAGACGAAACCGCGGTCGCGCTTCCGGCTCGTTCTGGCCGGGGAGACCGCAAAGGTCGGCGCGGCGCGCGAAGGCGGCGAAGCGTCGGCGCGCGCGACGCTGACGCTGACGGAATCAGGGACGCTCTCGCTGTCGGCGGGCGGGCGGCGCAGCCGTTGGCCGGTGCGGGTCATCGACGACCGCGCGCCGAGCGTCGATTTCGCCGAGCCCCCGGCGCCCGATCGCGACGGCCGTCTTGTCGTCGCTGTTCGCATCGATGACGATTACGGGGCCGCCGACGCCGCGCTTGAATTGCGCCTCGACGCCAGCCAGCCGCGGCCTCTTGACGCGCCGCCGATCAGCGCAGAGATCGCGGCGAAGACGCAGCGCATCGCGCTGCCCGCCCTGAAGGGCGCGCCGGGCGCACGCGCCGCCGCGGTCGATCTATCCTCGCATCCTTGGGCCGGGCTTCCCGTGTTCGCGTCGGTGATCGTCGCCGACGCGCTCGGCCAGGAGGGCAAGACGCAGCCGCTCGCGCTCACCTTGCCGTCGCGCGATTTCTTCAATCCGCTGGCGAAGGCGGTCGTCGAGCAGCGCCGATCGCTTGCGGTTGCGCCGGCGGAATGGCGCCGTGTCGAGTGGGCGCTCAGCGGATTGACGCTCGGCCCAGAATTTTTCTTTGAACGACCGACCGACTATCTCTTGCTGCGCACGGCGATGTGGCGCGTCAACAAGCGGGGCGGGGACGACAGCGACGCGACCATCGAAGAATTCTGGCCGCTTGCGCTGCAGCTCGAAGATGAAACGACCGAACTTGCGCGCCAGCGTCTCGACGCCGCCAGGCAGGCGCTGCGCGAGGCGCTCGAAAACGGCGCCGCCGACGCCGAGATTGAGCGCCTGACGGAAGCGCTGCGCAACGCCTTGCAGAATTATCTCGAAGCGCTGGCGCAGTCCGGCGCGGACGTCGATCCCAACGCGCCGCCGGCCGACCAGACGGTGACCGCCGACGATCTCGATGCGATGCTGAACGCCGTGCGCGATCTCGCAAAGTCCGGCGCCGCCAATGCTGCGCGCCAGGCGCTCGCCGATCTCGAAGCTGTTCTCGACAATCTTCGCGCGCCCGGCGGCGCGGGCGGCGCGGGCGAGGCCGGCGAAGGCGGCCAGCAAGGCGCCGGCGGGCAGGCTGGCGCCGTCGGCGATCTGATCGGCAGGCAGCGGGCGCTCGCCGACGAAACATTCCGCCGCGGGGAAACGCGTGACGCCGCCGGCGATGATCTCGCCGCCGACGAAAGCGCGCTCGCCGGCGACCTCGCAGAATTGATGAACGCCCTGGAAGGCGCAGCGCCTGAAGGCGACACGGGTGACGCCGGCAAGGCGCTCTCTCGCGCGCTCTCAGCCATGCGGCGCGCGGAAGGCGACCTGACCGCGAAAAACTTCGATGGCGCGCGAAATTCCATGGAGGAAGCGATCGCGAACCTGCGCGACGGCGCCGAAGCGCTTGCGAAGGACGCGCGCGCGAAAGCGCAGGCTGCGCGCGGACAGGGCGGGCAGCCGCTGCGCGATCCGCTTGGACGCCCGCTCGGCGCGCCGACCGGACAGGGCGTCGATGTTCCCGACAAGTCAGACGCGCAGCGCGCGCGCGAACTTCTCGAAGAACTTCGCCGGCGTCTGTCGGACGGCGAGCGGACGGAAGACGAAATCAAATATCTCGAGCGCCTGCTGGAGCGCTTCTGACAGGGTCTTTCGCCGTCAGGGCTGAAAGTGGGTGTGCGGAGTTTGATGGGGCGCCGTAAAGCCGGGGCCGTGGACTTCGCCGCCGGGCGCCGATAGCTTCCCGCGTCCTTCCGACCGGGGTTCGGCTCATATGGCCAAGCGGCTTTTTCAGATCATCGTCATCGCCATGATCCTCGGCGTCGCCGTCGGCGCGCTCGTTCATCAGTATCTCGGCGCCGGGGCCGAGCCGGAAGCCGCCGCCGCGATGCGAGCCGAATTCGCCGCGGCGATGAAGATCGTGACGGACATTTTCTTGCGCCTCATCAAGATGGTGATCGCGCCGCTCGTGCTGACGACGCTGATCGTCGGCATCGCCCATATGCGCGACCC
>CAZGXT010000143.1:0-7693 GCA_964529675.1 uncultured Caulobacterales bacterium
GTGAATAGCGAGTGGTGAATAGAGGAGCGCAAGCCTTACCCATGCTCGGTCCCGCGCCGGCGGGAAGCCGGGGCCCCGGAAGGCCGAATCCGATGACTTCGAATCCCTTGGGATGCCGGAGAACCGGCCTAGCTCTTCTCGACGTAATCGGCCGCGCCCGACCGGACGAGACGCCCGCCGTCGACGAAGAGCGTTTGGCCGGTGATGTAGGACGCGGCGGGCGAAGCGAGAAAATAGATCGCCTCCGCGACCTCCGCGGGATCGCCGATCCGGTTCAGCGGCACCGTCGAACGGGCGGATTTGGCGTCGAACTCGTCCATGTATTCGGCGTTGATGGCGCCGATGCCGACCGCGTTGACCCGCACCCCGCGGCCGGAGAGCGCGAGCGCCACCGCTTTCGTCAGTTGCTGCAATCCGCCTTGCGAAGCGGCGAAGGCGACGCGATCAGGGGCGGCGGTCACCGCTTCCGTCGATACCAGGTTGACGATTGCATAGTCGCCCTCGCTGTCGTTCGACTGTTCAATCTGCTTCGCAAACTGACGGGCCGCGGCCTGCGCGAGCAGAAAGGCGCCGCGCAGATTCGTTCCGATGCTCTGGTCGAAGGCGTCCTCCGACGTTTCAAGAAAATCGCTCACCGCGACGTCAATGGTCACGTTGATGAGGACATCGACCCGGCCGTAGGTTTCAAGCGCCTCGGCGATGATGTTGTGAACGTGCAGCCGGTTGGCGACCGATGCCGCGACGAAGACTGCAGGGCTCGATTTCTGGAGGTCGCTCGCGAGCGCCCGTCCCGCCGCTTCGTCAGCGTCGGCGAGAACAAGGTTTTCGCCGGCGGCGGCGAAACGGCGCGCCGTCGCTTGCCCGATCGCGGATGCAGCGCCGACGATAATGACCGATCTGCCGCTCAAATTGATCCCTCCAACGAAACGGCGCCTTCCTTCCGGAAGGCGCCGCAAATTTCCTATGACGACTTCGTCACTCCGTCGCGTGATCGCCTTGTCGGAGCCGTTCGATCTGGTCCTTAATTCGAAGCTTAAGTCGCTTAAGTTCAATCACTCGCGTATCGTCCGGGTGCGGATGCTTCATTTCGGTGGACAGAAGGGATTCAAGTTCTTGATGCCGCGTGCTGAGGGACTGCAAGTGTGCCTTAAGCGCCATAATCTAACCTCCTTGGTTAGGCTCCGAACGCCCCACTACATCACCAAAAGGAGGGCTTGTCGATGAAAACCCTGCCTCCCAACTGGTTAACGCGGCGGCTTTTGCCAGCGGTCCGCAGAAGGGTTAAGGGTGGAGGTCAACCGATTGAGTTCGCTCGTGAAATCATCTTCGCGCATAGTCGTCGCCATCACCGGCGCCTCCGGCGTCATCTATGGTCGGCGCTGTCTTGAAGCGCTGAAAGAGGCAGGGGCCGAGACGCACCTTGTTGTGAGCAAAGCGGCGGAAATGACGCTCGCCTACGAGCTCGGCGTGAAGGCGGCCGATCTCGAACCGCTTGCGAGCGTTCGCTACGCGGCCGGCGACATCGGCGCCGCCATCGCTTCGGGCTCGTTCCGGGCCGACGGCATGATCATCGCGCCGTGCTCGGTGCGCACGATGTCGGAAATCGCGACGGGCGTCACGACGACTCTGGTCAGCCGCGCCGCCGACGTGATGCTGAAGGAACGCCGCCGTCTCGTCCTGATGGTACGCGAGACGCCGTTCCACCTCGGCCATTTGCGCACGATGACGGCGCTCGCGGAGATGGGCGCGATCATCGCGCCGCCCCTGCCCGCTTTTTATGTCGAACCGAAATCGGTCGCTGAGCTTGTCGATCAGTCCGTCGGCCGCGCGCTCGACCTGCTCGGCGTCGACAGCGCGCTGACGCGCCGCTGGGGCGAGGACCTCGAAAAAGGAGCACGCCGATAACCGCGCCGCCGCTCAGGGACTGGTCCGTCGAGGTCTATCGCAGACCTGAGGTCGAGCGCGCGCTGCTGACGCTGCAGGACGCTCACGGCCTCACCGTCACGCTGATGCTCTGGTGCGTGTGGACCGGCGCCCACTTCGCCGAGCCGGATGTCGCGACCATGAAGCGCGCGATGGCGATCGGCGGCGAATGGGAGCGCAAGATCGTCGCTCCCCTGCGCGATGTCCGCCGCGCTCTGAAGGCGGGCGTTAACGGAGCGGCCAGCGAGACGCTGCGCACGCAGGTCAAGGCCGCAGAACTCAGCGCCGAGTTCGAGGCGATGCATGCGCTTGAACTAATCTCCCGCGCGCAAGCGGGACGCTATGCGGGAACGGACGCTGCAGGACGCGCCCGGCGCACGCTCGCCGCTTATGTTCGCGCGGCCGGCGGCGCCGACTCGCCGGGCTTTTCCGTCGGATTGCTAGAAGAGCTGATCGGGCTTACCGTCCCGGCCCCGAATCAGGACGCGATCGCGAACGCGCACGACGGCTCATGACAATAGACGGGTCCAACGACGAAACCAGCGACGATGGGTCGCCGACGATCGTCGACGCTGCACGCTGCTTCAAGGCGCGTGAGAGCGCGTTTTCAGGGGCCAATGAAGACGCGCTTGCGGTGCGCCTTGCGCTCTTGATGGAAGAGCACAGCGATCTCGACGCCGCCATCAAGGCGCTCGCCGACTCGGCGAGCCGTGACAGTATTTCGCTGGCGCGTCTCAAGAAGAAGAAGCTGCAGCTCAAGGACATGATCCAGCGGCTGAAAGACCAGCTGACCCCGGACATCATCGCATAGAGCGGCGTTTGCGCCTGCCGGGCGAGTTGCGCTAATCGCCTGGTTTTGAGGGAGAGCGTCTTGGCGGCAGCAAAAAGCAAGCGGGCGCCCAAAAGCGTGGCTGCGCCGCAGGTCAGCATCATCATGGGCTCGCGGTCTGACTGGCCGACGATGCAGCGCGCCGCCGAAATGCTCAGCAAGCTCGGCGTCGTTTATGAGACGCGCGTCGTCTCGGCCCACCGTACGCCCTCGCGCCTCTATGATTTCGCCCACAACGCAGCGGTTCGCGGCGTCAAGGTCATCATCGCCGGGGCCGGCGGCGCGGCGCACCTTCCCGGCATGACGGCGTCGATGACGACGCTGCCCGTCATCGGCGTTCCGGTGCAGTCAAAGGCGCTCTCGGGCCTCGATAGCCTGCTGTCGATCGTGCAAATGCCCGCCGGGGTGCCGGTTGCAACGATGGCGATCGGCGAAGCGGGCGCAGCAAATGCGGGGCTTTTGGCGGCCTCAATTCTCGCGCTCGGCGATGAAACGCTGGCGCGCCGTCTCGCCGACTGGCGTGCGAAGGAGACGGCAGGAATTCCCCAAACTGTCGCGGATCGATGAAGATCGTCGCCCCTAACGGAACGATCGGCGTTCTCGGCGGCGGACAGCTTGGCCGCATGCTCGCGCTGGCCGCCGCCCGCCTGGGGCTCAATTGCCATGTCTATTGCCCGGAGCAGGACGCTCCCGCAAGCGCGGTCAGCGCCAAGACGACGATCGGTTCGTATACGGACGCCGCAGCGCTAGAGCGCTTCGGCCGTTCGGTAGACGCCGTCACCTATGAGTTCGAGAACGTGCCGGCGGAGACGGTCGACATCCTGACGCGTTCGGGCGCTGTCGTCTCGCCGGGCGCCAGGGCGCTGGCGGTCGCTCAGGACCGGCTTATTGAAAAGCAGTTCGCGCGATCGCTTGGCGCAGCGACAGCGCCCTTCGAGGCGGTCGACAGCGCCGACAATCTCGTTGAAGCTTTGAAGCGCATCGGCCGCCCCGCGATCCTGAAGACGCGCCGGCTCGGCTATGACGGCAAGGGCCAAACCGTCATTCGCGCCGCGGACGCCGATGCCGGCCGGACCTGGCGCGAAGCGACGGAGAAAGCCTGGGCCGAGATCGGGGCGCGCCCATCAATCCTCGAGGGTTTCGTCGATTTCAGGTTCGAGCTTTCGGTGATCGGCGCGCGCTCGGCGAACGGCGAGATCGCACTTTATGACTCGCCGCGCAATGAGCACGAAAACGGCGTGCTGCGCCGTTCGACCGTGCCCTCCGGCGCCGGCGAGGCGACAGTCCAGATGGCTGCAGACATCACCCGCAAACTGCTTCAGGCGCTCGAATATGTCGGCGTCGTCGGCGTCGAGTTCTTTGCGCTCAAGGACGGAACGGTTGCGGTCAATGAGTTCGCGCCGCGCGTTCACAATTCCGGCCACTGGACGACGGACGCTTGCGCGGTCTCGCAGTTCGAACAGCATGTCCGCGCTGTCGCCGGCTGGCCGCTCGGAAGTACGGTGCGCCACTCAAACGCGGTGATGGAAAACCTGCTCGGCGATGAAGCCGCGCGCTGGTCTACGCTCGCGCATGAAGCGAAGACTTGCATCCATCTCTACGGAAAACGTGATGCAGCGCCCGGCCGAAAAATGGGCCATGTGACGCGGATAACGCCGCTCTAGCGCCGCTCCGGGTAGCGCATTCTGGCGAGCCAGCCGAACATGCCTTCTGGATCAACGCCGCTGTCGCGAACACGCGCTTTGAGCTTTTCGAACTGCATGACATTGTCGATACGCGCTGCGAGAAATGATTTGGTCGCTGCTTCATCCTCGCTGTCGTCTGCAAGCCAGCGCGCAAAGGTCGTGCTGAGGACGCCGGACAAGATCGCGCGTTTTGAATAGAAATTGAAATCGGTCGACGGATCGCCCATCGCACGCCAGATCGCATCCGCGCTCGCCCAGACAAGGCGGGCGGCGCGTGGCGCGTTATGGGGCAGCGCGAGGAAAGCCGCGGCCCGGCGCGCCGCTTCCTTGTGCGGCCGGAGGAACGCCAGACGCGCTTCAATCGCCCTTGCGGCCTTTTCGCGGATCTTGAGGGGAGGCTCCTGCGGCGCGGCGATCGCCGCCGCTGCGGACCTGTCCGCCCTGCCCGACCACCAGGCGAGAAGGTCGATCGCCCCACCCGGAAACGCGGCCGCCAGCTCGGCTTTCGTCCGGCCAGCGTCCGCCGCCGCCCTTTCCAGGGCGAGCGGGGTGAAACCGTCAAACGCTGCCGCCTTCAGCGCCTCAGCGAGAATCGCCTCGCGCGCCGGGTCGAAGGAATCGTCAGGATGGGGCATCGCGGCGCTCCAAATTCAGGTTAGCCAATATGGACAGGAACCGGGGCCTTTGATATGAGCCGCGTCGCCGCGGGGTGGTTTTCCGCCCTGCGGACCAGCTTTAGCGTTGCCCGCGGACGTGGGCGCCCGGACGGGCGCGGGACCGCGGTCTTGGCCGTTCAAAGGAGGGACTTCCCCTGGTTCAGATCGTCGTCCGCGACAACAATGTCGAGCAGGCGCTCCGCGCGCTCAAAAAGAAGATGCAGCGCGAAGGCACTTTCCGTGAAATGAAGCGCCGCAAGTTTTACGAAAAACCTTCTGAAAAGAAGGCCCGCCAGAAGGCGGAAGCGGTGCGCCGTGCGCGTAAGCTCATCCGCAAGCGGATGCAACGCGAAGGCGGGGCTTAAAAGACCGGCTTTGCGGGCAACGTCCGGTTACGCGCTAATCTCTTGATCCGTTGAGACCGTAAAAATGAGGCCCGGAAGCCAAGTCCGGGCCTTGCGTTGACAGGAGACCCGTCATGAAGCGTTTCGCCCTGCTCCTTGCGCTCTGCGCCATTGTTTCGGCCTGTGAAACAATCAAAGGCGTCGGCCGGGATATAGAAAACACCGGCGAAGCGATCGACGACGCCCTCTAGGCGTCTGGCTGGCGCTCGTCGCCCGGTGCGTCAATCCTGCCGCATGCGCGATGGATTTTGTGAATATTCTGCAAAAATCCGTCGCATGATTAGCGATCGGAAACCATAGAATTGTATAACGCTTGCACGGGAAAGGCGTGATCGGGGCGCGCTGGCCTTTTCCGGGAGGAACCGGGCCGATTTGGGAGGGGTGCGTGAAGGCGTTCTTGAAGGCGATTTCAGCGGCGGCGTTGGCTGCGATCTTTTCGGCGGGGTCTACGGCACTCGCCCAGGCGGACATCGACGAGCCCCGCATCGATCCTATCTTCGGCGAACGCACGCCGGAGCGGGAGCGCGAGCGGGAGCGTATCCGCAACGACGATGAGTTCGACAACGAAAAGGGCTGGCGCCCGCTTCGCGACTTCATCGGCGTTCTGACGTTCCTGACGCCGGAGACGACGGACCTCAGCGTCGGAATCGGCCCGGTCTATCGACCCGACTATTTCGGTTCCAACGATTACGAATTCCGTCCGGACCCGGAAGTTTACGTCAAGTTCCGTAACCTCGTCTTTCTCGATAATGACGGCGCCGACTTCGCTCTGTTCGGCTTTTCGGGTTTCAGTTTCGGTCCCTCGATCCGCCTCGTCGGCGACCGCGACGAGGAAGACAACGTCGCCCTCATCGGCCTTGGCGACATCGACCATACTTTTGAAGTGGGCGGCTTCGCTGCGACGAAATTCGTCGACCGGTTCCTTTTCCGCGCAAAGGTGCGCAAGGGCGTCGTCGGCGGTCATGACGGGCTCATCGTCGACGCGACCGGAACCGCATTGCTCTTCCGCGTCGGGCGTCTGTCAACGTCGATCTCCGGTCAGGCGGCATGGATCGGCGACAGTTACGCCGACACCTATTTCTCAGTCACCCCGGCGCAGGCCCTTGCGTCAGGCCTTGACGAATATGACGCGGGACGAGGCTTGCGCGACGTCGGAGGCAGCTTCAACGCCTATGTGAACATCGGCAAACGCTGGTCGCTGAACCCCTACGTTTCCTATCGCTACATTTTCAACAACATCGCGGAGACGCCGATCATCGATGAGTTCGGCGACCGCAATCAGTTCGCGGTGGGTTTTCACCTGATGCGGCAGTTCGAGTTCAACTGGCGCTGATCCCGTCTGCAGGCGGGCCTCGCAGGGCCTGCCTTTCCGTGCCATTCTCGCGGGCATGTTCACGAAGTTCTTCCACGAGCTGAAGGCGGCGGGGGTTCCTGTCTCCTTGCGCGAATACTTGACGCTGGTCGAGGCGATGGAAGCCGACCTCGCCGACCGGCGGGTCGATGATTTCTATTACCTTTCCCGCACGAGCCTCGTGAAAGACGAGCGCAATCTCGACAAATTCGACCGCGTTTTCGCTCACGTATTCAAGGGCATTGAATCGCTCGCCGAAGGCGTGACCGCGGAGATTCCCGAAGATTGGCTCCGACGTCTCACGCAAAAATACCTGACCGAAGAAGAGAAAAAGCAGATCGAGGCGCTCGGCGGCTGGGACAAGCTCATGGAGACGCTGAAGCAGCGCCTCGAAGAGCAGAAAAAGCGCCACGAGCGCGGCAACAAATGGATCGGCACGGGCGGAACTTCGCCTTTCGGCTCCGGCGGCTACAATCCGGAGGGCGTGCGCATCGGCGACGCCGGCCAGCGTCAGGGCCGCGCGGTGAAGGTCTGGGAGAAGCGCGAATATCGCAATCTCGACGACCAGGTCGAACTCGGCACGCGCAACATCAAGCTCGCCTTGCGTCGCCTGCGCCGGTTTGCGCGCAACGGCGCGCCTGACGAACTCGATCTCAACGGCACGATCGACGCCACCGCGCGCGCCGGCTATCTCGACGTCAAGATGCGTCCCGAGCGGCGCAATACGATCAAGGTGCTGATCTTTTTCGACGCCGGCGGGTCGATGGACCCGTTCATTCGTTTGTGCGAAGAGCTGTTTTCCGCCGCGCGCGCCGAATTCAAGCACATGGAGTATTTCTACTTCC
>CAZGXT010000144.1:0-7682 GCA_964529675.1 uncultured Caulobacterales bacterium
ACGCATTTTCGGGCTGGAGACCGCGGGAAGGTTGGAAAAACCACAGCCGCGCGTCGAAAATTCTACGCAGAATCGCGCCGGTTCAAACGCCCTGACCCATCAGTCTTTTGCAGACGTCGTCGAGCTGGTCGAGGCTGCGATAGGCGATGGTGAGTCGCCCGGCGCCTTTCGGCTGGTGGTCGATCGCCACATCAAGACCGAGAGCGCTCGCAAGATCGGCCTCAAGCGCGCGCGTGTCGGCGTCCTTCTTTCCGGGTACGGAGGGTTTGGCGGGTCCCGGCGCCGTTGCGGGCGCCGGCGTTGCGGCCTCCTCTTTAACGAGGCGTTCGGTGTCGCGGACAGTGAGGCCTCGCCGCAGCACGACAGCGAGCGCGGCGAGCGGGTCCTTCGCGGCGAGCAACGCGCGCGCGTGGCCGGCGGTGATTTTGCCTTCTTCAAGCGCCAGCCGCGCCTTGTCAGGCAGGCCCATCAGCCGGATGAGGTTGGCGACATGGCTGCGCGATTTGCCGACCGCGCCGGAGATTTCCTCCTGCGTGCGGCCGTGGACTTCGATCAGCCGCTGATAGGCCGCGGCCTCCTCGATCGGGTTGAGGTCGACGCGCTGGACGTTCTCGATGAGCGCGATTTCGGCGGCGGCCTCGTCCGAGAGCTGGCGGATGATGACGGGAATGTCCGGAACCATCGCAAGCTGGGCGGCGCGCCAGCGCCGTTCGCCGGCGACGATCTCGTAAAGGTCCGGGCCGAGCGGGCGGACGAGAACGGGCTGCAACAGGCCGCGGGCCTTGATCGACTCCGCAAGGTCCTCAAGGTCGGCCTTGTTGAAATGGCGCCGCGGCTGGTTGGGATTGGGCTTCAGGAACTCGATCGGCAGCGTCTGCAGGCGCCGGCTTTGCCCGACGCCAAGCGGGTTGTCGGCCTGGCCTTCATGAGGCGTCTTAGATGGGGACGCCGGAGACTGCAGCCCGATGTCGCCGAGCAGCGCATCGAGGCCGCGGCCGAGGCCGCGCGGGGGTTTTGCAGGAGTCATGGCGCGTCGCTCATCGCTCGCGGCTGCATCTCAGGCCGCCTTTCGCGCGTCGCGTTCGCGCTGGATGACTTCGCTCGCGAGGCGGATATAGGCCTGACTGCCTGCGCATTTCAGATCATAGAGCAGCGCGGGCTTGCCGTGGCTCGGGGCTTCGGAAATGCGGACGTTGCGCGGAATGACCGTCTGATAGACCTTGTCGCCGAGATGCGCGCGCACGTCGTTCTCGACCGCGGTCGCAAGGTTGTTGCGCCCGTCGACCATGGTGAGGACGACGCCCTGCAGGGCGAGGCGAGGATTGATCCGTAGGCGGACGGTCTCGATCGTCTTCAGGATCTGGCTGAGCCCTTCGAGCGCGAAAAACTCAGCCTGCAGAGGAATGATGACGGCGTCGGCCGCGGCGAGCGCGTTGAGCGTCAGCAGCGACAGCGACGGCGGGCAGTCGATGAGGACGTAGGTCGTCTCCGGATGCGCCCCGAGATAGTCGGCAAGCGCGTCGGCGAGGCGGAAATGGCGGCGCTCGGCCTCGATCAGTTCGACCTCGGCGCCGGCGAGATCGATGCCGGCGGGCGCAAGGCTGAGGCCCGGAATGCCGCTCTCAATGACCGCCGCCTCAAGCCGGTACTCGCCCATCAGCGCGTCATAGGTCGTCACGCTGCGCGAGGGCGCCTCCGAGCCGAGCCCGGTCGAGGCGTTGCCCTGGGGGTCGAGGTCGACGAGCAGGACCTTCTCCCCGACCGCCGCCAGCGCCGTCGACAGGTTGATCGCCGTCGTCGTTTTGCCGACCCCGCCCTTCTGGTTGGCGACGGCAAGGATCCGCGGTGGAATGACGCCAGTCATCTGCTCGGCCGGGCCTTCGGATCAGCGCTGCGGCCGCTTCGGCCGGAGCTTGTCGATCATCAAAATGGTAGAGCCGGGGCTCGTCAGACTCGCCCGGCGCTCTACCGCCATATGCCAATATTTAGCGGCCTCGGTCAATTCGACCTCAACATCTTGTCCCTTGGGAAATAGGCACAGCGTCGTTTCGCCGCCGATTTCATAGGCATGGCCGCAGAGCTTGAGGAGACTGGCGAGCGCCCGCGCGGTGATGACGTCAGGCTTCTTGACCTTCAGCGATTCGATCCGCGCCGGGACGACCCGTACATTGGTGAGCCCCATCGCATCGGCTGCCGCGGTCAGGAAGGCTGCTTTCTTGCCGATCGAGTCAACCAGCGTCACCTGCAGATCGGGCGCGCCCATCGCGGCAAGGACAAGGCCCGGAAAGCCGGCGCCGCTGCCGAGATCGACAAGATGTCGCGCGCTCTTTGGAACCAGGGCGAATATCTGGGCCGAGTCCCGGAAGTGCCTGTTCCACCGGTCCTCGATGGTGGATCGGGCGATGAGGTTATGGCGGGCGGACCAGTCGAGCAGGCAGGCGTCATAGGCTTCAAGCCGCGAGAATGTTTCACGTGAAACATCGAACTCGGCGGCGAAGTCGGCAGGGGTGTAGGTCATCGGCCGCGGGCGATCTAAACCGCCGCCCGCTCATGCTTGCGCAGCCAGGCGAGGAGCACCGCCAGCGATGCCGGGGTGACGCCCTCGATCCGGCCGGCCGCGCCAAGCGTCGCAGGGCGCGCCTCGGCGAGCTTCAGCCGCACCTCATGGCTGAGGGCGGTGATCTCCTGATAGGGAAGGTCGGGGGCGAGCCGCAGCGACTCGTCCTTGCGGAACGCGACAATGTCCGCCTCCTGCCGGTCGAGGTAGCCAGCGTAGAGCGCCTCGATTTCGAGCTGCTCGGCGACATCGGGCCGGAATTCGGCCGCCTCGGGCCAGACCGAGGCGAGAGTCCTGAGGCTGACGCCCGGCAGCGCAAGGAGGTCGAGCGCCGTCCGCCGCCGGCCGTCCTGATTGATGGCGACGCCGAGCCCGCGCGCTTGATTGGGCGTGAGGTTTCGGCTGAGCGCCCAGTCGCGGGCCTCGTTCAGCAGCGCCTGCTTCGCGCGAAACGCTCCGGCGCGCTCTGCCCTGACGAGGCCGAGATCGGTCCCGCGGCCTGAGAGCCTGAGATCTGCATTGTCCGCCCGAAGGCTCAGGCGATATTCCGCCCGGCTTGTAAACATCCGATAGGGTTCGGTGACGCCCCGGGTGACAAGATCATCGACGAGGACGCCGATATAGGCCTCGGCGCGGTCGAACAGGATCGGGCCTCCGCCGCCGGCGGCGGCTGCCGCGTTCGCCCCGGCGACAAGTCCCTGGGCGCCCGCCTCTTCATAGCCGGTCGTGCCGTTGATTTGCCCGGCGAGGTAAAGACCTTTCAGGCGCTTGGTCTCCAGCGTCGGATGAAGCTCCCGCGGGTCGACAAAATCATACTCGATCGCATAGGCGTGCCGGATGACCGCCGCTCGTTCGAGGCCCGGTATGGTCTTCAGGAACTCGTCCTGCACCTCCTCCGGCAGCGAGGTCGAGATGCCGTTCGGATAAACCGTCGGATCGTCGAGCCCCTCCGGCTCGAGGAAGATCTGGTGGCTCTCCTTTTCGGCGAACCGGACGATCTTGTCCTCGATCGACGGGCAATAGCGGGGGCCCCTTCCGGCGATCGAGCCGGAATAGACTGCAGACTTCCCGAGATTTCGCTCGATAACGGCATGGGTCGTCCGGGTCGTTTGGGTGATGCCGCAAGCGATCTGCGGCACCCGAATGCGATCGGTCAGGAACGAGAACGGGATAGGCTCGGCGTCCGCGGGTTGCATTTCAAGGCTCGACCAATCGATCGTACGCCCGTCAAGACGCGCCGGGGTGCCGGTCTTCAGGCGGCCCATCCGAAAGCCGAGGCTGTAGAGCCGCTCGGACAGCCCGATGGCTGGCGCCTCGCCGACGCGCCCCGCCGGAATGCGCTTTTCGCCAATATGGATCACGCCTTTCAGGAAGGTACCGGTCGTCAGAACGACTGCCGGCGCATGATATTCATCCCCGACTGCGGTCCTGATGCCGACAATGGTCGCTTCCTCTGAAACAATCAGATCCTCGACCGCCATTTCAAGGACGGTCAGGCTTGGCGTCTCGGCGATCAATTGCTGCATCGCCTGCCGATAAAGCTTTCGGTCAGCCTGCGACCGGGGCCCCCGGACAGCCGGCCCCTTGGAGCGGTTCAGCATCCGGAACTGGATGCCGGACGCGTCGATTGCGCGGCCCATCAATCCATCGAGGGCGTCGATCTCGCGGACAAGGTGGCCTTTGCCTAGCCCTCCGATCGCCGGATTACAGGACATCTCCCCGATCGTCGCCGTATTGTGGGTTGCAAGGAGCGTTCGCGCGCCAAGCCGCGCCGCCGCCGCCGCGGCCTCGCAGCCGGCGTGCCCGCCCCCGATGACGATGACGTCGAAAGACTTCATGCGCGCTCATATAGACCGGGCTGGGGAAATAGGAAGGACGAGCTAGCGTCTACTTGCCGATGCAGAAGCTCGAGAAGATCGCGTCGAGCAGGTCTTCGACGCCGACGGCCCCGGTGATCGAACCGAGCGCGCGCGCCGCCAATCGCATGTCTTCCGCCGCAAGCTCGGGTGCAGCCCTAACTTTATCGCGCGCATGGCGCAGATGGACGAGTGCCTTTTCGACCGCCTCTTCATGGCGCGCACGGGTCAGGCCCGCGTCGACACCAGGTCCGCCGAGATCCGCGACGATCGCCGTCAACCGTGCGAGCAGCGCCTCAATTCCGGCGCCGGTTTTTGCCGACACGAGAAATGTTTCACGTGAAACACTCGGCGCAATAAAGGAAGTATTGGCGTCGGTCTTGTTGAACACGAGAAGATCGTGCTCGCGAAGGTCATACCCGAAGTCGTACCGGCCAATCGCCGCGCTCGGTTCTTTATCTGAAACATCGATGACGAGCAGGCGGAGGTCAGCCTGTCCCATTTTGATCCGTGTACGGCGTATTCCTTCGGCTTCGACCGCGTCGGAATGGTCATCCCGAAGTCCGGCCGTATCAAAAAGGGTCGTGAGCGTCCCGCCGAGATCGAGCCGCGCCTCGACGACATCGCGGGTCGTTCCGGGCGTTTCAGACACGATCGCCCGGTCCGATCCGGCGAGCGCGTTAAGGAGGGATGACTTCCCCGCATTCGGCGCGCCGATGATCGCGACCGTCACTCCCTCACGAGCGGCTCTTGCGCGCTTTGCGCCGGCTTTCGATCTCTCGAGGTCGGCGATGAGGGCGGCGATCTCGCCGAGCGCCTTTGCCGCGATGCCGGCGGGCACCCCCTCTTCATCGGGAAAGTCGATCTCGGCCTCGAGGGGCGCCATGATGGCGACGAGCTGTGCGCGCCAGCCCTCGGCGACGCTCGAAAGTCGCCCGCCGAACTGACCCAATGCCTGTTTTCGCTGCGCGGCCGTTTCGGCCTCGAGAAGATCAGCAAGGCCTTCAACTTCGGCAAGGTCGAGCTTGCCGTTCAGAAGCGCGCGGCGTGTGAATTCTCCGCGCTCGGCGGGGGCTGCATCGAGCGCAAGGAGCGCGTCACAGAGCGCGTCTTCAACCGCGATCGAGCCATGAAGGTGAAACTCGGCTACATCCTCGCCAGTGAAGCTCGCCGGGGACGGAAAGAGGATGAGGAGGCCCTCATCAATTGTTCCATCCGCGTGGCGGAGCGTGCGAAGGGCGGCCGTTCTAGGGGGCGGAAGGGCGCCGGAAAGGACTTCTGCAATCGGAAAAGCCTGCGGCCCTGAGACCCGGAACACCGCAACGCCAGCCCTACCCGCGCCGGTAGCGCGGGCGAAGATCGTACTGCGGCCGCCGTGGTCCGGTCTGCCGGAATTTCTGGTCACTTCTTCTTCGGCGAAGAAGCCGCAGCGTTCATCGCTGCGCCGATCAGGCCCTGGAAGGCGTCCATCCCCTTGCCGCTCATCTCCATCCAGCGGGCGACGAAGCGCTCCGGGTCGGCCAGGGTGTCCATCTGGTCCTTTGCTCGCGTCATCATTTCAGCGACGACCATTTCATTGAGGGGCTCGACATCGGGCATGCCGAAAAAGGCGCGGGCTTCCTGCGGCGTCAGATCGACATTGATGGTGAGGCGCATGGCGGGGACTCCGTTTTCAAGCCATATAGGCGGCCCGGACGCCCCCGCGCAAATCGGCGCGCCCCCAACCCTGGCGGATGACGGATGCAGGAACTCTCACTCACGGCGATCGGCGGGCCGGAGCATTTCAAGCTCCGCGAGGCCGCAGCGCGCACGCCGGCGGCGAATGAAGTCCGCGTGCGGAACATGGCGATCGGCGTCAACTTCATCGACATCTACCAGCGAAAAGGCCTCTACCCGGTTTCGGTTCCGGCAACGCTCGGCCAGGAAGGCGCCGGCGTCGTCATCGCGGCCGGCGCCGACACCTCCCTTCGCGAAGGCGAGCGCATCGCCTATCTCTCGGGAGGCGGCGCCTATGCTGAAGAAATCGTCATTGATGCGGGCAGGGCGGCGCGCATTCCCCACGGGCTCTCCGAAGACGCGGCGGCGGCGACCTTCCTCAAGGGCCTGACGGCGGAAATGTTGCTCCGGCAGGTTTATCCGCTCCAGCGAGGCCAGACGGCGCTGGTCACGGCGGCCGCAGGCGGGGTCGGACTGCTGCTTTGCCAATGGGCCTTGCATCTCGGCGCCCGGGTGATCGCCGTCGTCGGCGGCGCCGACAAGGAAGCGGCCGTCCGGCGTCTCGGCGTTTCCGACATCATCGACCGGACGGCCTCGCCCGACATCGCCGCCGCCGTCCGTAGGCTGACGAATGGCCGCGGCGCGGATGTCGCCTACGATTCGGTCGGCGCCGCGACCTTCGAAGCCTCGCTCGACAGCCTTGCGCTGCGCGGGATGATGGTGAGCTACGGCAATGCGTCGGGTCCCGTGCCGCCGGTCGCGCCTCTCGACCTCACCCGTCGCGGATCGCTCACCCTCGCGCGTCCCTCGCTCTTTCACTACGCAACGCCTGAACGGTTGCCGGCGATGGCGTCCGCGCTGTTCGATCTTCTCGCTTCCGGCGCGCTGAAGGCCACGATCGCTGCGACCTTTCCGCTCTCAAAAGGCGCGGACGCGCACCGTCTCCTTGAAGCCGGCAAGACGATCGGCGCCATCATTCTCAAGCCCTGAGGTCTCATGCGCTTCCTTCGCTTCTGCGCGTTCATGCTGCTCGCCGCCTGCACCGCCGATCCCAGCGCGCCCGACGCCGCCGCGCCCGCCGACGGCTGGCGTCTTGAACCTGAAGGCGACCTCAACACTTTTTTCGATTGCCTCGAAGAGCGAGAAATCGCGCTCGTCTCGGCCCATCGCGGCGGCCCGCGGCCGGGCTTTCCTGAAAACGCGCTGGAGACGATCCGCGCGACGCTCGCCGCAGCGCCGGCGCTCGTCGAAGTCGATGTCGCGACATCGGCGGACGGCGTGCTGTTTCTCCATCATGACGACACGCTCGACCGCACGACGACCGGCGAAGGCCCGGTCGCAGAGAAGTCCTGGGGCGAGATTTCTAGGCTGCGTCTTCAGGACGAAGCCGGCGCCGTCACGCCCTATGCGCCGGCCAGTTTCGCCGACGCGCTGGCGCTGACGAAAGACCGCACCATCATGCAGGTCGATTTCAAGAGGTCGACGCGCTATGAGGACGTCGTCGCCGAGATCAATCGTCAGGGTGCGGAGGATCGCGTCATCCTCATCGCCTA
>CAZGXT010000145.1:0-7583 GCA_964529675.1 uncultured Caulobacterales bacterium
TACACAGAACGGCGTTAACCATCTATCCTGTTGATTTCATTCCGAAACAAAAATCCGTCCCACCCCTTGCCGGAGGCTTTATGGTGGGGGGATGGATCTTGGATTGAACAGCAGCGGCGTTTCCATCCGCTTCCCCGCGAACGGCGGAGCGGAGCAGGCGTTCCTACGTCGCTTCCACGCCAGAAAGGCGAATACGGACAGTGCGGAGAAAAACGCTGGAACCCGCGGAAATGGCGGGCGCGTGCTCAGCGCGCAGCGTCTTAAGGCCCGGCAATTGTGGAGAATGCGGATTTTTCCGGCGACGCTCTCAACCGCCGCGTGCAGGTCAACGCCCGCCGAACACGCGCGCAAAAATCGTGTCGACATGTTTGAAGTGATAGCGCTCGTCAAACAGCGCTTCGAGCGCGTCCGGCTTGAGCTTTTCCGTCACCTCGCGGTCCGCTTTCAGATTGTCGAGGAAGCGACCCTCGCCGCGCCAGGCCGGCATCGCGTTGCGCTGCACGATAGTATAGGCCTGCTCGCGGCTTGCGCCCGCCTGCGTCAGCGCCAGCAGAACGCGCTGCGAATGCACGAGCCCGCCAAGCCGGTCGAGATTGGCGCGCATGCGCTCCGGATAGACGACGAGAGTCTCAACGACCCCGGCGAGACGGTGCAACGCGAAATCGAGATGGACGGTCGCATCGGGGCCGATGCCGCGCTCGACGGACGAATGAGAGATGTCGCGCTCGTGCCAGAGCGCGACATTCTCCATCGCTGGAACGACGCACATGCGCACGAGCCGTGCGAGGCCGGTGAGATTTTCGGTCAGAACCGGATTGCGCTTGTGCGGCATCGCCGAGGAGCCCTTCTGGCCGGGCGAGAAATACTCCTCCGCCTCCAGCACTTCCGTACGCTGAAGATGACGGATCTCCGTCGCCAGACGCTCAACGGAAGAGGCGACGACGCCGAGCCCGGCGAAGAACGCCGCATGCCGGTCGCGCGGGATGACCTGCGAGGAGACAGGCTCGACCGCAAGGCCCATTTTCGCGGCGACGTGGGCCTCAACCGCGGGATCGATATTGGCGAAGGTGCCGACCGCGCCCGAGATCGCGCATGTTGCGATCTCTTCGCGCGCGGCCAGAAGGCGCCGGCGCGCGCGATCGAACTCGGCGTAATGGCCCGCGAGCTTCAGGCCGAAGGTCGTCGGTTCGGCGTGGATGCCGTGGCTTCTGCCGATCGTCGGCGTCAGCTTGTGTTCGAAGGCGCGCTTCTTGAGGGCGGAGAGCACCCGGTCGACGCCGCCGATCAGGAGGTCGCTCGCCCGCGCGAGCTGGACGGCGAGGCAGGTGTCGAGAACATCGGAAGAGGTCATGCCCTGGTGGACGAAGCGCGCCTCCGGCCCGACGATTTCAGCAAGATGCGTCAGGAAGGCGATGACATCGTGCTTCACATCGCGTTCGATCGCGTCGATACGCGCCACGTCGAAGCGGGCGTTGCGACCCTTCGCCCAGACAGTTTCAGCAGCGCCCTTCGGGACGACGCCGATAGCGGCCATCGCATCAGCGGCGTGCGCCTCGATCTCGAACCAGATCCGGAACCGCGTCTCCGGCGACCAGATCGCTGTCATTTCCTCACGGGCGTAGCGGGGGATCATGCGGGCGCGCTCCAGATGGCCGGCGCGGGGGTACGCGCCCGGCCCGCGCCTGTCAAAAAGCGCGACGAACGCGGTCCGTCGCACCGGCTCTGGCGCAAGGGCGCCGATTCGCAGAGAGAGTTCGTTATGATTCCAAAATTTCGCGCCGCCCTGCTCCTCGCTGCAACCGTTCTCTGGGTGACCGGCGCGATTGCAGCGCCGACCGGCGCGGATGCGGTCCCGGCGCTTGTGGCGGCCTTTGACGCGGAGAGAAAGGCGCTTGGCGTTGCGGGTCTTGCGCTGTCGCTTGAGGACAATGTCGCCGCGTTGAAGGAGGGCGCCGCGCTCGCAGCCGAGAAGGACTTCGCAGCGCGTCACCTTGCGCGCCTCGCTCCCATCGACGCGGGCGCGCTGCCGCTCTGCGCGCGGATCGACCTGGAGAAGGCGCGGTTCGAGGCGTCGATGCAGCTCCGCCGCGCCAGCCTCGCCGGTCGCGACGGCTTCAGGGAGAGGGTAGGGGCCGGTCTCGGCGTCAGCGCAGACGGCCGGGACTTTTACGATCTGCTCCTCGACTGGCAGATCGGCGAGGATGTCGACCCGGAGAAGATTTTCGCGTTCGGCGAACGGCAGGTCAGACGCGCCAATCGGCGCTACGCCGCGCTTCAGAAACAGATCGGGTTTGCAGGCGATGACGCCGGGCTCCTTGAGCACCTTAAATCCGGCGCCTTCGGCGCGGCGGACGCCGCCTTCCTTCAACAGCGCTTTGAAGCCGCTGATGCAAGCGTGCGCGAAAAACTCGGCGACCTTTTTCTCGACTATGCGGTCCCACCGGTGAAGATCGCGCGCGCCGAGCGCGGCGGTCCCTTGGCGCAAACGCCTGGCTTCTACGATGGGGCCTCGGGTACCTTTTATTATAACGCCCCCGGCGAGACATACGATCTTCGCAATCGCGACTGGCTCTATCTGCATGAAGCGCTGCCCGGGCATCATTTCCAAACCGCCATCGGCGCGCTTGCCGGCGCTTGCGCTACAGCGCTGCCCGATCTGTGGTCGCCGGCCTTCGTCGAAGGCTGGGGCGCCTATGTTGAAACGCTGGGCCGCCGGCTTGGCCTATATGAGACGCCCGAAGCCGAACTTGCGGCGGTCGAATGGGACATGGTGCGCTCCGCGCGCGTCGTCATCGATGTCGGCATGAATTATCGCGGCTGGTCCGACGCTGAGGCGCTCGTCTATTGGAGAAAGGCGGTGCGCGGCCAAGAGAATATCGCACAGCGTGAAATCGACCGGATGCGGCGCTGGCCGGCCCAGGTCGTCACCTACAAATATGGCGCGGTCCGGTTCGAAGAGGCCCGCGATCGCCTCGCCAAGGAAGCCGGCGCCGCCTTTGACGAGCGGGTTTTCCATGATCTTGTTCTTGGCCGGGGTCCGATGCCGTTCGCCGTCTTCGCTTCGCTTGTGGAAAACACGCTGGCGGCGACCGGCTCACCGGGCCCCGCGGCGCCGGCGAATCGTGGCGCCATCCCCGAATGACCGCCGCCCTCAGACATTCCGCTTCAGCCGGCGCGGCCCCGTCGCCGGCGCTGCCGTCCATGCGGATGCCCGCGTCCGGACGGCGCTGGGTGCTGCGGGACATCGACCCCGCGGCGGCGCTGGCGATCGAAGAGACGACGGGATCGCCCCCGGAGATCGCGCGCCTTCTCGCCGCGCGGGGGGTGACCCCGGCCGCCGCCGGGGAGTTCCTGAACCCGTCTTTAAGACGCGCGCTGCCCGATCCCTCTGCGCTCGCCGACATGGACCGCGCGGCCGCACGCCTCGCCGAGGCGATCATCGCCAGGGAAACCTGCGGGGTTTTCGGCGATTATGACGTAGACGGAACATCGGGCGCGGCGATCCTGAAGCTCTATTTCGACGCCGTCGGGGCCAAGCTCGAGGTTTATCTCCCCGACCGATTGCTGGAAGGCTATGGGCCGACCATCGAGGCCTTCCGCACCCTGAAGGGCAAGGGTGCGCGTCTCATCGCGACCGTCGATTGCGGCGCGGCGGCCCATCAGGCGATCGGCGAAGCCGCGGCCGAAGGGCTCGACATCATCGTTTTCGACCACCACCAGATGGACGGACCGCCGCCGGCCGGCGCGCTTGCGACTGTCAATCCGAACCGCCCGGACGACAATTCCGGCCTGACGCTTCTTTCCGCCGCCGGCGTCGTCTTCATGGGCGTCGTCGCGCTCAACCGCGCGCTGCGCGCGCGCGGATTTTTCGCGGAGCGCAACGAGCCTGATCTGCGCAGCTTTCTCGATCTGACGGCGCTCGGGCTCGTCTGCGACGTGATGCCGATGACGGGCCTTGCGCGCGTGCTGACGGCGCAGGGCCTTAAGGTGCTGACCGCCGGCGGCAATCCGGGGCTGAAGGCGCTGGGGCGCAAGGCAGGAATGAAGGGCGCGGCCACTGCTTTCGATCTTGGATTTCTTCTCGGGCCGCGCATCAATGCCGCGGGGCGGATCGGTCATGCGCGACTCGCTTTTGATCTTCTGACCACGGACGACCCCGCCCGGCGCGAGGCCCTCGCCGAAAAGCTCCATGAGATGAACGCGGAGCGGCAGGCGATCGAGCGCATCGTTCAGGAGGAGGCGATCCAGCTGGTCGAACAGCGCGGCCTTGATCAGCGCGCCGTCATCGTCGCCGCAGGCGAGGGCTGGCATCCCGGCGTCGTGGGCATCGTCGCGGGACGGCTCAAGGACCGCTATCAGCGTCCGGCGATTGTCGTCGGCGTCGAAGCGGGTCTTGCAAAGGGGTCGGCGCGCTCGATTTCCGGCGTCGATATCGGCGCTGCGATCCGCGCTGCGCGGGCGGCGGGATTGCTGCTCGCGGGCGGCGGTCACGCCATGGCGGCTGGCCTCAGCGCGGATGCGCGGCGGCTCGGCGATCTCGATGCGTTTCTTGAGCAGTCGCTGCGCGGGGATGTCGATCGCGCAATCGCCGCGCAGCGGTTCGAAATTGACGCGCTGGTGGCGCCGGGCGCTGTTGATGCGCGATTTGCGCGCCTGATTGATGCCGCGGGGCCGTTCGGTCCGGGAAATCCTGAACCGGTTTTCGCGCTCGCTTCGATGACGGTCGACCGCGCGCGTCTGGTCGGTGAGGCTCATCTTGCCTGTGATCTCGTCAGCGCAACCGGAGAAAGCGTGCGCGCGATCGCCTTCCGCGCGGAAGGAGAGAAACTTGGCGAGCTTTTGAAGTCGAGGCGGCGCCTGCACCTCGCCGGACGGATCAAAACCGACGCCTGGCGGGGCGGCGACGCAGGTCAGTTCCAGATCATCGACGCGGCGGAACCGGTGTCCGAAACGTCGCGGGCCGCCTTATGAAAAAAGCTTGCACCGCTTCGACCCGCTCGCCTATAGAGCGCCCTCGCGCGATATCGCGGGCCCTTCGTCTATCGGTTAGGACGTCAGGTTTTCAACCTGAAAAGAGGGGTTCGACTCCCCTAGGGCCTGCCATCCGCGCCTTGATTTCTGATCACAGATTGAGCGGCATCCTTTCGGCGCGATTGATTTTCGCGCCGTTTTCCGATGTAGTTAAGGGTCTGGATCGGGGTCAGTGAGGGGCGTGTCCATGCGGAAAACTGCAATTCTGGCGGCGGCGTTGTTGATGGCGGCGCCTCTTTCTCCGGCGCTCGCTGCGGGAGTGTCAAAGACCCAGATCGCCAGCGCCATCAGCGCCAAGGGGTATGGCGTCGCCGAACTCAACCCGAAAATGCTGTCGGTCGATGTGGGCGAGCACAAGGTCGTCATCGCCGTCGACGGCTCGGACGCCGACGTGTCCTACATGACCTTCCTCAACGATGTGCGTCTGGGCGACGGCGGACATAAATTTCTGAGTAAATTCAACAGTGAAGTGAAGTTTGGCCGGGCTTACATCGATCGGGACGGGGATGTCGTCATCCAGATGGACCGGAACTCGAGCGGCGGGGTCACGCTTGGCAACATTGAGTCTGATTTTGAAGTGTTCCTGTTGCTGATTTCCAAATTCCTTTCCGACTATCAGGCTCAGGGTTCGGTCTAGGCAAGCGAATAAGCGGCTGACCGTACAACCTATTGGGGAAAAAAAGAGAGACGAGGCCGCTGATTTGGTGCATCATCCGATTCAGCGACCGTAGCGTGCACCGGTGGGCCCCGGTTTTGTCAGGAAGGACGAGTCAGGCGATTTAGGACAATCAAACTAACCCCGCGGGTTGGCGACCGGGTGAGAGCTGGCGTCGGCCGAGCGAGAAAATGGGGATTACGGCTTTATGGCTGAGTCAGCTGGGGGCGCCCCGGAAACGGGTCCAGCGCAGGGAGGAGACGAGGCGACCTTCACGATCAAGGGTATCGTGAAATGGTTCGACCCGACAAAAGGATACGGGTTCCTGATCGCCAAGGACGGCGGCGGCGACATCCTTCTCCATTCCTCGTGTCTCAAGGAAGCGGGTCGGTCGACCGCCCGCGAAGGCGCGACCTTTGAGTGCCAGGTGATCCGCCGGGCGAAAGGCCTGCAGGCGACCAAGATCATCGACATCGACGACAGCACTGCAACGCCGATGACCCCGCCGACCGCGATGGTCACCCAGACGCCGGCCGGCGACTTCAGGCGCGCCGTCGTCAAGTGGTTTAACCGCGCAAAGGGGTTTGGGTTCCTGACCCGCGGGGATGGAACCGAAGACATCTTCATTCATATGGAGACGCTGAGGAAGTGCGGCCTCGGCGAAGTCATTCAGGGTCAGCGGCTGCAGGTGTCATTTGCGGCGGGATCAAAAGGGCTTCTGGCGATCGAAGTCCGTCCTGATCCGGAGAACTGACAGGCGATTCATGCGAATGCGTCCCGTTTTGTTGTCTGACGCGATGCGCGCTATCGCGCTCTCCGCTGCGGCGGCGCTTTTTGCAACCGGGGCGTCATGCGCGCGCGACGGCGCGGCTGCGGCGCGGGCGTCCGCCGCGGAGAACGTCCTGACGATCGTTTCGGGAGAGAGCGAACACCAGTTTCGTGTCGAACTTGCGCGCAGCGACGAGGAACGGTCCCAAGGCCTCATGTTTCGCACGGAGCTTGCTGACGACGCCGGAATGCTGTTCGATTTCGGTCCGGAGCCGCGCCCGGTCTCGATGTGGATGAAGAACACCCTTATCCCGCTGGACATCGCCTTCATTGCTGAAGAGGGCCGAATCGCCCGGATCGCCGCCATGACGACGCCCCGGTCATTGACTTCGATCCCCTCGGGCGAGGACGTCATCGCCGTCCTCGAGGTCCGGGGAGGTCGCCTCGGCGAGCTGGGAATTAAGGAAGGCGACTTCGTGCGTCACCCGATGTTCGGCCAATAGCGCCTTTACTTGGCCTTCAGCATTAGCCACATAGCCCGCACTGATCGGAGCGTAGCGCAGTCTGGTAGCGCATCTGCTTTGGGAGCAGAGGGCCGCAGGTTCGAATCCTGCCGCTCCGACCAAAAGAAAAAGGCGAGAGTTTCATGATCGCGCGAATCTATCAGCCTGCCAAAACAGCAATGCAGTCCGGCAGGGGTAACTCGGATCGCTGGGTCCTTGAGTTCGAGGCGACCGCAGCGCGCCGCATCGATCCGCTGATGGGGTGGACATCCAGCGACGATACGAAGGCGAACCAGGTTCGCCTTAACTTCGAAACGAAGGAATCGGCGGTTAAGTACGCGGAAAGCAGAAACATTCCTTATACGCTTGCAGAGACGCCAGAAGCTTCGCCCGTTCCAAAAGCGTACTCGGACAACTTTGCATTCCGGCGTCGCAAGCCGTGGACGCACTGATCGCGTTCGACCCCGTAGCTCAGCTGGATAGAGCACCCGCCTTCTAAGCGGGATGTCGCAGGTTCAAGTCCTGCCGGGGTCGCCAGTCTCAAAGTTCCGGGAGGGCGTCCGCCTCGACATCCGTTGTCGGCGCTGAAAGCTTGAGCTTGACCAGAATGTTTTTCGATGTGGGAT
>CAZGXT010000146.1:0-7529 GCA_964529675.1 uncultured Caulobacterales bacterium
CCCCCGCCGCTTGCGGCGGGGGTTGATTTTTCGGCTGTCCGCATTCTGGGACGCGCGCATAATCCGTATGCGGCGTTGATGCGCATCAGCGTCGTTCGTGGGGCGCGCATCTTTTGGCCTGACGCGCCTGAGGAAGCAACGACCTTCCTTGAGCGCGCGCATCTCGCGCATGAGCTGGTTCACGTCTGGCAATATCAGGCGCTTCGGCGGACCGGCCTCGAGTTACTGCTCTCGAGAGTCTATCGCTATCGGCTCGATCCGGCGCGCGGCTTCCGCGACTACGGCTATGAGCAGCAAGCGGCGATTGTAGAGGACTATGTGCGCCTCTGCGACGGCGCCCGGTGTCGGTGGGCGCAGGGAGGCGCCTCGAGCGCGGACTATGAGCGCGTCATCGCGACCGCCGCCGGCTGACCCTCTCATCGAGCCATTCGGTGATGAGCCGGAAGGCGAGGGGCGTGTCCTCAAGATCGCCGAAATGACCGATATGGGCGATTTCGACGACGCGAACGTCGTCTCCCAGCGTTTTCGCGTCCGCTGGGGCGTCCGGTCCATGGCTTCTGTCCGCCTTGCCCCAAAGGACGAGGATCGGCTGCGCCGGCTTGCCGACCGGCGAGGGGCCGGGCGCGAGATAGCGCTGATATGCGCTGGCGAGCGGCCAACCGGCTCCGTGCGACAGAGTTTCCGCCGCACACTGACAAAAGGGTTCGACCATAGCGCGGTTGCCGGTCGCCAGCCTGAACCAGTCCGGCGCTCGCTTCGGACCCATCTTGCGCATCGCAATCTGGCCCAGGAAAGGCCTTGCGAGAATCTTCTTCGGGTCGCGCGCCGCGCGCCAGCGCTGGAAGCCTTCCCACCCGGTCGTCTGGATGAGCGCGAGCGCAGAAACGAGCGTGGGATGGCGAGCCGCGACATCGACAGCCGCCATGCCCGCCGCGCAGGAAAAGGCAAGAACAGCGCCCTCGCCGGCGACGCCTTTGAGGAACGCGGCGAGATCGTCGGCGGATTCGCGAAAGGCGAAGCCATAGCTTTCCCGCGCCGCAGAAAACCCCATCGCCGGCATTTCGACGACGATCACCCGAAAGCGCTGTGCGAACGTTTCGATCAGCGCGTCGTACATTTCGAGCGTGACGGGCGGATCAGCAGCGAAAACAATTGTTGGGCCGGCGCCCTGCTCGCGGTATCGATATTGTGTGACGCCTGTGTCGAAGAAACGGATGTCGGTGCGCGTCTTCGCCGGCCACCCTTCGCGAAAAGCGCGTATCTTCTTCTTCGCGCCCGAGGTGTCAAGGCGCGCGGCGAGCCGCGACAGCATGATGGTCCGTCCTCAAAGTATCCGTTGGATACATTGGGTGTGCTGGGGCGGATGTCAAGCCTGCGCGCTCACGCTGTCAGGCCGGCGATCAGCCGCGACGCCACGACGTCGACAAACGCCTCCCTTTCCGTCGCTTTCAGTTTCAGCCGACCGAGCGCAGCCTGACTGAGCACGCCGACGAGGCCGCCCCAGAAAATCGCCGCCGCGGTCCGCTTGTCGCCCAGCGTAAACAGCCCGGCGTCGACGCCTTCGCCGATCGGCCCCGCAATGTAACGCCAGGCGCGCGCGAGCGCTGCTTCAAGTCCTTTATGCGCGCCCGACTGGTTGACGCGCGGTCCTGTCATCGCGAGGAAAAGCTGCGGCGCGGCCGCCGAGAAATCGGAATAGGCGCGGGCGGCCGCTTGCAGCCGCTCTTCAACGGTCTTTGCATGCGCGGCCTCTGCAGCGCAGCGTTCAGCGAGCGCGACATAGGCCTCGGTGAGCACGGCGGCGATCAGACCGTCCTTGTCGGGAAAATGCTGATAGGCGGCGCGATGCGCGACGCCCGCCTCTTTCGCGAGCGCGCGCACGCTCAACGTTTCGACACCCTCCCGCGCAATATGCGCCGACGCGAGCGTGATTAAGGTCGCGCGCAAATCGCCATGGTGGTAGCCTCGTCTCGCCATGACGCTCCTTCGCCCGGATGCGCCCGCCAAGGCAACCGGCGCCGCACAAAATCAGGGGAACATCGAGAATGACCGCTCTCTCTTCCGCAAGGCCTGTCGTCATCATCGCAACCCGCGACCGCAAGGTCAGCACGCCGTTCTATCGCGATACGCTCGGCCTGCCGCTTATCGGCGAAGACCCTTATGCGGCTGTTTTCCAGATGAACGGCGCGGTCATGCGGCTTTCGACGATCGGGGACTGGACCCCGCATGCGCACACCGTGTTCGGGTTCGAGGTTGACGATATCGCGGCGACAATCCGGGGCCTGACGGGAAAGGGCGTTAAATTCATCGTCTATCCGGGATTCGGACAGTCGGAAGACGGCGTCTGGACCGCGCCGGACGGCAAGGCGAAGGTCGCGTGGTTCAACGACCCTGACGGAAACAATCTCAGTCTGACGGAGTTTGCGCGCTAAGCGATCCGCGCCGCGAAATCGGCGCCAGCCTTTATCGCCTCGGCCGGCGGGCGATGTTCCGGATTTGCGAGCGCATCAGCCATGCGGTGATTGACGTCGCGGTGCCCAGCCTCGTCCGCGCGCACGGCGACGACGACATCGCGCAAAGTCGCGGCCTCGGGAAGGTTCCAATAGTCAATCGCGATGCGCGGCGCAGGCGGGTTGGCATGTCGACCGGCGTCGATCTCTTCCAGATACTGCGTGTAGCTCACCACCGCTTCTTCCTCGAAGTAGCCGACAATGCGATGCGCGGTACGCGGAAAGAAGAGATAAACGACGAAATAGAGATTGAAGAACAAGCCCTGCGCCAACAGGACGAGCAGCCTTTCGAACCAGGAGGGCTGCGCGATCTCGATGAAGGTCATGAGGTGCATCCGCTCATTGTCAGCTTCCTCAAGCAGGGTCTTGATCCACCCTTCATCGTCCTTCATCCGCCGTAAGGAGCGTAGGTGCTGCGCCATGCCGCCGACCATGCCTGGAACGGCGGCGACGGTTTCAAGAACGACGGCGCGGTGGCCGTAGCGCTTGGCGAAGAACGTGTCGGCGATGAAGCGCAGCGCCCGCGTCACGCCGAGCGCGAGAGTGTCGCGAGGGCCCTGGGGGCGCCGGCGCTGAAACAGATCAATTTCGTCGCCGACCTTGATGGGGGCGGTATCTGGCGCTTTCAGCATCGGCCTTTCTCCCAATGGGCGACCTCGCACACTGCAAGGACGTCGGTGCGTACCGGGCGTTCGTCAACCGCCGGGGATAAAATGCCTCAGCGGCAAGGCGCCCGGTCAGTCCCCGTCCTTGTGCGCGCCTTCAACCGGCGCGGAGAGCCGCGCGTCGGCCTCAAGCGTCTCGGCGACAACGGAAGCGACCGTAGGGCGCGACCGGACGCGCCGATACCACGCCATAAGTCGCGCAAAGGACTTCATAGAGGGACCCCCAAGGCGCTGGGCGTAGAAATACTGCAGAAAGGTCGCGATGTCGGCCGCGCTGAAATCACCGCACAGATAGTCGCCCGCCGCGAGTTCGGCCTCGGTCTTCGCAAAATGGGTCTGGAGCGCCGCGATGCTCGGCGCCGCCGCCGTTTCGCGCGCGGCCCAATCGGCGCGCGTCGGCGCCCCCGGCTCGTTGCGATGCATCAGCGGACGGATCGACGTGAGGATGACTTCGTCCGCGTAGAGCTCCAGCAAGCGGCAGCGAGCGCGTTCGGCCGGCGACGCCGGAAACAGCGCTGGATGAGGCCGAAGATCCTCCAGATATTCGACGATCACCGTCGAATCGTAGAGCACGAGGTCGCCATCGAAGAGGACCGGCACTTCGCCTTTCGGGTTGTGCGCCGTCACGCGCGGATGTTTGGGCGAATAGCCTTTGGTCTGGGTGAACGGCGCCAGCATTCGCTCGTACGGGATTCCCTTTTCGGCGAGCGCGACTTCCACTTTCTTGCCGAAAAGGCTTAGCGCTCCGGTAATAAGGCGCACGGTCAGTTCTGCGCCTGCAGAATATCTGCGACGCGCCGTTGCGCGATCGGATGATAGAGGGGGCGCGCTTTTTCAAAAACGCGCTCCGCAGCAGCGAGATCGCCCCTGTCTTTGAGCGCACGGTAAAGCGGGTAAATGAACTTGCCCCGCCCGACCCGCATCAGGAATTTTTCGGCGGCCGGCAATGCCGGCGCATAGTCGGCGGCGATCGCCTTCATGTACCAGGCGAAGGCGATTTCCGCGTTGGCGCTGTTTGTCAGATCAAAGGCGAGATCAAGCTCCTGCAGGCGCGCGGCTGAAATATCCTGGGGCAGACCATTAATGAAATGGAGCCATTCCTGCGCGGTCCAGCCGGCCGTGGCGATGGCGGAGGCGAGGGCCGCGCTTTGCAGCCAGGCCGCCCGCGCGGCATCGACTTTTTCGAAGGCCGCGGCCTTCGGCGCCGTTAGCATCAGGGGAATTCCCTCTCCGTCGAGCCATTCGTCGATCTCAGCAAGGCTCGCCCCGTCAGGGTTCGCCGCGACGAGGCTGGCGAGGAGAAAGGCGCGGAAATCGTCAGTGGTCGCCGCCCTGAACGCCTGCGACTCGAACCATCCCTTGAGGAAGGCGTCGAAGGCGCTGCGCCCATAGCGTTCCTCCAGGAAGTGCAGAAAGAACTGACCCTTGACATAGGCGACGTCCGTGAAGGCGTCGTCCGGATGGCCTAGCGCCATCGGCAGACGGAGCCTCGTCAGGGCCGGCTTTTCAATGCCCGCGACTTCCGCTTTCAGATCTTCGAGCGACAGCGCCTGCTCCATCAGCGCGCGGTCCCGACCATAGACCGCCTCCATCAGCCGGTTCTCGACATAGGAGGTGACGCCCTCATTCAGCCAGGCGTCGCTCCATGTCGCGTTGGTGACGAGATTGCCGGACCAGGAATGAGCGAGTTCGTGCGCGACGACGCCGGTCAGGCTCTTGTCGCCGGCGATCAGCGTCGGCGTCATGAAGGAAAGGCGCGGATTTTCCATGCCGCCGAACGGAAAGGAGGGCGGCAGGATCAAGAGATCGTAGCGGCCCCAGCGATACGGCCCGTAAAGCGTCGAGGCGACGGCCTCCATCGCCGGCGTGTCCGCGAATTCGGCGGCGGCCGCCTCGACGACGGAGGGCTCGGCGTAAACGCCGATCGTCTCGCTGAGCGGCCGGAACGCGATGTCGCCTGCGGCGATCGCCAGAAGGTACGCAGGCACAGGCTGCGGCATTCGAAAGGCATAGTCGCCGTCAGTCGGCCCTTCATCGTTCTCGGCGCTCATCACGGCGCGAAGATCAGTCGGCGTACGGATGATCGCCGACCAGGTCATGCGCACCGCAGGCGTATCCTGCACCGGCGCCATCGACCGCGCGTTGATTGACTGGTTCTGGCTGTACATGAAGGGACGTTTTTTTCCGCTCGTCTGCTCCGGCGCCAGCCATTGCAGCGCTTCGGCGCCCGGACTTGTTCGATAGGCGATCCGCACCTTCGTTGCGCCGACGGGCAGATCGATCGCAAGTTTCGATCCGAGGACCGGATCGTCCGGCCCGAGCGCGTGCGCAGCCGGCGCAAAGGTCTCGCCGTCTCCCGCTTCGACGAGCGCGATATCGAGATCATTGGTGTCGAGAACAAGCTCTTCGGCGTCGGGATCGATCCGATCGATTGTCAGCGTCGCGACGGCGTCGAGGACCTTCGCGTCAAAAAGCACGCTCGCCTCAAGCGCAAGGTCGCTGATGCGCACCGCGTCATAGTTCGAATAGGTGAAAGGGTCGCGCCGGCGATCCTCCTTCTCTTCTTCGGAAGAGACCGGCGCGGCCTTGGCAGGCGCGGCGGCGGGCGCTGGGGCCGGCGCTTGGGCTGCGTCCTTTTTTCCGCAGGCGCCGGCGGCGGCCGCCAGGGCGATCAGCGCAAAGGCGGGGCGCAGCGGGATGCGATGCGGTCGAGTCATCTTTCGGGGGTCCTTTGGAGCGCCGCGCCATTAAGGCAAGAAATCGCCTGATTGCCACCAGTCACGGAACGGCGCCTGTAAAGGTTGTAAATTAATCGTTGCGACACCAAAACGGCGAATTTAGTGTCTTTTTCGCACTAGCAGCATGAGGAAATTGCGATGGAACCTAAATTTTCTCTTAACAACCTTGCATCCCGGTTAACTTGAGGTAGGGAAGTTCGGGCTGACACTGTCGGCCGTAGGATATTAGGGGAGTCAAAGAAAATGCGTTTTGTCGGATTGGTCGCCGCTGCTGCGGCGATGTCGCTCGCAGCCGTAACGTCGGCCAGCGCGAACATGATCACGGTCGGCGGCACCGCCATGATCACCTGTACGCCGTCCTGCCAGGCGATCGTCGGCGGGTCGATTGTCGACACGAAGATGGGCCCAGGCGGCGTCACAGGGACGGCAGGCATGCTGTCGACCATGTCGGCGGACCGCTACGAATTTAACCCCGACTCGCCGGAGGAGACGGCTACTGCGCTCAATATCCTCGCCGGCACGATGTTCACGACCGGTGATCGGGACGATACGTTGGGTGCGGGCGCGGACGACGCTTTCTCGTTCACGACCGCGGCGCTCTGGATCGCCATGAAGCTCGGCAACACCCAGATCTTCCTCTTCAACAACAGCGGCGGCGACCTGACGATTGATTGGGATCGCAAGGGTCTCCGCGGCGCCGGCCTCAGCAACATCACGGAATTCGGCGAGACAGTGATCCCGGTTCCGGGCGCGATCTGGCTGATGGGCGCGGGCCTTGCCGGCCTCGGCTTCACGCGCCGCCGCAAGGTCGCCTGAATCCAGGTTTGAACGCTTCTGGAAAGGCCCGGCTATCGCCGGGTCTTTTCGTTTTCGGCGGTTTGACACGGCTGCGGCCCGCCGCTAGAGACGCGGCCTTTCATGACGGGTGGCGCGCCGCCGCCGTTGAAATCGCGGGGGAAATCCATTCCTCGCCGGAGCGCGCCGGGTAGAGAAAGACAATGACCAAGCGTCTGAACGCAAAATACAAGATCGACCGCCGGATGGGGGAAAACATCTGGGGCCGCCCTAAATCGCCGGTCAACAAGCGCGAAACCGGTCCCGGCATGCACGGCGCCGCGCGCAAGCAGAAAACCTCTGATTACGGCCTGCAGCTCAAGGCGAAGCAGAAACTCAAAGGCTATTACGGCAACATCACCGAAAAGCACTTTGAGAAGATTTACGACGATGCGATCCGCCAGCGCGGCAACTCGGCGGAGAACCTGATCGGCCTCCTCGAAAGCCGGCTCGACGCCATCGTCTACCGCGCGAAGTTCGTGCCGACCGTCTTCGCCGCGCGCCAGTTCGTCAACCATGGCCACGTCAAGGTCAACGGCCGCCGCACGAACATCCCGTCCTACCGCTGCAAGCCGGGCGACGTCATCGAAGTCCAGGACAAGGCCAAGAACATGGCGCTCGTCCTCGAAGCGCTGCAGTCAGCGGAGCGCGACATTCCCGATTATGTCGATGTCGATCCGAAGAAGATGACCGCGACTTTTGTCCGGGTGCCGGAACTTGCCGAGGTTCCTTACGCGGCGAAGATGGAGCCGAACCTCGTCGTCGAATTCTATTCGTCGTAG